>MFSE01000001.1 GCA_001784805.1 Candidatus Moranbacteria bacterium RIFOXYA12_FULL_35_19
AGACGGCACAGAGGATAGCAGTGGAGGTATCCGCGCACGATATTCAAAATGGAGCAAGCGTAGCGCGCGACATTTTGGATATCGTTTCTGTGTATCTGAAGTTGCGCCCATGTTTCTTGGTTAAAACTTCAAACATCCATTTGCTTTGATTATATCACTAAACTTTGCTTTATCATAGCGCAATTTGGGTGGAGCAGGAAAGAAAATCGCAAATATTTTCCTTAATTTAAGCCCTTTTTTGAAATTTTTTGAAAACTGCTATTGACAGATTGTAGATGGCATGCTAGACTATTTTGAAGGTTAATTTGGTAAGTGGTTTTTGAGCCAAGGCTCTCGTCTACGCCCGCTGCAGTTAGTAGACCAGTAAACCACTCCTTTCTCATCTGAGCAAGGATCGCGTTAAAACTGCGGGAAGGAATAGCCGAATTAACCTTCAAACTCAAAGCTCGTTTGGTCTAACCATTCGAGCTTTTTTCTTTTCAAAAAATTTCAAAAAAAAGGCTATCTAAATTGTAAAGAATATTTGCGATTTTCTTTTCTGTGAAACCAGATATTCGGTGATGTGATGTACCCAGAAATTTCTTTTTCCTTATTATTCTTTTTTGGCGAATTTATTTTGTGAATTTAAATGAAGAAATAATATGCTTTTCAATATCTCCGATTTTACTTTTGCTATCAGGAAGAAAGCTTAGCACTAAAACTTTACCATCAAATTCTGTGACTATTCCATAATTTGCACCATAGCCTCCAATAATAACATCATAGGCAGCTTTTCCTCCAAGAACTACGCTACCAATTTTTTCTGTTGTTGGGTCTTTTAGGTATTCGCTAATTGTTTCATATCCTGAAAAATCCACATCCAGATCATTTTTGTAATACGCTGCTCCTCCGAGTTTATCTGGTATATTGTCAAATTCTGTCTTTCTTGCTATATCAGTGCACCCAACACCAACTTCAACAATAGTTGAATTTTTCGGAAAACTTCCTTTTGTGATATTGCACGACCAATTTTTTGGATATTCAAAACTAAAACCAAGATTCGATGTATACATTTTCCAATCACTCGATGTATCTACTTGTGCTGGTTGCGAAATAGGCTTTGTTTTAGTATCTGGTGTGGGTTGATTTACAACTGCTTGCTGAACTGGTGCTTGCGACTTTGTGGCAACAATCCATGTAATTACCGATGCAGTTATTGCCACAATCACGATTATAATCGCAATCACAGCAACATTTCCTCTTTTGTTTTTCATATTTTGTTTTTAAAATTAATTTTTTTTATTTAAATTTACATAGTTTTGCATTTGAGTTATTCAACCCATGAATTCGCCAAAAAAATCTTAAAAAAGATAAAGAAATTTCTGGGTATTTCACATAACGTATCCAAATATCTGAAGTTTCGCACTTTGGTTTAAAGGCTAAAAACTTTGATATTCGGACTATTTTGTTAAATTAATTATACTATATTTTACCACTAAACAGAAAAGTGCGAAATTTGGGTCGAGAAAATTTTTCACTCCTTATTATTTCTAATAAATGAAAAATTTTGGAGCCAGATATTTGGTGTTATACGCCGTAATAAAAAGCCTCTATTCCTTAATGTAAAAATAATTTTGGCAATTTATTTTTTTTCGCTGGACGCGACTGCTCTTATTAATTTAAGTATCATCTCTGGGTTTTCCACGCCACGACCCTCAAGCGTTTTCACTATTTCATCTTCTGATTCAAAATAGCCTTTACTAATTAGGTCTTTTTCTAATTTCTCAAATTCTTCCAGATAAGCTATTTTATTGCAGGTGTGTTCGTCATCGCCGATATATCTGATTAAGCGTTGGAATCTCTCAATTCCAGCATCGACTTCGCTTTTTTTCTCTCCTGTTGGAGGTGTGTTTATGTTGTTGCCTTCCATAATTTTTTTTTGATTAGTTTATTAATTATATTCGAGTCATATCGACCAGCCAAAAAAATAAATTGCCAAAATTATATAAAAAATAAAAGAGGCTTTTTATTATGGCGTATAACGTGCGCGGATAATCCGAAGTTTTCCGAAGAAATCCCGAAGGGTTTCTGAAGGGAAATTTCGGATATCCGCTGATATCCGATGTGTCGCGAGCGAAGCGAGACGGCACAGAGGATAGCAGTGGAGGTATCCGCGCACGATATTCAAAATGGAGCAAGCGTAGCGCGCGACATTTTGGATATCTCGTTTATATGCGAACTTGGTGGTTGATAATTGCTAAAATTTGCGTGTTATGCGAAATTTTAGTATAATTTGGGTGTCGCTTATTTATGAAATAAATATAGCATAATTTTTATGAAGCTACAAGAGTTATTGCAAAAAATTAAAAATGAATTGAAATTGCGAAATTATAGTCCGCGGACAATTGAGAGTTATTTAGGTTGTTTGGTTGATTATTTCAAATATATAAAAATTGTCAAAAAAGAACCGGAAATTGAATTGATCAAAAAATATTTATTGGAAAAACAGGATAGGGGACAATCTTCCCAAACAATCAATGTGCATTTACAATCGATCAAATATTTCTATCGAGAAGTAATGAAAAATAAAACTGAAATTGATATAAAATTTGCCAAGACCCCAAGTAAATTGCCAATCGTGTTGTCTCGAGATGAAATTGGAAAAATATTGGCGGAAATTTCCAATGAAAAACATAGGCTGATGGTAGCGCTGGCATATTCGGGAGGATTGCGTGTGAGTGAAATTATTAATTTGAAAATTAAGGATATAAATTTGGCGGAACTAATCATTCATATTAAAGGTGCTAAGGGAAACAAGGATAGAATTACGGTTTTTCCAGAAAAGCTCGTGGCGGATGTGGAAGAATTAATTTCCAACAAAAATTCTAATGATTATTTTTTTGCTAGTGAACGCGGGGCTTGTCTGCCGATGAGGCAGGGCAAATTAACTGAACGAACAGCCCAAAAAGTTTTTGAAAATGCATTGAAAAAAGCGGGGGTGCAAAAAGATGCCACTTTTCATTCACTTCGGCACAGCTTTGCCACACACTTGCTCGAAAATGGTACGGATGTGCGCTATGTACAAGAACTCTTGGGGCATGCTAACATTAGAACAACGCAAATTTATACCAAAGTGACTAATCCGATGATAAGAAAAATTAAAAGTCCATTAGAATAAGAAATATGTTAGAAAAAAATAATATCAGAAATTTTGCCATATTAGCTCACATTGATCACGGAAAATCGACTTTGGCCGATCGGATGTTGGAAATGACAGGAACGATTGAAAAAAGAAAAATGAAAGAACAACTCTTGGATCAGATGGATTTGGAAAGGGAAAGGGGAATCACTATCAAGATGACCCCGGTTCGCATGCTCTATCGAGCGACGCAGATAAACGCGGATTGTGACGCGGATAAATGCGGATTATTATATGAGGAGCTGACTTACAAAATAAGAGGAGCTATATTTAATGTTTATAATACACTCGGTCCTGGACATAAGGAGAGTGTTTACGGCAATGCTTTAGCTAAAGAATTATCAGATGTAGGTATATTCTTTGTTAGAGAAAAATCTGTCGATGTTATTTATAAAAATAAAAAGGTTGGAACATACAAACCTGATTTTATTGTTGATGAAAAAATTATTCTTGAACTTAAAGCGTTGCCTTTTGTTGGAAAAATAGAAAAAAAACAAACTTGGTATTATTTAAAAGGTACCGATTACAGACTGGCTTTGCTGGTTAATTTTGGCAATAAAAATTTACAAATAGAAAGAATTGTTTGTGATATTGTCCGAGACAATCCGCATATCAGCAAAAATCCGCGTGAAAATCAGCAATCATCCGCGCTTATCTTGAACTTGATCGACACACCAGGGCATGTGGATTTTGGTTATGAAGTTTCGCGCTCACTTGCAGCAGTGGAAGGGGCGGTGCTTTTAGTGGATGCGACTAAGGGCGTGCAGGCGCAAACTTTGGCTAATTTGTATCAAGCTATCGAACATAATTTAGAAATAATTCCGGTTGTTAATAAGATTGATTTACCTAATGCCAACATTGAAAAATCCAAGCGGGAAATTATGCAAGTTCTGGGATGCAAAGAAGAAGAAATTTTGGAAGTTTCTGGAAAAACCGGACAAAATGTGGAAAAACTTTTAGAAAAAATTGTGGAAAAAATTCCTTCCCCAAAAGGAGATTCGAATAAGCCACTTCGTGCTCTGATTTTTGATTCAAAATATGACACTTATAAGGGAGTGCTGGCGCATGTGAGAGTTTTTGACGGAGAAATTCGCGCGGAAGAGGAAATTGTTATGATGATAAATGATAAAAAAAGCGATGTGATTGAGGTAGGATATTTCAAACCAAATTTAGTTAAGGCGGAAAAACTTTCGGCCGGAGAAATTGGTTACATTGCGACGGGACTAAAAAGTGTGAGTGAGTGCAAAGTAGGCGATACGATTACGTCGCGGATATACGCGGACGGAACGCGGACTAACGCGGAAAAAATTCAGCGAGGGTCAGCGTCAAGTCAGCGTGAGTCTGCGAGCCCGGTAATTCCTTTACCGGGCTACAAGGAGGTTGTGCCGATGGTTTATGCCAGTTTCTATCCCGTAGAAGGTGATGATTACAATTTGATGCGAGATTCTTTGGACAAACTCAAGCTAAATGACGCGGCTTTTGTATTTGAACCAGAATCTAATTTGGCCTTGGGTCGAGGTTTCCGTTGTGGATTTTTGGGACTTTTGCATTTGGAAATTATTCAATCTCGATTGGAACGGGAATTTCAAATCAATCCAACTATCACTACGCCAAGCGTTGTGTATGAAGTTAAATTAAGAAATAAGGATGGTCGAATAAAAATATTTTCTCCTTCGGAATTTCCAGACCCTTCGGAAATTGAAGAAATTTTTGAACCATATGTGAGTTTGGAAATCGTTTCGCCTTCCAGTTATCTTGGACCGATTATGGAAGTAATGAAAAATACTCGCTCTGAATACCTGGATACTCAATATTTGGATGCTGAAAGAATGATAATAAAATTTAACTGTCCTTTGACGGATGTCGTAACTAATCTTCATGATGATCTCAAAAGTGCTTCTTCTGGTTATGCCTCGATGAATTATGAAGTCAAAGATTATCGGCCGTATGATTTGGTGAAACTGGATATTTTAGTAGCGGAAGAAAAAGTGGATGCTTTTTCTCGAATTGTTCCGCGAGAAAATGCCCATTCGGAAGGCAAAAGAATTGTAGAAAAATTGAAAGAAGTCATTCCAACGCAAAATTTTCAAATCGCTCTGCAAGCGGCACTCGGGGCGAAAATTATCGCTCGAGAAACGATCAAGGCTTTTCGAAAAGATGTGATTGCTAAACTTTATGGAGGCGATGTAACCAGAAAAAAGAAGCTTTTGGAGAAGCAAAAAAAAGGCAAGAAAAAAATGAAAAATATTGGGCGAGTTTCAATTCCACCGGAAGCGTTTCTGTCGGTGCTAAAAAAGTAACAATTTTACGAACTACGAAATTAATACTAAATACCCGCCTCGCGTCGACTCGCCTCGATTTGGCGAAGCGGGCGAGCAATCGTCTTTGCGAGTCGAGGCGGGCGAAAGTACGAAAAATATTCAAGGGTGTGTATATTAATAATTTCGTATTTCGCTTATTTCGTAGTTCGTAAATAAATTGTCGAATTTTAACTTTTCTGATACAATATATTTATGAGAACAAGAAAAGGACGAAAACTTATTCAGGTTATTTGGTTAGTGATAAGTCTAATTGCGGTTTTGGCAATGGTGGCTTTCACGGTGGCTCCAGCGCTAATGTATTAACATGAAAAACAACAATTCAAATTTTTCCTGGACAGTAGTTTTGATTATTGTCAGCGCAATTGTAGTTTTGGGATTTTTATCTGTTTCAATTTATCGGGAATTTTCCAAAAAAAAGCAGGTGGAAAATGACATTAATTCTTTGAAAGAACAAGCGGAAAAAATAAAGCAAGAAAATATGAGCTTGGAAGAAAGAATTGCGTACCTTGGCAGTCAGGATTATCAAAAAATCCAAGCCAAGGACAAGCTTGATTTGCAAGAGCCTAAGGAGAATGTGGTTATTATCGCCCAGGATTCAAATTTTTTAGCGCAGGAAAAAAAGGAAACTGAAAAATCAAACAGCCAAAAAACAGAAAATTTCGATGAAAAAAAAGAAAATTATTTGAAATGGTGGGAGTATTTTATAAATTAACATTAGACTCGCGCGTTTGCAGACACTGGATGTCTTTCGGCTGTTACGGTCGCGAGACATCCAGTGTCTAAAACATTTTATGAATAATAAAAAAAGAATAAAATTTATCACAATTCTAGGAGCTTTTCTAATTCTATTTTTTGTCTATCTTATTTTGGTCGGAACAGTGGTTTATTTATGGCCTAAGAAGGAAAATAAAATTATCCAAAAAACTGTTTCAGTTATTCCTTATCCCGCGGTAATACATAAAGCCGGATTTATTACCCTTGAAAAATTAGATTATCAACTTTTGGCGGCGAGGAAATTTTATGAAAGTCAGGACTTTTCCAGAGTTGGTTTGCGAGTGGATTTTTCTACGCCCGATGGTCAAAAAAGATTGGCGATTAAAAAGAAAAATATTTTGAGTAAATTAATTGAGGATTCGATAATAAAAGCGGAAGCCAAAAAAAGAGGCATCCTTGTGACGCAAGAATTGGTTGACCAAGAGGTTGATCGAAAACTCAAAGAATATGGTACGGGCAATCAGTTGAAAGATTTTTTGGAAAAATTTTATGGCTGGGACATTCAAGATTTCAAAGAAAATATAGTCAAACCGGATTTGTATCAAGAAAAACTTTTTAGTCAATTGAAAAAAGATGATCCGACTTATTTGGAAGCGCGAGAAAAAATCGAAAAAGCCCAAAAAGATTTGACGGAAAAAATAAGTTTTTCTGAAACGGCGAAAAAATATTCACAAGGCGAAAGTGCGAAAAACGGGGGAGCGCTTGGTTGGTTTAGCGCCAATCAAATGCTTCCGGAAGTAGCGCAAGTAGTTAGCAAATTACAAAAAAACCAATTGAGCGAAATAGTGGAAAGTTCTATTGGATTTCATATAATTCAAATGGAAGATGTGAAAGAACAAAATGGGGAGCAAATATTTAAACTGAATCAGATATTTGTGCCGATCAAAAGTTTTGCGCAGTGGCTTTCGGAAATGGAAGGGGATTATAAAATATTTATTCCGTCCAGAGAATTTTATTGGGATAGTCAGGCGGGAAAAGTCCAATTTAGTGAGCAAAATATGCGAGAATATGAACAAGATTTATTAAAAAATCCAATTAATGATCCGTCGATAATATTTTAACAAATTACGAAATACGAAATTAATACGAAATACCCGTCTCGCGTCGACAAGCGGTCTCCGCGAGTCGAGGCGGGCGAAAGTACGAAAATATTTTTTAAATTTTTCGTATTTCGTTTATTTCGTAGTTCGTAAATAAAAATTTATGTCTAAAGCAAAAGTGAATCAAGAGCTTTGCATTGGTTGCGGAACCTGCGAATCTCTTTGTCCAAAAGTTTTCAAAATTGAAAACGGAAAATCGCAAGTGATTAGCGAAGATTGCGTTGATTGTAATTGTCAAGAAGTGATAGAAAGTTGTCCCGTGAGCGCGATTTCAATGGAATAAGAAGTCTGAAAAATTGTAGTATTTTTTGTGTTCTTAATTTTAAAGTTAATAAAATTAAAATCTGCTCCCTATATTCATAGCAGGATATTTGGAGTGGAAAATTAAAAATATGAAAAATGAAAATAATAACGAAAATATTTCTGAAGCAAATGCAAATTCGCTAGATTATTCAGAGAAAAAAAACAATCCTGGAAAAATATTAGTGATTTTTTTGGGTATTATTCTGGTGGTTTTTGTTTCGAGTGGAATGGGGGCGATTTTTGGATTTTTAGCTTCAAAGGGTGGCGCGCAATTTCTAACTAATTTCAAAAAAGAGCAATCTGAAACAGAAATAGTTAAGCAGAAAATTATCCAGGAAGATTCGGCTGTGATCGAAGTGGTTAAAAAATCAACTCCCGCGGTAGTGAGTATTGTGATCACCAAAGATGTGCCTAAAATTCAAAATTTCAGAAGATTTGATAATTTTTTCAATCCTTTTGAATTTTATTTTGGTCCGGAAGATTATTATTCAAACGAAGATTCTGGTGAAACAAAAAAACAAACTATCGGCGGAGGCACAGGTTTTTTCATAACCCCAGACGGGATGATTGTCACAAACAGACATGTCGTGGATGATTCCTCGGCTGACTATACAATAGTTGCTAATGATGAAAAAGAATATCCCGCCAAAGTTTTGGCGATTGATCCAAATAATGATATCGCCATTCTCAAAATTGAAGGGGAAAATTATCCAATTTTAGAATTAGGCGATTCTGATGCGATCCAAATCGGACAAACAGTGATTGCCATCGGCAATTCTTTGGGTGAATTTTCCAACACAGTGAGTCGAGGAATTATTTCCGGTTTGCAAAGAGATTTGACGGCGGGAAATGGATTGCGACAAACAGAAAAATTAAATAATATAATTCAAACAGACGCAGCGATTAATCCGGGGAATTCTGGCGGACCGCTTTTGGATATTAATGGTCAAGTGATTGGAATAAATGTGGCAATTGCCGAGAACGCCCAAAACATTGGATTTGCTATTCCAATAGAACAAGTGAAAAAAAATATTGACCAAGTAAAAAAGACTGGAAAAATATCGACACCGTATTTGGGAGTGAGATATGTTTTGATTGATGAATATTTGCAAAAAGAAAACGATTTGCCGTATAATTATGGAGCCTTGGTAGCACGGGGAAACAAAATTACTGATCTGGCTGTTTTGCCTGGCTCTCCGGCAGATAAGGCGGGGATAGTGGAAAATGATATAATTTTAGAAATAGAAGGTAAAAAAATAAATAGCGGAAAGGAAAAACAAGATCTTTCAGAAATTATTTCCCAATATAGTGCAGGAGATGAGATCACTCTCAAAATTTGGCATAAAGGCGATGAAAAAAATATAGAAGTAAAATTGGCAGAAAGAAAATAATTTATGGACTTAAATAAACTCACAACTAAATCCCAAGAAGCTTTGCGCAGTTCGCAAGAATTGGCGATAATCAAAAACCAACAACAGGTGGATGTTTTTCATTTATTTTATTCCTTGATCAATCAAGAAAATTCTTCTGTGCCGTTAGTGCTAAAAAAACTGGAAATGAACTTGGAAAAAATAAGTGCGGAAGTGATGACTATTTTGGATAGCTATCCGAAAAATGCTAAAGGTGGTTTGGCTCAAATTTTTATCGCGCCGGAAGTGATTATTATTCTAAGCACTGCTCAACAAGAAGCCAAAAAAATCGGCGATGATTATATTTCCACCGAGCATATTCTTTTAGCTTTCTTGTCGGCCAAAACAGTCTTGAAAAGTTTTTTAGAAAAAAAAGGTCTCAATTATGAAAAAGCTTTGAAAATACTTTCGGAAATTAGGGGTGGACAGCGTATAGATACGCCGGAACCGGAAACAAAATTTCAAGTGATGGAAAAATACACTGTGGATTTGACAGAGTTGGCAAGAAATAAAAAATTAGATCCGGTTATTGGTCGAGATAATGAAATTCGGCGCGTGATGCAAGTTTTGAGTCGCCGGACTAAAAATAATCCCGTACTTATCGGTGAAGCAGGAACAGGAAAAACAGCCATTGTGGAAGGTTTGGCGCAAAGAATTGCCGAAGGTGATGTGCCAGAAACACTCAAAGATAAATGGATTGTTTCTTTGGATCTGGGTTCACTTTTAGCTGGGACAAAATTTCGTGGAGAGTTTGAAGAAAGATTGAAAGCCATTATCAATGAAATTGATCGAGCTGCGGGAAAATATATTTTGTTTATAGATGAACTGCACACTTTGGTGGGGGCGGGAGCGATAGAAGGGGCGCTGGATGCTTCCAATATGTTAAAACCGGCTCTGGCGAGAGGAAAGATAAGGATGATTGGTGCAACCACTACGCGAGAATATCAAAAATATATTGAAAAAGATACTGCGCTTGAGCGGAGATTTCAGCCGATTATAGTGACAGAGCCTTCTATTGAAGATGCCATTGCGATACTTCGAGGCCTCAAAGAAAAATATGAGGTGCATCACGGAGTAAAAATTACTGATGCGGCAATTTGTGAAGCAGTGAAGCTTTCTGATCGCTATATTACTGATCGGTTTTTGCCGGACAAAGCAGTGGATTTGATTGATGAGGCGACTAGCGCGATGCGGATGGAAATTGATTCAATGCCAGTTGAAATTGATTCTGCCGAGAGATTAATGCGCAGAATGGAAATAGAAAAGAAAGCTTTGGAAAAAGAAAATACCACGGAAGCAAAAAATAGAATTAGAGAATTGAAAAAGAAATTGGCGGAAGTCAAAGAACAATTGCAAAAAGTGAAGCTTCAATGGAAAACCGAAAAAGATTTGATCACCAATATTCGCGCTCATTCGGCCGAGATTGAAAAACTAAAATCTCAAGCGGAAATTTCTGAACGAAAAATGGAGTTGGATAAGGTGGCAGAAATTCGGTATGGAAAAATTCCGGAACTGGAGAAAAAAATAAAAGTTGAAAAAGAAAAATTAGACGGAATTCAAAGTAAAAATTCAATTCTCAAAGAAGAAGTGATGCCAGAAGATATTGCCAAAGTAGTTTCTCGCTGGACTGGTATCCCTGTATCTAAAATGCTTCAAGACGAATCAGAAAAATTGATCGGAATGGAGGAAAAATTATCACAAAGAGTGGTGGGACAAAAAGAGGCGATCAAAGCTGTTTCCAACGCAATCAGAAGATCGCGCAGTGGAATTTCTCAAATTAATCGACCGATTGGATCTTTTATATTTTTAGGTCCGACAGGAGTAGGGAAAACAGAACTAGCTAAAACTTTGGCCGAATTTCTTTTTGACAGCGAATCGGCCATGATTCGAGTGGATATGAGTGAATATATGGAATCGCACAGTGTTTCTAAACTCATTGGTTCGCCCCCTGGGTATGTTGGTTATGAAGAAGGGGGACAACTCACAGAAATTATTCGCAAAAAACCGTACAGTGTAATATTATTTGATGAAATTGAAAAAGCTAATCCTCAAGTTTTCAATATAATGCTTCAAATTTTGGATGAAGGTCATTTGACTGATTCCAAGGGT
Source organism: Candidatus Moranbacteria bacterium RIFOXYA12_FULL_35_19 (assembly GCA_001784805.1). Taxonomy (GTDB): domain Bacteria; phylum Patescibacteriota; class Minisyncoccia; order Moranbacterales; family UBA2206; genus UBA2206. Next base: position 11,195 of record MFSE01000001.1, read on the forward strand.
CGGCGAGTTAATTTCAAAAATACGGTGATTATCATGACATCCAATGTTGGTTCGGATATAATTTATAAAAGTGGTTTGGGTTTCAAAGAAGCGGAGAATGAAGTTTTGGGAGAGGAAGAAATGAAGGAAAAAGTGCTTTCTTCTTTGCGAGAAAATTTCAAACCGGAATTTTTGAATCGACTAGATGAAATAACTATTTTTCATCCGATCACGCCTAAAATGTTGAAACTTATTGTTGATTTGGAAATCAAAAAAATCCAACAGCGCTTGACGCAAAAAAATATCAAACTCACACTCACTTTGGAAGCAAAAAAATATCTTGCTCAAAAAGGTTACGATCCAGCGTACGGTGCCAGACCGCTCAAAAGAATTATCCAAAATGAAATTTTGGATGAATTGGCAATGGAGATAATTGAGGGTAAGATAAAAGAAGGAGAAAAGATAAGAGTTGATTTGAAAAAAGAAAAATTGGTTTTTGAGAAATAGAGATGTGTATGTAACTGGCAAATAAATTTTTATAATATGCAAAAGAAAATACCAGACAATCAAATTGCTTTTTATCAATCGCCAGAAGGAATGGTGAATATTGAGGTATTATATGCTGAAGAAAATATTTGGCTTCCGCAAAAGCGTATGGCAGAACTTTTTGACACTACAGTGCCGAATGTCAATATGCATTTGAAAAATTTGCTTGAGAAGGGAGAAATAGAGGAAAAGTCAGTTATTAAGGATTTCTTAACAACTGCTTCGGATGGGAAAAAATATAAAACAAAATTCTATTCTTTGGAAGCTATAATCGCAGTTGGCTATCGGGTAAATTCCGAGAGGGGCACGCAGTTTCGCCAGTGGGCAACTGGAATTTTGAAAAATTATATTCACAAAGGTTATGCCTTGGATGTTAATCGAATGAAATATGGTTCTCGTTTCAGCACGAGATATTTTGATGAGGTTTATGAGGAGATTAAGGATATTCGCACCAGCGAGCGGATGATTTATCAAAAAATTACTGATATCTATGCAACAGCAATTGACTATTCTCCGAAAGCATATGAAAGCAAGCAATTTTTTGCCACCGTGCAAAATAAACTTCATTTTGCTATAACAGGAAAAACCGCAGCGGAAATTATCGCTGATCGTGCTAGCAGTAAAAAAGAAAAAATGGGATTGACTTCTTGGCGGAGATCGCCAAAAGGAAAAATTATGCCTAGTGATATTATAATCGCAAAGAATTATTTGAATGGAAAAGAATTGGAGCATTTGAATCGCATTGGAAATATGTATTTGGATTATGCCGAAATGCAGGCAGCACGAGGTCGAGTGATGACGATGGAAAGCTGGGCAAAAAAATTAAATGCCTTTTTGAAATTTAGTGAATATGAAATTTTGACGAATGCCGGTAAAATTAGCCATGAGGTGGCGGAAGCTTTGGCGCTCAAAGAATATGAGAAGTATCGAATAGTTCAAGACAAAAATTATGTTTCTGATTTCGATCGGGAAATGAAAAAGATTTTAGAAGCTAAAAAGAAAAAATGATCCGACTCTGGATGCCATAATTGACATTGGTACTAAAAAAATAAGCAATAAAGACTGGCATCATACTTTCAGAGGTTATAATAGTGACTTAAAATATAATATCTATGATTTCTATTGTAAGGATTAGGAATTAAGTTTAAAATTAAAAGTAAAAACAGCGGTGCAAGATTTGCTTAATCTTAAAATTAATATAATACATAATTAATTACATACTAAATTACGTAATAAACGCATGCGAAAAGCGCGTCTGCGAATGCGCCCATGCGAATAATAAATATATGGCTAAACGCGCGCAAAATGAAAGTCAAATTAGAAAACTCACAAAGTTGGGCAAGAAAAGTCTTTGTGTCACAATTCCAATTGAAATAATCCGTGAATTTGGCTGGCGCGAAAGACAAAAATTAGTCGTCAAAAAATTTGGCAAGAAAATTGTGATTGAGGATTGGCCCGCTTCGACTCGAAGAAACATTTCGTCGAATCGAGGCGAGAAAAAATAATTCCAAAATTTTGTGCTATACTTGAAATAAGATAATAGATAATTCACATACTATGTTTTTAAAACTCCAACCACTTTTATACAGTCTAATTTTTTTTATCGGTTTGGAATTGATTGTTTTTTTTCATGCCAATGTTCTTTTTATAATGCTTTTTTTGCTTTTGATGGCGCTTTTTCAAGGCTGGAAAATAGGCCGTAAATGGAAATTTTCCATTCTGCCGATTTTTTTTGTAATTTCTTCGGTGGCTCTTTTGTATCTGGTGACTATCCGCCATTATCAACAAATTTATATAATCCTGGCTTTTGTAATGTACTATCTTTCTCTTCTAGGTGCTTATCGCCTAAGTAAATATGAAAATGACCAAACTGCCAAAGGAATGAATACGGCTGCCAGTATGGCGACTATTTTTTTCACTTATGCCGGAGCGTACGGATTATATTTGAATTTTTTGGTGCCCTTATATTATCTGATGTTAGTTTATCTTGTGACCACTTTTTTTGTGAGCTATCAATATTTTTCTATTATCTGTGTCAATAAGAAAAAAGTTTGGCTGTATAGTCTAGTTGTTTCTTTGGTTATGGCGGAAATTGCTTGGACGATAAATTTTTGGCCTTTTGGCTATTTGACGAGCGGAGCCGTTGCCCTTATACTGTATTTTGTGCTTTGGGACATTATTCAGAAAAATTTTCTGGATATTATCAGGAAAAAGCGGATTATTTTTAACTTAATCTTTTTTTCTGTCCTCGCTAGCCTAGTCTTAATTAGTTCTAAATGGATACCTGTAATATAAAAAATATGATAAAAAAAACATCTTATCTCGTAGGAATAATTTTAATTGCTGGTTTAAGTGGCATCATTGCCAATCGTTATCTTTTTCCGTATCTAGGCGCCAATTCTTTTTTTTCCAAATGTGCGCTTTTCAAAAAGGCGGGAGAAAATGTAACTGTTATTAATAAAACTGAACAAATTTATATCAAAGAAGAATCATCTATCAGCAAAATTGCCGATCGAGTTATTCCATCAGTGGTGAATATTTCTTCTTTTCCGCAAGATGATTCCAAAAATTTGACGCAAAAAAAAATAAAGGAGGCAGTGAATGCAACGGGAGAAATTATGACTAGTGACGGAATAATTATGACGGCTGTTAATGCTATTTTGCCGGATTATTTTTCACAGAATAATTTTTCTATAGTTGATTCAAATCGAGTTTTCAAAATTACTACCAACAGTGGAAATGTTTATGACGGAAAGCTTTTGGCAATAGATTCTTGGAGCAATTTGGCTTTTTTGAAAATAGAAGCCAGCAATCTTCCAGCAATGCCCCTTAGCGATTCTGATGAATGTAACCCCGGAGAAAAATTGATTTATATTGGTAATGATTCTTTTGAATATCAAAATAAATTTGCAACGGGACTGCTTAGCAGTTTTGAGCCGGCTTATAATATTTCCGGCGAAACTCTTTCAAAAGCAGAAAAAATGGAAGGAGTTTTTTTGGCTGATTTCAATCAGGAAAATATCTCTGCCGGAGGTCCTGTGATAGATTATTCTGGTCAAGCGATTGCAGTTTCTGGCTCGATAATTAAAAATGGAAAAATTCAATATTTTCAAATTCCTTCTAATAAAATAAAAAAGGTTTTAAAAAAGGTAATCGATGGAAATTCAAGTTCCAACATTTCTTTAGGCGCTTATTATTTGCCGGTAAATAAATCTTTAGCCAGTGCCAATCAACTAGCGCTTGATCGGGGAGCCTTGATTTATTCTGCTTCTTCTCAACAAGGATTGGCGGTGATTTTCAATTCTACTGCAGATAAGGCTGGGCTGAAGATAAACGATTTGATAATAAAAGTTGATGACAAAGAAATAAATTTGAAAAATAACTTATCGGATGTATTGTATGAATACAAAAAAGGGGATAAAGCTGAATTTACTCTTTTACGAGAAGATAAAGAAATAAAATTGCCAGTGCAATTCTAATGTTTTAGACACTGGATGTCTAAAGACAAAGACACGCCGTGTCCAATTGGACACGGCGTGTCTTGAGTTTTTGCGATTTGCATCGTTTACTTGTATCTTAGTGCTTCCAAGGCGTTGAGCTTGGCAGCGCGTTTAGCTGGATAAACTCCTGTGATTACTCCCACTACTGTAGAAAAAACAATTATGAAAATAATAAACCAAGAAGGCTGGGAAAAAAGTGAAACCTTGTCTCCGCCAAAAACTCCCGCAAGCCAGTTTACTCCGTAATTTACTAAATTACTTAGGATAAATCCTGTAATCACTCCAAATAATCCACCGAAAAATCCAATTAGCATTGATTCAGTGAGAAACATTCTCCAAATATCATAAGAAGAGGCGCCGATGGTTTTCATTATTCCAATTTCTTGGGTTCTTTCCAAAAGAGCGATGGTCATGGTGTTGAACATTCCGATGGCGCTCACAACTAAAGCGACGATGCCGAAAAGTGCCAGTACTATTTGAGCAATGCTGAAAATTTGCTTAGCTTGTTCAACTGTTTCAGAAACGGAACTGACAAAAAAACCTTTTTCAATGATATTGCTTCGAGTGCGCTCGATGTTGATGGTAGAATTTACTCGCACTTTCAATTTATCATAACTGTTAAAGGATATCTCACTCACGGACGAATCAGGAAGATAGATGTAAGCGTTGGAAATATCATCCACTACGCCGGAAATTTTATAAGTCTTATTCACATATTCAATTGGCTCAACGCTTTTGGGCGTTTCTTCTTCGTCTGATTCTTTGGACAAAGCTTGCTGGTTATTTTTTGTGGAAAGATTTTTAGCAATTCGAATAGTGATATCAGTGGTAGAAAAATCATCTGGATTTATATCAAGAAGCTGAAGCGTAGCGAGAGAAATTATGATTCTATCTTTTTCGTCATCCTTAAAAATTTTTCCTCGACTGACGGAAATTCCTTCCAAACTCAAAAAGCGAGGATGAACAATGTTTATTTTAGCCGAAGAAGTGAGATTGTTTCCCGAAATTTGGGCTTCTTGACTGATCAAAGGGAAAACATCAGTGATTTCTTTGATTTCTTTGATGGCATTGATGCTTTCTTGATTTAAATTTACCGCTTCATTTTTTTGGGTAACATCCAAAGCCAAGAGAGAATCTTGGGTGGCAATATTTTCCAGAATAAGTTTTTGTAAACCATAACCAAGTGAAACTAAAAAGAAAATAGTACCAATACCGATACTAATACCCAAAACTGTGAGCATTGTTCGCAAGCGATTGTTTTTGAATGATCGAGTTGAAATTCTAACGACATCGATAAATAGCATATTTTTTAATTAATTTTTATAGGTTGGGCTTCAATTGGTTTAGTAGCTTCTTTTTTTTCTGGTTGAATTTTAAGACCAAACCCGACAATTAGGATCAAGTCTAGATCACGAAGTATTTTTGTAACAGCTCTTTTGTCCAATCCAGCTCCACCTAAACTGATCGGTAAGTCTAGCAACTTCTTGAAATCGATAAATGGTATTTCGTCATTAATTCTTTTTTTGACAAGGTCGGTTGTTTTTCCAAAAGATTCTTCGCTTATATGAATATTTTTATCTTTAGTAAAATGACTCATTATAAATTTAACTTTTTCTTCCGCAGGATATTTGCCGAAAACTTTCAAAGCTACTTGAAAAAGAGATTCTAATTCCAAGGTAAAATTTTTGGCGATGCGCTGGTCCAGTCCTGCGCCACCTTTTTCTATAGGTTTATCTAATTGTTCAAATAAAGATTGTTCGCTATAAAATCCTGACATCTTGAGCCGAATGGATTCCTCGATAACTTTCATCTGATTTTCTTCATAGGGAATAAAGAATGATTCAGCGATCAATTTAGCTTTCAAGGGTTCCATAAGAAAACTGATTTGTTTTTCTGAAAGACCGCGGAATTTTTCCATAATTTTATCAAAGACTGATTTTCCTTCTTCCATTTTAGATTCTACTTCTCGAGAAGCGCCGGAAGCATCTTTCCATTCTTCCTTAGTTATTTTTCCGTCTTTCATATGGATGATATGTGTTCCCCAATCAGCATTTTCTGGATTATGAGTAACCAAGACAATAGTTTTTCCTTCCTGTTTATTTAATTCTCCCAGAATTTGCATCACATTATTAGCCGAGGCGCTATCCAAATTTCCTACTGGTTCGTCAGCTAAAATTAAAAATGGATCATTAACAATTGATCGGGCGATACCGATTCTTTGTTGTTGTCCACCGGAAAGTTCGCTGGGAATTTTTTTCCATTGTTCCTTGATACCAAATCTTTCTAAAAGAAGCATCACTTTTTTCTCCCGTTCGCTTTTTCCTGTGTTGACAAAAATTTGTGGTAAAGCCACATTATCTAAAACTGACAAAGTTGTGATCAAGTTGTATGATTGAAAAACCATCCCTATTTTAGTGCGGTGAAAACTGATTCGTTCAGAAGTTTTCATTTTCAAAATATCCACATCGTTTATTTTGACTGATCCGCTGTCCGGTGCTTCCAGTCCGGCAAGAATATTCAAAAGAGATGATTTTCCGCAACCGGAAGGTCCAAGAATAACTACAAATTCTCCTTTTTTAATGGTAAGATTGACATCAAACAAAGATTGGAAAGCGTTAGCCTTTCCACGGTTATAGGTGAGATTGATTTTCTCCATCTCAACCAGTTTTTCTTTTAGTTCCATTTTTATTTTAAAGTTTATTATAGAGATTAATTTCTAATAAAATTATAGTATATTTTTTGATATTTGACAAATTAGGCTTTTTCTGCTAATATCCATTGTTAAATTAATTTCAAATAAAGTGCTAAATTTATGGAGATTCAAAATATGTTTCAATTAGCCAAAAAACAGCTAAAAACCGCTATTTTAGCCGGATTATTTCTTGGCGCGGTTTCTTTTTTAGTCTTGATTGTGAGCCAAAAGAGTTTTCGCTCAAGCACAGATATGCTAATTGTGCAAAACCAAGAAGGCACAGCGGATTATTATGCAATGAGTCGCAGCGTTGACTATCTGTCCAATATTTTGTCACAAACGATTTATAGCGAGAAATTTTTGGATGAAACAGTCGCAACAGGAAAAATTTCCGCTGGTTTATTTTCCGGCGATCAAGCTCAAAAACTGAAAACTTGGCAAAAGATAATCAGTATTAAAAAGAATTCTACGGCTGGCATTTTGAGTTTGGAAGTTTTTGGCGACACTGTCAAACAAACAAAAGATATTTCTGATGGAGCGCTGGATGTTTTGATCAATAAGAATTCAATGTTCTTAGGCGCCAATCAAAATCTGAAGATTCAAATTCTTTCCGGTCCAATCGTGGAAAAAAATCCTTCGGTTGAACAAATCGTTTTAGCTAGTTTGGCAGGAGTTGTAATTGGAATGATTTTGGTTTTTATGTTTGCGCTTTATCGCAGTCAAATTGGAAATATAAAAGAAGAAAATCAAATAGAAATGTATCCTTTAGAAGATGAAAATTATGTGTCAGCTGATAGCGATTATTGGAAAGAAAGACTGAATCAAAAATAATAATATGCCATTGTCATTGCGAGCCCCGCTGTAAGCGGGATAAACTCCGCGAAGCAATCCCAGAATTAAGTTCACAAAACTCGAGATTGCCACGGTCGCTATGCTCCCTCGCAATGACAAATAGTTGTTTTCTTTGGTTTGATTATTCCGGAATTTTTTCCGGAATTCCCAAACCACGAAAAATTTTGTGGTTTAAGTTCGTTAACAAATTATCGCAATAAAGCGTATATAATATAAAACAATAAAATGTAACAGCAAGGAGAAGTGACGGTGAAAAAAATATTATTACTCACATTGGCAATTATGTTGCTTGCAGTTGGTTCGGCAAGTGGTCAAGCTTGTTTTATTACAGCTATGGCCGATGATCAAATATCTAACCCGAGTCAGATGAGCTCGGAGAATTACATCGCTCCGCCTCCACGACCAAACCAATTAAAGGATTTTGCAACACCTTTTCAGTTCGGCAAATCGTTTAATGAAGTCGGCCTCACAGCCGGCGGATATTGGAATGATAATGATTTACGGGGCGGATATTTTATCGCCGAAGCAAATCATTGGTCTGAATGGAAAGATGCCGGCAGAAACTTTAGCTTTCTTGGTGCGTTCATTATGTATGAACCAGGAAGCGTTAATGATTACGAGTGGCAGAAGGTAAAAATCATGTATCAACCGGCGTGGTATGAAACGCTAGACGAACATGAAAGTTATCATCTTCTGCTAAAACCGCGTATCGGTGTCAGTATCAATAACGGCACAGAGAAGGAAACAAACTTTGCCTATGGAATCTATTCCGAGTTAGATAAAGTTTTTAATCCGCTTAATCGTGCTGGTCTGATTATCGATTCATTATTTGAGGCTCGCGACATCGGTAAGGACGGCTATGTCAATCCTCGTGTTTTTTATGAGATTGGCTGGCCCAATGGCATCACTCTGATGCCTTCCATTGGTCCAATTTGGCATATATCGCCTGATGAAACCACTACAGGTATCACGCCGGCTTTATCACTTCGTATTCCGCTTAATTCAGACCTTGCTTTGCAAGTCGCTGTAACAGCGGATTTGACGAATGAAAAAGACAGAGCAGACACTTACGGTGCGTATATTTCACTCACATGGAATGACATTATGCATGTATTCCAGAAAAAATAAACCTGAACATACAAAAAAAAGGAGACTATGTGTCATGAAAAAAAAGTATTTGATCGTATTGGCAATCATCGTGGGGATTTTTATTCTCCCCGCAATTTCACTGGCAACAACATTTAACCTGCCTTCTCCAGTGTATGTATCCGGGGATGTCAGTGGCGAGCTTTATTTTCGCTCTGAAAATCCGGCGGCACTTGATATGATTGACGGTGTTATACAATTCTGCAACGACACCGTTAAATCTCGCGGATGGGGCATGATCAAAAACGCCTTCAGACCGGCAGAGAGAATTAATTCTAAGCTGTTATTGGTGCATTTGTATCAGGATACCCTAGCGACCCAATTCGCTTTTAATGTTAAGCATGGATCTCTCTGGGGTCTAATTCCGTCATGCATGTTGATCCCGGATAATAAGACAGTTATTGTCGAATATTCCGGTCCTTCCCGCGACAGTGAAGACGGCAACGGCGGTCATCATTTTTCTTTGATCGCCGGCATAACCGATTCGTCTTATTATAAGGCAGTCGGAAATATTATGCCGTGCCCGTCAGGTATGGTACAGCCTGTTGAAGTTCCTGTTCAAATTTCACCCGCGCTCGCTCCGGTCGTTCAAACGCCACCGACTCCGGCACCTGTAGTTGCCGCCACCTCGGTCGCAGTCGCGAAAACTCCGGCCGTAAAAAAGCCGAAGACAAAGAAATGCGACCCATGTGTGGAAATCGCAAAGGTCAAAGCCGACACCGAAGCCATCAAGGCTTCAGTCGGTAAGGCAACACCTGAAGAGGAAATTGCCGGTTTGGGCGATCTCCACAAAAAGGCGACCAAGCAACTCGAGGTCGCCGAAAAAACCAAAGTAGCCATTGGCGAGCCGACGGTAGAAGGCGAAACTTTAATGGGTGTTGCAAAAGACATCCAAGAAAAGGTAGCGCCACTCCCGCCAAAATCATCATTGGAAAAGGCAAGGGATTATTACTTGCCATGGTTGATTGTCGGCCTGTGTTGTCTTATTCTGTTGTTATTGTATCGGCGCCAACAACCTCGGCTTCAATAATTTTTTTCTTCCGCTAGCCCTTGAGGAAGGCTAAATGGAAATTGCGATAATTTTAGACGATAACCCCCGGGAACTCATTGAGCTTCTGGGGGTTATTTATTTTCATCTAATTTATAAGCTTTTATTACACCACAAATACTATGTTGTGGTTTTATTGTTTCAAGTGTAGTATTAAATAAGGAGGAACTTAATTTTCTTTAACAACCAAATATGGAAAGGAGGGGATAAACAACGGATTTGCTTTTCTGTCATCATAATCTATGACGATTGTCGTCATAATTAAACAATAATCAAATACTTTTTTAAGGAGCATATGTCATGAAAAAAATATTTTTTCTCGCAATTTTTTGTGTGGTTTTCCTCGCCAGATCAGTTTTTGCTGGCGATACATTCTATGCCGACTATAACCCTGCCACCAAAATACTCGCCATAGAAGCATCTGATTTTCAAACATTTGAAGGATGCTATGATGTCGTATTGATTGAGTGGGACAGATTTTTTTTCAGTACAAACCCTTTTTACAACAATCTTATAATGCCCGAAATGTATCTCGTAGCATATGGAGTAGGAAATATGAGATTATTTGTTCGTAAGCTTCCTATTTCCGGAAAGATGTCAATCTTCGAGTCTATAGGAAATGTACCTTGTGACACAAAATTTCAAATTGAAGCCAAGGTTTATGAGAATGATGAAATAATCTCCCTTTTTTGGGCGCTGGATGGTTCATTACATCCACTCAGATCGGAGTTTAATGGAAGGAATGTCGAAATCGTAAAGGGTGCTGTGGTGGAAGGAAAGCAAACCTATGTTTTTCAAACAACCTGCCCCTGCCAACAACCTTAAGCCGACATTTCGGCCACAACCAGAAGCCCTGCGGTTCTCACGAACTTCGGGGCTTGCTTTTTTTTCGGATTTATGCTATGGTTATGCGTTATATTGAAAGTAATAATTATGCCTAAAAATAGCCAAAAAATTAATATTCATCTCGAAACCCTAAGCGCAATTTTTGTGATAATCTTTGTAAGTGGCTTTATTTTAGCCAATTTTTTGACTGGTTTTATCTTGCCAATTTATCTTCTGGCTATAGGAGTAAGTTTTATAATTGTCTTGTTTTTTCCACGCTCCGGACTTTTCGCTCTCACATTTCTCACTATTATCTTTGAAAGATTTTTCACCCTTTCTACAATCTTGATGGGAAAAGTAGAATACAAAATTTATCCATTAGACATAATTCTTTTGGCAATTTTTGTTAGTATTTCAATCCAACTAATTTTCAAGATAATCAAATCTGTGCATATGCAAAAATCTGATTATTTGCTTTGGGCATTTATATTGCTTAATATTTTCTATTTCTTTTTTAGTGCTTACATAATTAAAGCTGATTCAGTCCTAGCTTTTTCTACCTTCAAAAATTATGCTTTTTATCCGCTAATATATTTTGCTACTCTTGTTTTAGTTAGGGACAAAAATGATTTGAAAAGATTTTTTCATTTTTTTCTTACGGGAGCAATTTTTGTTATTAGTCTTATAATTTATGGCATTATAAATGGTGAAGGTTTGTGGACGCAGTTTACTCCACTTTCCACAGAAGGCGTCAGAATTTTGGCATTTACTCACGGACTTTATCTTTCCCTAGCTTTTATTTCTGCCTTAATCTATTTAATCTTTCAAAAAGAAAAAAGAAATATTTTTTATTGGCTTTTAGCCATTTGGGGAATTGGAATTATTGGTACAATGATGCGCCATCTTTGGATTGCCATTTTTCTATCTATCTTTTTAATCTATGTTTTATTTTCCAAAGAAAATAGAAAAGTTTTGCGAAATATTTTCTATAAATATTTTCTGGTTTTTATATGTCTTTTGATCTTTGTTTTTTATGTAATATTGATGACTCCTAGTTCAAAAATACACACTGATTTTAAAAGTACAACCGAAGCAGTGCTCCAAAGAGGCGCTTCAATTGGAAATGCTGGCAATGATGAAAGTTTTGCGTGGAGAAAGTTAGTTTGGAATGCATCATATAAAGAATTTAAAAATAATCCAATTTTGGGAATTGGCACTGGAAAGAAAGTTTATGCCGAAACAGAAAGTTATCGCGATTATATTGAAGTGCGAAATATCCATAATTCATATCTTTCAATTCTTATCCAATTAGGAATTTTAGGCATAGGGATGTTTTTGCTATTTTTATATAGCAACATAAAAGAACTCGTTCGAAGTATTGTTAAAAAGGAAAATCTTTTTTATAAATTTTCCATTCTGGGTGCGCTTTCAATTTTTGTAATCTCACTCTGTTTCCAACCATATCTTGAAACTAATTTGCTTTCAATTTTTTTCTGGATAGCTCTAGGATTATCAAGAAAAATAAGTGTCATTCCCGTGAATCCGCCAGCTGGCGGAGGGAATCTAGTGTAGAGATTAAGTTTATTGCGATAAAAATATTTGATGACTGAATTCCTGCTTTCGCAGGAATGACAAAAATAATCACATGAAAATTTTAGAAATAAACAAATTTAATTATCTGCGAAGAGGTGCCGAAAAGCATTATTTGGATGTGATTGCGCTTTTGAAATCTCACAGCCACCAAGTGGCAGTTTTTTCCATGAAACATCCTAATAATATTCCTTCTGTTTGGGAGAAATATTTTGTGAGTAATGTTGGTTTCGGGGAAAAGGATTCTGTATTTTCTAAACTTAAAGGTCTTTTTAGAATTTATTCTTTTGAAGCGAAAATAAAAATCAGAAAACTCTTAGATGATTTCAAGCCAGATGTCGTGCATATTCATAATATTTATCATCATATTTCCCCCTCGATTTTAAGTGAGATAAAAAAACGGGACATTCCAATTATTATGACGGTGCATGATTATAATTTAGTTTGCCCGGATTATTCCTTGCTTTGTAATGGAAAAAAATGGAATGAATTGAATAGAAACAGGTCTTGGTATTTTCTAAAAAATAAGTGTTTTAAGAAATCTTATATTCAAAGTTTGCTGGTGCTTTTAGAATTTAAATTTAATAAATTATTTGGATTTTATGAAAAATATGTGGATAAATTCATCGCGCCTAGTGGATTTGTGAAAAATATTCTAATTGGAGAGGGGATAGATCCGGAAAAAATTGAAATAATTTCACATTTTATCTCACAAGATTTTATTAATAATAAATTAGATACGGATAAAAATATTGCAGAACGCTATGCTTTTTACTATGGCAGCATTTCTAAGGAAAAAAATGTTGATGCGTTAATTGACATCTTTAAGGATGAAAAAAATATAAAATTATATTTAGCTGGAAATATCGAAGAAAATTTTGTTTTACCAAAACAAGAGAATATTAAATATTTGGGATTTTTGAGTTCTCAAGAAATAAAAAATTATATTAATCAAGCACTTTTTACTATTTCTCTTTCAAAACTACCGGAAACTTTTGGGCTGGTGGCTTTGGAATCAATCGCGCTCGGCAAACCTTTTATCGCTCTGGATGCTGGAGCTTACAAAGAGATAATCGAACAAGGAAAAACCGGTTTTATTTGTAAGGATTTAACAGAAGTTAAAGAAAAAATTTCTCAAATAGTTTCCGGAAAAATTGTTTTCGATGAAAAGAAAATTGCGCAAATTGCCCAAGAAAAATTTGGACAAGAAAAATATTACCAAAAATTCATGAAAAATTGAATTCAAGAATTTAGAGCCCCTTTTTTAGAACTCTAGAGCGATAACTTCGTTAGGTGTTAAGTAATTAA
>MFSE01000002.1 GCA_001784805.1 Candidatus Moranbacteria bacterium RIFOXYA12_FULL_35_19
AATTTAGCAAAGAGTGTGACGGTTGAGTAGCTCTCTGTCATTGCGAGGGAGCGTAGCGACCGTGGCAATCTAATTGTTAGTAAAATTGCACTGAATATTTCGAGATTGCTTCGCGGAGTTTATCCCGCTCACAGCGGGGCTCGCAATGACAAAATTTATGGATATCAGCACTATCAAAAACACGCGAGAATTTTTTTGGACGAATCATTCGAAATATAAACTTCTTCAATATGGCTTGAGTCCGACGGCAGTCAAGAGTGTTATCCGACGACCTGACCGAATTGAAACTGGCATTGCGCCGAAAACTACGGCGGTAATGAAAAGAAAAGATTCAAAGAAAATGAAAAAGGAGGTTTGGGTAATGTATCAAACCTACAAAAATACAAAATTATACCTGCCTCGCCGGCAGGCGGGCAAAACTACAAAAGTACAAAAACTAACCAATCAGTTAATGTTCGCTAAAACCAGAATTATCTCCGCGTGGATTTATCCGGGGGTGAGTCCGAAAGGGAAGGATATTTATGTGCCAGAGGATGTGTGGAAAGAACTTTAAAGTTTATCAATAAAATTTAAATAGGCTTTATTTAAAGCTAAAAATTCATCCTAACATCGAATGTTAGGAAAGTATTATTAAGATGAATATTGAAAAAATCGAACAAATTTTAAAAGATCAGAAACAACCGAAATTTCGGTTGGGGCAGATAAAAAAGGCCGTGTATCAGGATGGTGTTTCGAGTTTTTTGGAAATTTCGACGATTCCGAAAGACTTGCGCGATATTTTAAAAAGGACATTCGATGTCCATTATGGACATCGAATGTCCACTGGCAGTGAAATTCTGTCTTTTGAGGTGGAAAAAGTCTTGGTTTCTAAGGATGGAAATTCAGCTAAGGCACTTGTGAAATTGTTTGATGGCAACAAAATTGAAACAGTTTTGATGTCGCCTCGGCAGGAAGATTGGACGGTTTGTATTTCTTGCCAAGTGGGGTGTCCGATGAATTGTGCTTTTTGCGCGACGGGACAAACAGGTTTTAAGAGAAATCTAACCGCCGAAGAAATTTCGGATCAGGTTTTGTTTTGGAAGGGGTATTTGAAAACTGATTCAGTCCACTCCCTCTCCTGTCGCGAGTACGCGACATCCCTGCCTCGCCGGCAGGCGGGCTCTCCCAAAGGGAGAGGAGGCATATTGAATAATGTCGTTTATATGGGGATGGGGGAACCGTTTTTGAATTGGGAGGAAGTTTTGGAAAGTTTGAAAATTTTGTCGGATCCAAAAGGCATGAGTTTCGGTTCGCGTTCAATTTCAATTTCGACGGTGGGAATCCTTGGTGGAATAGAAAAATTAACTAAAGATTTTCCCCAAGTAAATTTGGCCGTGTCATTGCATTTTTCTAAAGATAAAGATAGGGACGAATTTATGCCAGCCAACAAAAATTTAAATTTGGAAAAACTGAAAATCGAGTTGGAAAAATATTTTCAAAAATCTAATCGCAAAGTTTTTTTGGAATATATTATGTTTTCCGGAATCAATGATGATATTGAAAATGCGCAAAGCTTAGCTCACTACATTAAGTCTTTTCAAAAAGCACATCTGCTCCATGTGAATTTGATAAGATATAATTCAACGGACAATGAACAAGAATCCCGCCTCTTCGGCGGACAAGCAATAAACAAGAAACAAGAAATAAAAAATAATTTTATTTCTTCCGGTGCGGAGCAAATGGTAAAGTTTAGAAATTATCTACTTGCAAATAAAATTAATTGCACAATCAGAAGAAGTCTTGGTTCCGACATTGAAGGTGCTTGCGGACAATTGGCAAGAAAAAAATAATTTTTCATACTACCGTATTCTAGTATACGGTAGTATTTTCTAGATCCTTTTTCAGACCCTTAGGGTCTGAAAAGTCGGATTGCCCAATTTCCTTTTTTGGCGTAGAATAAAGATTGCAAAATATGGAAGAAAAAAAGACTGAAAAAATATTAGATGATATTAACTTTCCGGCGGATTTGAAAAAAACTCCGCTAGAAAAATTGCCGGAACTTTGCAAGGAAGTCCGCAATTTTTTGATTGAAAGTGTCTCGCAATCGGGTGGACATTTTGGTTCAAATCTTGGAGTGGTGGAGCTCACCGTGGCTTTGCATTATATTTTTGATACTCCGAAAGATATTTTGATTTGGGATGTTGGTCATCAAGCTTATCCGCATAAAATACTTACGGGGCGAAAAGAAAAATTGCATACAATTAGAAAAAAGGGAGGACTGGCGCCATTTCCCAAAAAAACCGAAAGCGAATATGACGCGTGTAGCGTTGGTCACACCAGCACCTCAATTAGCTGTGCTTGTGGGATGGCAATTGCTAATAAAAATAAAAAAAATGCCCCGCAAATCGTGGCGGTGATTGGAGACGGGGCCTTGGCCGGAGGAATGGCTTTTGAAGCGTTAAATCATGCGGGAGATATTAAGGCAGATATTCTAGTCGTGCTTAATGATAATAAAATGTCAATTGCGCCCAATGTGGGAGGATTGGAAAAATATTTAACACGACTTATTTCTTCACAATCTTTTGTGCGCTTTCGCAATAAAGGACGAAAAATTTTAGGTCGAATTCCGGTTATTCAAAGATTTGCGCGAAGAGCAGAAAAACAAGCCAAAGGAATGTTGGTACCCTCGACACTTTTTGAACAATTAGGTTTTGAATATTACGGACCGATTGACGGTCATGATGTGAAAACGCTAGTTGAAGTTTTGGAAAATTTAAAAAAAATAAAAGGTCCGAGATTTTTACATGTGGTGACAAAAAAAGGCAAAGGATATGCGCAGGCGGAAAAAGATGAACTTTCTTTGCATGCCACTGCGCCTTTTGATTTAGCGACTGGCAAAAAAAATGGAACTAGTGCTAAAAAAATAACTTTTTCGGATGTTTTTTCTGATTGGATTTGTGAAAAAGCCAGAAAAGATGAGAGACTTCGAGCGATCACGCCGGCGATGGGTGATGGTTCGGGGTTGGCTGAATTTCGCAAAAAATTTCCAGAGCGTTTTTTTGATGTAGGAATTGCTGAACAACACGCAGTAACTTTTTCGGCTGGACTTGCTTTGCAAGGAATGAGACCGGTAGTGGCAATTTATTCTTCTTTTTTGCAAAGAGCATATGATCAAATTATTCATGACATAGCTTTGGAAAATTTAGATGTACTTTTTGCAATTGATCGCGCTGGAATTGTCGGACCAGACGGCGCTACGCATAATGGAAGTTTTGATCTTTCATTCCTTCGGGCAGTTCCAAATTTAGTCATCATGACGCCATCTTGCGAAAATGAATGCTTTGCTATGTTGAGTGCTGGATATAAACATAATGGGCCAGCGGTGGTGCGTTATCCTCGAGGAGGCGGAAGCGGAAAATATAATCAAGAGAAATATAATAATTTGGAAATTGGAAAGGCGAAAATTATTCGAGCTGGAAAAAATGTGGCGATTTTGTCATTTGGAATGCTTTTAGAAAATTGCAAAAAAGCTACCCAAGAATTGGACGCGACTTTGGTGGATATGCGATTTGTCAAACCGCTCGATGAGGAGATGCTAAAAAATTTATCCCAGACGCATAAATATTTTGTCACTATTGAGGACAATGTTATTGCCGGCGGAGCAGGTAGCGCAGTTAACGAATTTTTGGTCAAAGAAAATTTGAAAGTTTCAATTAAGAATTTAGGCTTGCCCGATAAATTTCTCGAACACGGAACCCGCGAAGAACTTCTCAAAGAAATTGGACTCGACGAAGAGGGGATTTTGGAATCAGTTAAGAGTTTTATTTCATAAATCCAAAATGTTTTAGGGCTGGCAAGATATTTGGCGCAAGGTCTTGTGGAAGATTTTCGATATCTAACCAATCCCATTTTCGAATGTCTTCTCCCGGAATTATTTCGCCAATTCTCTTGGCTAAAAAGTGAACTAAAATAACATCAAGATTCCCCTCGGGGGTTTCTTTTTTTGTGTGCATTAGAAATGGTTCTTCATTTAAGATTTCAATTTCAATTCCCATTTCTTCTTTGACTCTTTTTTTTGCAGTTTCAACTAGGCTTTCATTTCCTTGAATTTTCCCACCACAAAATTTCCAGAAAGTTGTGTCGCCATGTTGGTCTAAAAGTATTTTATTATTTTCCACGATCACTGGACCGGATGCGATGATTATTTTTGGCATATAATTAAAATTAAAATCTAAATCTATTTGTCATTCCCGCGAAAGCGGGAATCTAGTGTAAAAACTTAATGATTTGAGACTGGATCCCCGTATTCAAGAGGATGACAATGGAGGCAATATTTATATTATAATATCTCTTACAATTTTTTTACCATATAACTATCCTTTAATTTGTATCCTAATTTTCGATAATATCCGCGTACGCCGACGCCTGAAATTACTGCAATCCTATCAAGACCAAATTCTTTTTTGGCGATTTTTTCGGCCTCGAGGATTAGTTTTTTTCCAAGACCGATGTGTTGAGGTGAGAGAGCATCTTTTTGATTGATCTGATTCATTTTTCCATAAGTATGCACTTCTCTTATTATAGCAGAATTTTTTAAAACACTTGGAGGTTCAACCTCCATTATGGAGGTTGAACCTCCATTTATTCGTAGGCGCAAAAGTGCGAAAAGTTTCGATCTATCTTGATTAGTGTATTCCAAAAATATTTCTTGGCCATTGCTAGCTGGATAATCAATACGATTCAAAATTATTTTTTCTTTGAGATTATAATCGGATCGCACTTCGCGACAGCGAATGCAAGGGCAAATGGAATTTTTGGCAATCAGTTGACGGAGATTGGAAATTTTTGGTCCGGCGAGAATGGAACTTTCCGGCACATCGCGCACGAGGCGAGAGATGCGAACATAAGGCGGAATAATTTTATTTTTAACGCGCAAGATAAATTCTTGAAAATTTTTGTCGGTGAGAGCTTTATATTTTCCAGCTTTCCAAATATGATAGAGTGGGCTTTGACGAATAATTACGGTTGGATAAATCTTGAGCATATCTGGTTGAAAAACTTCATTAGAAAAAAGTTCTTGAAACATTTGAAAATCTTTTTTGACGCTGGAGCCAAGTAGCCCTGGCATAATGTGATAGTTAATTTTGAAACCAAAATCTTTGAGAAGTTTTGTAGCCGAGATAGTTTTTTGGACATCATGTCCGCGTTTATTTTTTTTCAAAACATCATCAAAAATACTTTGCACCCCGAGTTCCACGCGGGTGCATCCAAGATTTCTAAAATTGATCAATTCTTGTGCATTGATATAATCCGGTCGCGTTTCCAGTGTCAGCCCAACAATTCTATGCTTGGCCGTCTCATTTTTACTTTGTTCATTTTCTAATTTTATTTTAATATTGTTCCTTGTTCCCTGTTCCTTGCTTTTTGATTTAGGGTAATCATTACAAGCCCGAAAACATTCCAAAATAAATTTATTTTGATAATCTTTTGGTAGATAAGAAAAAGTTCCACCCATTACGATAATTTCTATTTTGTCAGTTTTATGGCCGTTGAGTTCCAGCGCGCGGATCCTTCTTTGCACTTGAATATAGGGATTAAATTTAGCCGAGATAGCTCGCATCACCGCTGGTTCATTTGAGAGATAACTTTTAGGCATTTCTTTTTCGGTGGGACAATAGATACATTTTCCCGGGCAGGGATAACTTTTAGTGAGAACAGCGACAACTGCCACGCCAGAATCGGTACGAACTTTTTTGCTAAAAAGAGCTTTTTCTAAATTGAGATTTCGTTTGATTTTTTTTTCGAGAATCATTTTTTCATAAAGTTCGCGAATGTCGGCATTGGTTGGCAAAGGCAGTCCCAAAATTTTACAAATTTCTTTTTTGCGTTTCAAAAAAAGCTCCGGATTTGAAATCTTGGTTTGGGTTGCTAGTTTTATGAAATTGTCATAGGATTTAAGCATATCTATTTTTTGTCATTCCCGCGTAGGCGGGAATCTAGTGTAAAAACTTTATAATTTAAGACTGGATCCCCGCATTCGCGAGGATGACAATGGGGGATTTAAATAAAAAATTATAAAATTTTAATCATTCAATCTAATATTATAAATATGGATACAGAGGACAAAATTTTAAAAGACATTGAAAACGGTTATGATTTGATGGCAGAGAAATTTTCGCATACTCGGAAATATTTTTGGAAGGATTTTGAATTTATCTTGTATTATACTAAGCAGGGCGATAAGATGCTGGATTTTGGTTGTGGCAATGGACGCTTTTTGGAAATGTTGAAGGATAAAAAAATTGACTATGTTGGCGTAGATATCTCGCAAAGACTAATTGATATCGCCAAGGAAAAATATGCAAAAGAGAGGGTTAATTTTCAAAAAATATCCAGTTCTCCTACCTTACCATTTCCAGACAATTTTTTCAACCAAGTAGTTTCTATTTCAGTGTTTCATCATTTTCCCAAAAAACATGCCGAGGAGATGGCTAAAGAAATATATCGCGTGACAAAGCCTGGTGGAACGGCGATAATTAGCGTTTGGAATTTATGGCAAAGGCGATATTGGAAATATTGGTTAAACCTAAAAGTCATTTGGAGAAAAGATATTATTATTCCCTTTAGAAACAATCAAGGCGAAATCTTCGATCGCTTTCATCATATTTTTAGCAAGAAGGAATTGAAAAATATTTTTGAAAAATCTGGATTTAAAATAGAAAAAAAATTTGTGTTGAATAAAAAAAATATTGTTATAATCGGCAAAAAATAGCTTATATTACTAGCTAAAACAATAAAACCGCTAAAGAGCGGTTTTTTTCTGTTTAATAAATTTGTGCCCAAGGCGAGAGTCGAACTCGCATGATGTTGCCATCGGTGGATTTTGAATCCACTGCGTCTGCCATTCCGCCACTCGGGCTTGTTTTGTCAATAATTGAATCTAATAGTATAATATAATCATTATGGCGAAAATTATTTCATTAGTCAACCAAAAGGGCGGAGTGGGCAAAACTACTTCAGCCATCAACCTAGCAACCTATTTGGCGGAGCTAGGTAAATTTGTTTTACTGGTAGATCTTGATCCACAAGGTAATGCTTCTTCGGGGTTAGGATTAAATGTTAGAGAAATTGAAAAAAGCCTCTACCATTCAATGATACTTGGAGAACATCCGTCGAAAATAATTATGCGTACGGAAAATTTTGGTCATGATTTGATTCCTGCCTCGCAAGACTTGGCGGGAGCGGGGATTGAACTGGTGCATTTGGATAATCGGGAATTTCGACTGTATAATGTTTTGCGGGAAGTTAGAACTAACTATGATTATATAATAATTGATTCTCCGCCAAGTTTGGGGCTACTTACAATTAATGGTTTAGTAGCCAGTGATGAAATTATTATTCCAGTGCAAACAGAATACTTTGCTTTGGAAGGACTTAGCCAACTTCTAAATACCATTAATCTAATCAAAGAAAATCTTCAGCCAGAGTTAAAGGTTATGGGCGCACTCCTTACGATGTATGACAAACGAAATCGCTTGGCACGCCAAGTAGTTAAGGAAGTGCAAGATCATTTCCCCGGACATGTTTTTGAGAGTGTTATCCCGCGTTCAATTCGTTTGGCAGAAGCCCCCGGATTTGGCAAATCAATTTTGAGTTTTGATTCGCTTTCCAAGGGTGCGAGAGCTTACAAAAATTTAGCCAGAGAAATTATAGAATTAGATAAAAATAATAATAAAAAAGATTTTTCAGTATAAGCTTTACGAATTACCCGCCTCGCGTCGACGAACGTTTCCGCGAGTCGAGGCTGGCGAATCTTTTACGAATATACGAATAATTTGGTAATTAAAATATTTTAAAATAAAATTTATGGCTCAGAACTATGGACTTGGTCGAGGATTGTCATCACTCATTCCTCAGAAATCAAAAAAAATTGATAAACCGGCGGAAGATTTTAATTATTTTGGCGCTTCGGGAAAACCTATTGCGAATGTTTTGGAAGAAAAAAATGGAATTTCCGAGATTGAAATTTCAAAAATTATTCCTAATCCCTATCAACCACGAACAGTTTTTGATGAAACGAAATTGTCTGAATTGGCTGATTCGATAAAAGAACATGGAATAATTCAACCAATTGTGGTGAGTAAATCTGGTGGGCAATATCAAATTATTGCTGGGGAACGGCGTTTCCAAGCGGCTAAAATTGCCGGACTTTCAAATATTCCCGTAATTATTCGAAAAACGGACGATCAACAAAAATTAGAATTGGCAATTGTGGAAAATGTTCAACGCCAAGATTTGAATTTGATTGAGGAAGCGAAGTCATACTTGAAACTTACCAATGAATTTGGACTTACGCAAGATGAAGTGGCAAAAAAACTTGGGAAAAGCCGAAGTTCAGTAGCCAACAAAGTGCGACTTTTAAATTTACCAATCGAAATTCAAAAAGCTTTGATCGAAGGAAAATTAACTGAAGGACACGCCAAATTACTTTTAGCGATTCCTAATCCGCAAAGGCAGAAAGCTTTTTATGAACTCATAATCAAAAATGCCTTGACTGTTCGCCAAACAGAAGATAAAACCAAAGAAATTTCCGTCAAAACTCACAAAAGAAATATTGCTATTGATCCGGAAATAAAAAGTCTAGAAGACGAACTCATCGGCATTCTTGGCACCAAAGTCCGCATCAAAAAATCTGGCGGTGGCGGACAAATTGTGATTGAATATTATTCTAAGGAAGAACTGAATAATATTTTAGGGAAGATAAAATAATAAAATGCAAGAAAAAATTATTCAAGGGGTGGTTGAATTTTATAAGCAGTTTATCAGTCCGTATGCGACGGCTTATTTTTTGTGGCTTACAGAAAAACTAAGTGGAGTAGAACCATTTTTTGTGCTTTCCGTTTCAATTTTTCTGATTTTTGCTTTAGTAATTTATATCTGGTTTCGCAATCGCGACGCTTGAGTTTTTAATACATATTAAGATAAGTATTTAATTACATAATTAAATACTTGCATAGACTTAATAACATTTTCACTTTCTTGAGAAAGCAAGAATGATTTTTAATAAATAAAAAACGAGGTCGCTCGTTTTTTAGAAATTAGAAATTAGGTGAATTAGAAATTTTTCTAAATCATTCCGTCTTTTTTCATAAACTTTTTGATGTGTGATTTGGCGATGGAAGTTTTGACAAAACGAAGCCAATCGCGACTGGGATTTTTGTAATCTTTGGAAGTGATAATTTCTATCACATCGCCGTTTTTAACTTTGTAATCTAAGGGAACCATTTGATTGTTGGCTTTGGCGCTGGTTGCTCGATCACCAATTTCACTGTGAACTTTGTAGGCAAAATCAATCGGCGTGGCTTCTTCCGGCAGATCAATCACATCACCAAGAGGCGTGAAAGCAAAAATATGATTTTTGAAAAAATCAATTTTGAGACTTTCGATAAATTCTTCATCATTTTTTCCAAGTTCGTTTTGCCATTCGCGAAGTTGCTTGACCCATAAAATATCTTCTTTATGAGGCTCGATTTTTTTGGGGAAAAATAAGTTTTTAAAACTTTTTTTATTTTCCGTATAGAACCAATGAGAGGCAATTCCAAATTCTGCCTCGTCATCCATTTTTTGAGTGCGGATCTGAATTTCCAAAAATTTTCCTTCCGGTCCAAAAATCGTAGTGTGGATTGATTGATAGCCGTTGGGTTTGGGCAAAGAAATGTAATCCTTGATGCGTCCAACTAGCGGGCGATATTTTTTATGGACTATACCCAAAGTTTCATAGCAATTCACAACTTCCGGAACGATAATTCTTATGCCGGATAAATCGTAAATTTTATTTATGTCCATATCATGTTTTTTCATTTTCTGAAAGAGGCTGTAAAGATGTTTGGTGCGACCGAAAATATTAATAACTCTGATTCTTTCGCTGGATAATTCTTTTCTTAGGGTGTTGATAATTATCTCGATATGTTTTTTTCTTTGTTGTTGCTGTTGTTGAGAAATTTCAAGGACATAGTCATAATTTTTTCTATCCAAATGTTTGAAAGCTAAATTTTCAAGTTTAGCTTTAATGTCTCCAATTCCCAGTCGATTGGCAATTGGAGCGAAAACATCCAAAGTTTCTCTGGCAATTCTTGCTCTTTTTTCTTCCGGCAAACTTTCTAGTGTTTCCATATTATACAATCGGTCAGCCAGCTTTATAAGCACAACTCGAATATCTTCCGCCATCGCTAAAAACATTTTTCGAAGATTTTCCAAATAATTTTCTTCTTTAGTTCCGCGCAATTTTATTTTTCCCAACTTAGTTACGCCGTCAACCAATTTAGCGATTTCTGATCCAAACTTTTCTTCTATTTCCGAAAGAGTCATTTGGGTGTCTTCCGGCACATCATGCAAAAGTCCAGCGGAAATGGTTTTTGAACGCATTCCGATTTTTGCCAAATTCAAAGCGGTACCCAAGCAATGCTGGATATAATCTTCACCCGATTTTCTTTTTTGTCCGGCATGGGCAGTCAAAGCAGTTTGGTAAGCGCTTCTAATCAAAGCCTCTCTTTTGGCATCCAATTTCAGCTTGGTGTTTTTTAGGACATCCTCGATAGTTAACATGGAATTTATATGTCTTATAAGACTTATATATCATATTACATTTAACTGGGGTTTTCTTTTTCAAATTTGCATTCTTTGGAAGAACAGCGGATTTTGTTTTTGGCGCCGAAAACTAGCAGGCTTTGGCACTGCGGGCATTTTTCTCCCGTAGGTTTGTTCCAAAGAGCGAAATCGCATTTGGGATAAGTGTTGCAACCATAAAAAATTCTTCCGCGTTTGGATTTTCTTTCCACGATTTCTCCCACAGTACACTTTGGACAGTTGATGCCAGTTTTATTTTCAATTTTTTTGATATTTTTGCAATTAGGATAATTGGAACAACCTAAAAACATTCCAAATTTACCTCTTTTTATCGCCATTGGCGCGCCACAAAGTTCGCAAGCTTCTTTGCCGTTTTCTTTTTCTATTTTTTCTTCAATCTTTTTTTCATCTTCAGTTTTTTCAGTATGTTTACAGTTAGGATAATTTGAGCAAGCCACGAATTTTCCAAAGCGTCCAAATTTCACAATCAAATCCCCGCCACATTCTGGACAACTTGTGCCCAGTTTTTCTTGAAAACTTTCCTTGGTCACTTCCTTAGTTTTTTCTTTGAGATTTTTATGAAATGGTACATAAAAATCTTTGATCACGGGCACCCACTCTTTTTTGCCTTCAGCAATTTCATCTAAATCCTCTTCCATTTTTGCGGTAAATTTATAATCAACAATTTGAGAAAAATGTTCTACCAAAAGATCACTCACAACAAAACCAATTTCTAGTGGAAAGAGTTTTCGGTTTTCATCTTTGTCTACATATTTTCTGTCGATGATAGTAGAAATTGTCGGAGCATAGGTGGATGGTCGGCCAATGCCAAATTCTTCCATTGTTTTAATAAGGGCAGCTTCGCTATAGCGTGCTGGCGGGGTGGTAAACTTTTGTTCTGGCTTAATTTCAACTAGATCAGCTTTTTCTTTTTCCTCGAGCTCTGGCAAAATATTTTCGCTTACTGGCATTTTGTCGCCATAAATTTTCAAATAGCCATCAAATCTGATCGTGGATCCATTGGCGCGCAAAGTATAAATATCCGGAGAATTTTTTTGCAAAGCGGAAATATCCACCGCGACGCTGTCTAGGATCGCGCTAGCCATTTGTGAAGCGATCATTCTTTGCCAAATTAATTTATATAGCCGGTATTGTTTTGAATCTAAATATTCTTTGATTGATTCTGGGTCATGCTCGGGAAAAGTTGGGCGAATGGCTTCGTGAGCTTCTTGCGCTCCTTTGGATTTATTTTTGAAAAAACGCGGACTGGCCAGAGAATATTTTTCTCCAAAACTTTTTTCAATTTTTTTTCTGGCGGAAATCAGTGATTCCATTGAGAGATTCAAACTGTCTGTTCGCATATAGGTAATGAGTCCAACATGGCCGGCGGAACCGATATTGATTCCTTCATATAATTTTTGAGCAATACTCATTGTTTGTTTGGCACTGTAGCCAAGTTTGCTATTAGCGTCTTGTTGCAGAGTGGAAGTTGTGTAGGGGGGCAAAGGATTTTTTTGAATTTCTTTTTTGGAAATAGAAGCTATTTCAAAATCAGCTTTATCCAGAAAATCTTTTATTTTATCCGCTTGGGCTTGATTTTTTATCCCCATTTTTCCAAAAGCTTTTCCATTTTCCTTGGAAACCTTGGCTTCAAAAACGGAAGCGCTGTCAGTTTTTTGTTTTTTTAGATTAGCTATTATGTTCCAATATTCTTCCGGTTTGAAAGCTTTGATTTCTTTTTCGCGTTCAACAATCAGGCGAAGGGCGACGGATTGAACCCGTCCTGCGGAAAGTCCGCGTCTGATTTTTTTCCAAAGAAAGGGAGAAAGTTCATAACCAACCAAACGATCTAGTACTCTCCTGGCTTGCTGGGCATCAACTAAATTCAAATCAATTGAGCGAGGATTGTCGAGGGCTTTTTCAATAGCGGTTTTGGTTATTTCGTGAAAAACTATCCGCTCAATATTTTTTTCAGAAAGATTCAAGGCTTCTTGCAGATGCCAAGAAATGGCTTCTCCTTCGCGGTCTTCGTCAGTAGCCAGAATTATTTTTTCCGCTTTCTGGGCGATTTTTTTAAGTTCATCAACTTTGGGCAGAGCTTTGGAAGGAATTATATATTCCGGAGTAAAATTATTTTTAATATCAATGCCCATTTCTTTTTGGGGCAAATCGCGCACATGGCCAAAAGAAGATTTTACGATAAAACCTTTGCCAAGAAATTTGGAAATAGTTTTGGCTTTGGTTGGAGATTCTACGATGACTAGTTTCATGAAGCATGAAACATGAAGCATGAAACAAATTATTTATTGTTTCATGTTACATGTTATGTGTTATATGATTATATAGTTCTGCCCGCCAATGTTTTTTACCCAGCCCTTTATTTCCATCATTGAGAGCGTACCGGAACACATTGATGTTTGAAGTTTAGCTAGTTTCGCAATATTGTCAATGTGAAGCGGATCAGTGGAAAGGATTTTGAGTAGAATTTCTTCATCCTTATTAGCAGGATTTCTAGAAATAGTTTCTTTGGCAGAAGTCTCTTTAGCTAAATCCAATTCTTCTAAAATATCTTTTATGCCTGTAACAACGCGGGCACCGTTTTTGATAAGATTGTTGGTACCAAAAGATAGGGGGGAGAAAATTGAACCTGGCACGGAAAAAATTTCTCGATTATATTCCAGCGCCATATTGGCTGTGATGAGTGAACCGCTTTTTTCTCCCGCTTCAATTACGATGGTGCCAAGTGTGAGTCCCGCGATGATTCTATTTCGAGCGGGAAAAGTGAGCACTCCCGCCTTGGTTTCAATCGGATATTCACTTATCAGCGCTCCGCTAGAAATTATTTCACGGGATAAATTAAAATTATTTCTCGGATAAATATTTTCATCATCCAAACTATTGCCTAAGACCGCTACAGTTTTTCCGTAGTTTTCCAAGGCTCCGCGGTGGGCGAAAGAATCAATTCCCAGCGCCATACCACTTACAACGGTTATATTAGAAGAGGCAAGTGCTTTGGCTAGGGAAAGAGCAATTTGCGAACCGTAAGCGGTGTATCTTCGAGAACCGACAATTGCGACAGCGGGGGAAAGATTAAAATCAAAAGAGCCTTTAGTGTAAAGAAGATAGGGTGGATTGGGAATTTCTTTGAGCAGTTTTGGATAATCAGGATTGCCAAGGGTGAGAAGCTGAATATTTTCTTTGGATAATTTTTCCCACTCCTCATCTGGATTAATGGCAGTTTTTTCCAAAAATATTTTTTCGGCTAATTTTTCACCAACTCCGCTTTTTTTGAGATTTTCCAAATCGGAAGACCAAATATTTTCTCCCGTTTCAAAAAAATTCAGCAAAATTTGCATTTTTCTTGCTCCAAGACCGGAAATTTTATTGAGAGCATTTAAATATTTCATAGTTCTTTCTAAATGTAGCACAAAGGGCAAAGCCTTGACAAATATTTAATCTGTGCTAGAATAGTCTACCAATACGCGATGCGAATTTGTAAATATATTCAAATCTACAAGTAAATTTAAATGAATGACTAAAAATAAGATAAAAAATTCAGAAATTACTCATGAAAACGGCAAAAAATCGCTGTTTTTAGATTTGTTGGAAAACTTGCTTTCGGGATTAAATCCTCGTTCTAAAGAAATTATTCAGAGAAGATTTGGACTTTTGAACCGAGAAGAAGAAACTTTGGACAAAATAGGCAAACGCTACAATATAACCCGCGAAAGAGTACGCCAAATAATTTTTGAAGCGCTAAAAAATATCTCGGCTAAAGTTGCCAGTGAGAGTTTTTTGAAGGCGGAGGAAAAAATAATTTTTACAATAAATAAAAACAATGGTATAATTCCAGTTAGTGAGATCGCAAAAAAGTTTGGTTTGGATGGAGAGAAAGAAATTAACGCGATAAAGTTTTTTGTTCTCTGTTCGGAAAAAATCAAAGAAGTTCAAGAAAAGGAACTTTTTGAAAAAGTCTGGACAATTTCTGAAGATATAGTTTCTGAAATCAAAAGCGTTCTGTCGGAAACGGAAAAAAATATTAACCAAGAGAACAAGCTTTTTACGGATGAGGAAATATTGAAACTGCTCTTGTCTATTTTTCCGAATTTTTCCAAAGAAAAAATCTTGAATTTTTTGGGAATTTCTGCTAGAATAAAAAAGAATAAATTTGGAAAATGGGGAATGAAAAATTGGGCGCAAGTATCGCCAAAAGGAACAAAAGAAAGAGTGCATCTTGTTTTGAAAGAACATAAACAGCCATTGCACTTTACCCAAATTGCCCAACTGATTGACAAATTTGAATTGAGCAAAAGAAAAGCTCATCCGCAAACAGTGCATAATGAATTGATCAAAGACGAAAGATTTGTGTTGATCGGTCGAGGAATTTATGCGCTCAAAGAGTGGGGATATTTTGAAGGCACAATTCAGGAAGTGATAAAAAGTATTTTACAAGAAAAAAATAAACCTTTGAAAAAAGAAGAAATAATTGAGGAGGTTTTGAAAATTAGAAAAGTGAAAAAAACAACTATTAGCATCAATTTGAATAATATTGAAATTTTTGAAAGAAAAAACGAGACCTATACTATAAAATAAAATTTCATTAAAAAATTTAGGTAGTAATGTGATAATTGGTTATATATTCTTTAACAATTAAATTAGAAGGAAGGAGGTGATAGAAATGGAAAATCTTATGGGAGTAAGAGTTGAGTTGTTTGCTATTCCAGCGAATAAGGATTACGATAAAATCTTTGGAAACATAAATACACTTGAAAATTTATCTTCCGAACGTTGTGGATCAACTTGTTCAACTCCGCCTGGTCCTTGCCTTTTTTGTGCCTGTGCATCTTGCGACCATGGACTTTTTGTTCCACCCAATTCAATTAACTGGTGATTAAACTATAAACCTCAAATGAGCTAGGGACATAAAATGTTCCTAGCTTAATTTATTCAAGGAGAAGCTCATTATGAAATATAGACTTTCTTCACTTACGTATAAATTTTCAAGAAATCAAATTGTTGCATTTTATAATTCTCTTAAGATGCGACCAGTGTTTGTTAACAAGGCAGTTGCATTATTAATTGAGAATTACTTTAAAAAATCATCCGATGTGGATTATTTTATAAAGTCTTTCGGTAGCTCAATATCCGGTTGTGAAAAATTAATAGGTGCACTGAGAGAGAATAAAATTTTAGTAAGTAGTGAATTGCGAGAATCGGAAATAATTAAGATGTTTAGAAATAATTATACAGGCAATCCATATAGTTCCATAATGTATATTATTTCGACTGATCAATGTAATTTAAGATGTGAATATTGTGCTATAATTCACAAGTTTAATCAGAATTATGTTAGTACCCGCATGTCCACAGAAACAGCTCTTAAGGCTCTTGATTTGTTTTCTAGTTGTTGTAAATCGGATCCAAAGAGATTTGAGCAAGAAAAAGCCATAATATTTTATGGGGGAGAACCACTTCTTAATACGAGAGTTCTGGAAGCTGTTCTCTTGAATGTGAAAAAAATGAAAAATAGTGGAAAATTACCCTCATCAACTGCTGTTCAGATTATAACTAATGGAACTCTGTTAACAAAAGAAGTAGCCACCCTACTCAAAGAAAACAATGTTGTTGTTTCAATTTCTATCGATGGCAATGAGGAAATTCATAATGCATGTCGAAAATATATTGATGGAGGGCCGAGTTTTGTTGATGTTATGAAAGGGGTACGAAATTGTGAAGAATTAGGTATTGGTATCGGTGTTTCTTGCACATTGAGTGTTGAAAGTATCAATAATTTCAATAGTACATTGGACATGCTATTGAATAAAATTAAAGTTAAGAATTTGGGTTTCAATATTGTTTTAAAGAATAGAAATTATTCTTTGCATGGCGATTATGAATATGAGGCTACGCAAAAAATTATAGAAGCTTATAAAATTTTTCGTAGACTTGGAATATACGAAGATAGAATGATGCGAAAAGTCAAATCTTTTGCTAGCGGACAAGTATGGCCATTTGATTGCGCTGCTTCTGGAGGAAATCAAATTGCAATAGCACCAGATGGACAAGTTGGTGTTTGCCATCATTATCTTAATTCACGAAAGTATTTTCAAGCAAATGTGTATAATCCGTTAGCGAATCCTTTAATCATGCCAGCGATGAAAGAATGGAGCAATCGAACACCCTTAAGTATTAAGAAATGTTATGATTGTGAAGCTTTGGGCATTTGCGGAGGAGGATGTCCCATGTACGCCGAAGAACTCACTGGAAGTATTTGGGGTTTAGATTCGCGTTTTTGTGTTCATTCGAAAATGATTCTTGAGTGGATGATTTGGGATCTTTATGATCAAATGGAAAAAGTTTAACTCTTTATTGTTGCAAAGGGGAATATTTTTAAAATACTCCCCTTTTTTTAATTATTTTTTTTCGTAAATTTAAGAAAATATAATGTAAGAAGTTTATTTCCCTCTTGTTTTTTTTGTATAATGGGGTATACTTAAAATGCAGAAAATAATAATTGGAGCTTATTTATAATATGATAATATTTTTTTAAAAATGTATCTCTATGGATGCGGGTCTTAGTATTTTTTTAAAAGTTTTTTATTATACTTGGTGGATAATATTGCCAAAAATGCTTTGGTATATTTTTAGTGTTATCTGGGTAGATTTTACCTTAGCTTTTTCAGACAATTCTTGGCGGGCGGATCAAAACTGGATAGTCTTGGAAGTTATTCCTCCGCGAGAAATTGAAAAAGGGCCGAAAATGATGGAAAATATTTTTACCGGAATTTCGGCTGTTATCGTTTCATATAATACTTTTGATCAATTTTTGAAAGGAGCGTGGGAACAAGACCGCTTCAGTTTTGAGTTTTTCGGCGAAGCTGGAAAAATGCATTTTTATATCCGCACTCATAAAAAGCACCGCAATATGGTGGAGGCTCAAGTTTACGCCCAATATCCAGACGCGGAAATTTTACAAGTGCCGGATTATACCCAAAATTTTCCAAAAATTGTACCCAACAAAAAATGGGATCTTTGGGGAACAGATTTTGAATTTGTGGCGAAGGATCCAATTCCGATCAAGACTTATGATAAATTTGAAGAAACGATAACCGGAGAAATGAATGATCCGCTTTCATCTATGGCGGAAGTTATTAGCACTTTGGGCCCAGGTCAGTTTGTCTGGCTTCAATATGTTTTAGAGCCGATAAAAGAAGGGGAAGGAATGGAAGAGTATAAAAAAGTGCTAAAAAAACTAAAAGGAGAAAAAATTCTTGAACCAATGGGACTGGCGGGGCATTTAGTGGATGTGGCAAAAAATATTTTTGGTGGCATTTTTGGTCCAGTGGAATTTGCCAAAGAAAAAAAAGAAGAGTTGGCTCCGCTAGAATTTCGTCTTTCTCCCATAGAAAAAGAAGTTTTGAAAGCGACGGAAGAAAATTTAGGAAAAAATCTTTTCAAAACGAAGATGCGCTATATTTATTTAGCTAAGCGTGAAAATTGGGATAATGTTTATAAAGGAGCAGTGATTGGGGCGATTAAGCAGTTTAATGATATAAATTATAATAGTGTGAAACCGGAAGATGTTTCAAAGACTTATGGAAAAATATTTTTTACCAAGCCTCGGGCGGATTTTAGAAAAAGAAAAATTTACGGAAGATACAAAAGCCGGAATATGGATGGCGTGAAAATAGTTTTTTCTACCAAGGAACTGGCAACGCTATTTCATTTTCCAGATATGGGCGTGAAATCGCCTTCGATAACTAGAACGGCTGGCAAGCTAGGTAGTGCGCCTATGAATCTTCCTATAGAGTAAGAATAATTATTGGTACGGGATCCTTCGACTCGTTTTGATGATTACATCAAAACTTCGCTCAGGATGATCTCGTCCATTTTTATAAAAATGTCCGAGATCAATTTTTTTGCTAAAACTAATTTTCGAAATCAAGAAAGAAATTTCGGAATAAAAAAAGACGACCGTCGCCGTCATATGTATGTGATTGGAAAAACTGGGATGGGAAAATCCAATATGCTGGAGAATATGGCGATTCAAGATATCCGCGCGGGGTATGGAATGTGTTATGTTGATCCGCATGGCGAAGGGGCGGAAAAAATGCTTCGGGCTGTTCCCGCCAATCGCATCAATGATGTGGTTTATTTCAATCCAGCGGACAAAGAATTCCCCATTGCTTTTAATATTTTGGAATCAGTTGAGGAGGATAAAAAACATTTAGTCGCTTCTGGAATGATGGGAGTTTTCAAAAAAATCTGGCCGGATGTGTGGAGTCCAAGAATGGAATATATTTTGAATAATACTATTTTAGCTCTTTTAGATTATCCTGGTTCGACAATGCTGGGAGTCAATCGAATGATGAGCGACAAAGATTATCGAAAAAGAGTTTATCCAAAAATAAAGGATCCCGTAGTGAAATCATTTTGGATTAATGAATTTGACAAATGGGAGGATAAATTTAGAAAAGAAGCAGTGGCGGCTATTCAAAATAAAGTTGGACAATTTTTATCATCTTTTGTTATCCGTCATATTGTCGGTCAGCCAAAATCCACCATTGATATGCGAGACATCATGGACAATCAGAAAATTTTGATTGTTAACCTTTCCAAAGGGCGGATTGGTGAAGACGCGATGCGACTACTCGGGGGAATGATTGTGACTAAAATTCAATTGGCGGCGATGGGTCGAGTGGAAATTCCCGAAGAGGAAAGAAAAGATTTTTATTTGTATGTGGATGAATTTCAAAATTTTGCTACCGAATCTTTTGCTAATATTTTGTCTGAAGCGAGAAAATATCGCTTGGCTTTGATTTTAGCTCATCAATATGTGAATCAGTTAATTTTCGACGGCAATACGACAGTGCGAGACGCGATTTTTGGCAATGTTGGGACGATTGTGTCTTTTCGTGTGGGGGCGGAAGATGCCGAAGCTTTGGAAAAAGAATTTGATCCAGTTTTTTTGATGAATGATATTGTGAATTTAGCAAAATATCAGATGTATTTGAAACTAATGATTGATGGCATTGCAGGCGATGCTTTCAGCGCTACTTCGCTTCCGCCAGTTGATTTGATTGACACGAAAGGCAACGAAGAAAAAGTAATTGCTGTCTCACGCGAACGCTATGGAAAAGCCAGAAAAGAAGTGGAGGAAAAAATCGCTCGCTGGAGCGGGATGTTTGATTTTGAAGAATTTGAAAAAGAAAGTTCGGGAGAAAAAAATATTGCGCCAAAAATAAAAGAAAAAAATGTAATTATTTCCGAACCAAAAATAAAACCTCTCGCTCAAAATAATAATCGAATGATGTCAATGCCGAAAAACGCTGATTTAACTGTTAAATCTGGCAATGCAAATATAAACAGCATAGAGGAACCAGCTCGCAACGCAACACCTCCGGAGGAAAAAGTGATGTATGATGCTATTTGCAGTAGTTGTGAAGAAAAAATTCAAGTGCCGTTTAAACCTGATCCTAAGCGACCAACTTTTTGCAAAGAATGTCTCAAGGAATATCAGCGGGCGAGAGCGGTAAAACAAAAAGAAAATCAAGATAAACAAACTTATATCGCTCAACGGGAAAATTCGAATAAGGCTGATAAGTCAGCGGAAAAAGAAAAATTTGAGCCCGTGGCATTTGTACCAAGAGACAAGCCGATGAGTCTTTCTCAAATGTCGCATATCGAGCCGAAAAAATTCAAAACCATGAGAAAAAAAGAAGTAAATTTAGGAGAAGTGAGAAATTTAATAAAAAAAACTCAAAACAACAATGACTAGAATAAATTTAAATCAAAAAGTTTCCAGCCATCTAGCTTTCTTGCTAATGATTGTGCTAAGTTGTTTGCTTTCTTGGTTTACTGTTTCAGAAGGAAAAAAAGTAGCCGAGGATGCTAAGAATTCTCCGGCTTTTGACATTGCCAAAAGAATGGAAAATAATAATATTAAGTCACTGAAGAATTAAAATTTTTTCGAAATTCCCGCCTGCCGGCGAGGCAGGAAACTCGAACCCTGAATTTCCTTGCCAAAAATTTCCCT
>MFSE01000003.1 GCA_001784805.1 Candidatus Moranbacteria bacterium RIFOXYA12_FULL_35_19
TAATAATTAACCCAATATTTTAGCAGGTATGACATTTTAATAAAACGCTACTATGACATTACTACTTATTTATGACAGGATGGATTATGCTTTCTACCTGCCTCTTCGGCAGGCATGCTTTTTTGGCACCGGATCATATCCGCCGTCGTTCCAAGGGTGGCATCGGATAATTCTTTTGATACCAAGAAAGCCACCCTTGGCAACTCCGAAGCGATCAATCGCTTCATAGGTATATTGACTGCAGGAAGGATGAAAACGACAATAGCGCTCGGAAGTGACGCGAGATAGCCAACTGTGATCAAACGAGAGTGTTTTTTGGTAAAGCCGGATTAATAGGAGAATTGTTTTTTTTATAAATTTTGAAGCCACCCAGTGGCTCAAGCTTGAGCCACTGGGTGGCTTTACGCGTTAAGTTTTTGTCAATTGTTATTTTTACTGCTATAATAATAACATAAAAAATTATAAAAATAAAAGTTATGCAAACAATCAAACACAACGATTTAACTTGGCATTATTTCAAAGAACCGAGCGCGGATGATATTTTGTCGATTCAAAAAAAATATAATCTTCATCCTTTGATTATTGAAGAATTTTCCACGCCGACGCTCCGACCGAAAGCGACTCAATATGACAATTCTCTTTTTCTTTCCATCCACATCCCACTTTATGATACGGAAAACAAAACTACTTATCCGGCGGAAATCGACATCGTTATTTGCGAAAATACCCTAATCACTTCACACGACCGCGATATTTTTCAGCTGAATGATTTTTTCAATGAATTGAAAAATGATAAAGATAAAAAAGAAATTTATATGAACCAATCCCCCGGTGCTCTTCTTCGTTTCATCATTGAAATGCTTTTGGAAAGTTGCTTTCCAAAGTTGGATCATATTTCCAATAAATTGGATAATGTTGAAAATGAAATTTTTGCTGGTCACGAGAAAGAAATGGTTTTTGAAATTTCGCTGGTCAAAAGAGATATTTTGAATTTCCGGCGCACTATGAAACCACAACGGAGTGTTTTTGAATCTTTAGTGCAAAAAGATTTTAAATTAATTGAACCAGAATTAAAACCCTATTATCAAGATCTGATTGGAACCAATATCCGAATTTGGAACAATTTGGAATCAGCCAAAGAAACTATTGAATCATTGGAAGAAACCAATAATTCCCTACTTTCCAACAAACTTGATCTTACGATGAAAGTGCTTACGATTTTTTCCGCCGTAATGCTTCCAATGACTGTTTATTCCAATATTTTGGCAATGAGCGCTGACATTCCTTTTGGAAAAAATCCAAGTGCTTTCTGGATTCATTTGACAATTATGTTTTTGCTTTCAGGAATTACGATTTCGATTTTCAAGATAAAAAAATGGCTATAGTTTACGAACTACGAAATTAATACGAAAATACTAAAATACGAAAAGTTTTTCAAGTGTTTCGTATTTCGCTAATTTCGCCCGCCTCGCGTCGACGAGTAATCGTCTTTGCGAGTCGAGGCGGGTAGTTCGTAAATGAAAAAAATGCTGAAACTTTATAATACTCTCACAAAAACTAAAGAAGAATTTAAACCGATTTACACAGGAAAAGTCGGGATGTATGTTTGTGGCCCGACGGTTTATGATCATTGCCACATCGGGCACGCGCGCGGTTATGTTTCAATGGATGTTTTTCGAAAATATTTGGAATATTTAGGCTATGAAGTTAGATTTATTATGAATTATACAGATGTTGGGCATCTTGTGAATGACGCCGAAATAGGCGAAGATAAAATTGAAAAAAAAGCTAAGGCGGAAAAAATTGATCCAATGGAAATTGTTGAAAATTATATCAATTCTGCCAAAGAAGATTTCAAATCTCTAAATATCAAACCAGCTAACTTTAATCCTCGACCAACGCAATATATTGCACAAATAATTAAATTTATCGAAGGCTTAATTGAAAAAGAATATGCCTATGAATCCAACGGATCAGTGTATTTTTCTGTAGCCAAATTTCCGCAATACGGAAAACTTTCCGGCAGAAAAACCGAAGAACTAATTGAAGGATCGCGTATAGAAAATAATCCTGAAAAGAAAAACCAGCTAGATTTCGCTCTTTGGATAAAGTCAGATGAAAATCATATCTTAAAATGGAAAAGTCCTTGGAGTTTAGGTTATCCTGGTTGGCATATTGAATGTTCTGTAATGTCAGCGGATCTTCTTGGTCAAGATACTTTCGACATCCATGGTGGAGGAAACGAAAATGTTTTTCCGCACAATGAAAATGAAGTTGCTCAAAGTGAGGCATATTTAGGCAAAAAAATGGCCAATTATTGGACGCTTTGGAATATGGTCAATATTAACGGAGAAAAAATGTCTAAATCGAAAGGCAATCATACTTCTGTAAAAGATATATTAAAAGAATATGATCCAATGGTAATTCGTCTTTGGATTCTAAGTTCGCAATATAGAAGTGTTATTAACTATACGCCTAGCGTTCTTGTTCAGGCCAAGGTTAATTTGGAAAAAATTACGGACTGGGTTAGAAATTTAAAAAATGTTTCTGGTGATTCCAAAGGTTCAACCTTTGGCGTGCCAAAGGTTGAACCTTTGGAAAACTCGGAGAAGATAGATTTTTCGCATATCTATCAGAAACGCTTTGAAGAAGCAATGAATGATGACCTCAACACTCCCCTCGCTCTTTCAATTGTATATGAACTTATCACTGAAACGAATAAATTGATGACGGAAAATAAATTAAGCGCAGATTCAGCCAAAAATATTTTGAGTTTTTGGGAAAAAATTAATAAGGTTTTCGGATTGATTATAAAAGAAGAAAAAGAAAATATTCCTGAAGAAATTGTGAAGCTGGCCGAGGAAAGAAAATTAGCGCGAGAAAATAAAGACTTTCAAAAATCAGATGAATTGCGTAAAAAAATTGAAGAAGTAGGATATATTATTGAGGATTTGAAAGATAATAATTATTTAATCAAGATTTAAAATCATGACTGACGAATGCACAAAAAAATGTCTGATCAAGGATATCGAAAAAAATACTTGCGCTTGCGATGTTCCCAAATCGGCTGAACAAAAAGTGGAAGATTTAAAAAAATCAATTCAAGCTTTAGGCTATAAAATAGAAGAAACTCCGGAGGGAGATATAAAAATATCAGAGTAGAAAATAGTTATTTGGAAATTAGAAAATAGTTCAGGAAATTAGAAGATAGAAAGAAGAAATTATCCACTTACAAATTTCTTTTTTCTTGAACTAATTTCTTTTTTCTTTTTAACTAATTTAATTTTATGAATAATTTTTGGTTAAAATTAAAAAAACCAATTTTAGCTCTGGCACCGATGGCGGGCATAACGGACAGCGCTTTTCGGGAAATTTGTCGACGAAATGGAGCAGATGTGGTTTACAGCGAAATGGCAAGTGTTTCGGCTCTTTTTTATAAACCACAGAAAACTTTAGAGTTAGTAGCTTTTAATAAAAAAGAACGACCATATGTCGTGCAACTTTTTGGTAAAGATCCAGCGCATTTTGCCAAAGCAACTAGAATTATTTCGCAAATAATAAAACCGGACGGCATTGATATTAATTTTGGCTGTCCCGCGAAAAAAGTTTTTGGTCATGGTTCGGGTTGTGCGCTTATGATACAAAAAGAGCTGGCGCGTGAAATAATTTCGGCCGTTTGTGAAAATACCAAGTTGCCGGTATCTATAAAAATTCGTGCAGGCGTAGAAGGTAGAGACGCGATTAATCGCGTCTCTACAGCAATTGATTTTATAAAAAATACCGCCGATCTCCCCTACTCGACCATTATGATTCACGGACGAACTTATGAGGGCGGATTTTCTGGACCAGTAGATTTTTCCATTTGTGAAAAAATCAAAAAAATGTTTACACAAAAAATTGTTTTAGCGAACGGTGGAATAAATTCTGCCGAAGAAGGCGTAAAAGTTTTGCAAAACTATCCTCTTTTGGATGGTCTAGGAATTGCCCGAGGCGCTTGGGGTAGACCGTGGATATTTGAGGAAATAAAAAGTTTATTATGTCATCCTGAACTTGTTTCAGAATCTCAAAAAAAATACAAGATGCCGAAACAAGTTCGGCATGACAATTTTAGTTTTTCCAAGATTAAAAAGATAATGCTTCTTCACGCTAAACTAATTCACAAAAACAAAGGCGCGCGCGGACTTTTTGAAATCCGAAAGCACATGAGTTGGTATGTCAAAGGCTTCCCAGGAGCTTCAGAACTGCGAAGAAAATTAGTTTTGGCGGAAAGTTTGGAAGAGATAAAAGAAATACTAAATCAGAACACCACTGATTATCACTGATTTTACTGATTACACTGAAAAGAATACTTCCATTCAACCATATAAGGTAGTGTTAATAAAAACAGGAGCGTGGCCTAATATGGTTCTAGGCGACGCTCCTGGCTGAAATTGTTATTTCTTGGCTCCTTCATTTTCAAGGTGATAAATGTGAAGAATCGCGTCGGTCACTTTTTGATAAACCTCTGCCGTCACTTGTCTTTCTGAAATGTTGTTTTTTGTGAGTTTAAAGAAAAGTTCTCGCAGTGTCTCATCAATCGTGAAACTGTTAATGAATTCTTCAGTTTTTGTCATAGGAGTTATTCCTATGCCTGTTCCGCCACCCATAATTTACCTCCTTATCTAATAGGTTGTTGGGTTTTTAAATTTAAAAAGGGGGACTTTTTCTTTGTGTATAATCATTGCATAAACTGGGTAAAAAAGCAAGTTGATTTTTGTGGGTTAGTTGCTATAATGTATAAACCAGATTTTTATTTATTTGGTCATTGCGAGGGAGCGTAGCGACCGCGGCAATCTCGAGATTGCTTCGCTTCGCTCGCAATGACAGATAATTTATGGCGAAAAATATTTCTACAAACAACGACCTAAAACTCCCACCACAAAACATCGAAGCTGAAAGATCAGTTTTGGGTGCTTTGATGTTGGATAAAGATGCGATTATCAAAGTGGCTAATTTGGTGCGTCTCGGAGATTTTTATAAAGATGATCACAATCTGATTTATGAAGCGATGATTGAACTTTATGAAAAACGCGAACCGATTGATGTTTTGAGTTTGTCTAATCGTTTGGAAGAAAAAAAACAATTAGATAAAATCGGTGGCTCGAGTTATCTCACGGAACTCGTCAATTCTGTTCCGTCCAGTTCCAACATCACTCACTATGCTAAAGTTGTCCAAAAAAAATCCACTTTGCGAAAATTAATTATTACTGCCAGTGAAATTTTAGAATTGGGTTATCAAGAAGGAGAAGATGTGGAAAAAATTCTTGATATGGCAGAGCAAAAATTATTTCTTGTTTCACAAAAATATATCAAACAAGATTTTGTGCCAATCAAGTCAATTTTGGAAGCTGCTTTCAATCGTATCGATGAACTTCATAAAGGTGATCATAAATTGCGGGGCATTCCAACTGGATATCCTGATATGGATAATATTTTGGCTGGTTTTCAAAAATCTGATCTAATTATTTTAGCGGCTCGGCCATCCATTGGAAAAACAACCTTAGCTTTAG
The DNA here is from genome assembly GCA_001784805.1 of Candidatus Moranbacteria bacterium RIFOXYA12_FULL_35_19. GTDB lineage: Bacteria > Patescibacteriota > Minisyncoccia > Moranbacterales > UBA2206 > UBA2206. The sequence continues at coordinate 5,550 of MFSE01000003.1, forward strand.
ATTTCGCTCGACAAATTGCTGTGAAGGAAAAAGTTCCTGTCGGTATTTTTTCTTTAGAAATGGGCTCTGATCAGCTGATTGACAGAATGCTCTCCGCTCAATCTGGAGTAGATCTTTGGCGTCTTCGTACCGGCAGACTCAAAACTGGCGAAGGTGATGATGATTTTCAAAGAATTGGCGAAGCAATGGGAACACTTAGCGAGGCACCGATTTATATCGACGATGCTGGATCAGCTAATGTGATGGAGATGCGTACAATGGCGCGTCGTCTTCAATCGGAACATAATGTTGGATTGATTATAGTCGACTATTTGCAACTTATGGAAGGCAGAAATGGTGGTGGCGATAATCGCGTCAATGAAATTTCCGAAATTTCTCGCGCTCTAAAACAACTCGCGAGAGAATTAAATATTCCAATTGTCGCACTTTCTCAACTTTCTCGCGCCGTAGAATCCAGAAGTCCGCAAATTCCAAAACTTTCTGACCTTCGTGAATCAGGCTCAATCGAACAGGACGCCGATGTCGTTATGTTTTTGTATCGTGAGGATCGCGAAAAACCTGATACACCAAATAAAAATATCGTGGAGGTGCATATTGCTAAACACAGAAATGGACCAGTTGGAAAATTATCATTATATTTCAATGAAAATTCCACAACTTTTAAATCATTAGAGAGGGCGCACACAGAGTAAATAAAGAATACAAATTAAATACAGATTAAAGCAGATTAACACAAAAACACATATTTAATTTGTGCATCTGTGTAAAATTTGTAAAAATTTGTGTTGGATTTGTTTTTATATGTATCCTAAATCATTCAAAAAATTAATCGATTATTTTTCTTCTCTGCCATCGGTCGGTCCGAAAATGGCCGAGCGCTTGGTTTTGTATCTTTTTAAACAAGATAAAGAAATGTTGGCTGAATTTGGTAATTCTCTTTCAAATTTGAAAATAAATTTGCGTTATTGCGAAAAATGTTTTAATATCAGCGAAGGAAATTTATGCGAGATATGCTCGCAAAAATCTCGCAACCAAAAGAAAATTTGCGTGGTGGAAGAACCGCTCGACATAATTGCCATTGAACGAACGAAAAAATATGCCGGTCTGTATCATGTTTTGGGCGGAACGCTAGGTATCACAAAAAAAGATGAACCTAGTCAGCTCAAACTAAATGAGCTTGAAAAAAGAGTGGGAGAGGAAAAAGTAGAAGAAATAATTTTAGCCATGAATCCAACCACCGAAGGCGACGCAACAGCGCTTTATATCGCAAGAATGTTAAAAGATAGCGGTGTAAAAATAACCAAACTGGCACGCGGACTTTCGACAGGTGGAGATATTGAGTATGCTGATGAACTAACGCTGGGTTCAGCGATTTTAAATAGAAAGTAGTATTTTTAAAACTAAATATTTATTGAGGGAGGGACAAAAAATGAAAATGGAATTTGCAATTAGGTTTGTATTATTTATTTTTTTAAGTTTTCTTTTGATTCTAGTAACAAAAAAGAAACAAGGAGTTTCCAAGCTAATTGATAGAGTTTTTACATTTACCTTGCTGATAGGTTGTGTTTTGGTAGCATTTTTTATCGACATATCCACAGTGCATAATGTATTAGTTTTATTAGGTGCACTGTTCATTTTAATAGGATATGTAGGTAGAGAACAACTATTATAAAACTCACAAAAAAGGAGATTGGCGATGAGTGAAATAATTACTACTATATGTAACGGCTGTGGAAGGGAAAAGAAAAAGAATCCATGTGGACTGGGGGGATGTGCTTGGTTAAGGGTTCCGACGATAGGAGGGGTTGAAAACTATTGTCCGACTTGTAGAGTTAAATATGAGCAGGAAAATTTAGCGAAAATATTTGCATCGAAAAATGCATCGGGATAATTTTTTTCAAAATTTTTTCAACAAAAAAAGCGCCTGCATAACTGCAAGCGCTTTATTATTTTCTAAGTAATTTTATCCAATCTTTGTTATTTCCACTTCCGTCATAGTTTGGCGGTGTCCGAATTTCACTTTGTATCTTTTCTTGGCTTTGAATTTTATTCCTGTCACCTTTTTCCCTTTGGCGGTTTTGAGAATTTTTCCTTCAACGACAGCGCCAGAAATTGTCGGAGTGCCAATTTTAACATTTTTTTCATCGCCCGAAAAAAGCACTTCAGAAAAAATGATCTTACTCCCCTCCTCGCCTTCCAATTTTTCCACCTTGATTTTATCGCCAACTTTCACTTTATACTGTTTTCCTCCAGTTTTAATAATTGCCAACATAGCTGTTTTTATAAAATATTACCTCAATACTATATCGCACCAAAGCCAACTTGTCAACTCGCCGAACTGGACAAAAACCGCTTTAAATAGTATTATAGCCAATATGAAAGATTGGAAAAGAGAAGTATTTTTTTGGACGCTGGTAGTGTTATTTTTGATAACAGCGCCAGTTATCATCTTGAATGCCAAGGGTTATCGCTTCGATACAAATCGGGGTGTTTTTGTGCATAGTGGAACAATAACTTTCAAATCTAATCCGCAAACCGTTGATATAAAAATAAATAAGGAGCCTTTTGAAGCTAGGCGATTAAATATAATCAATAATTCCTATAGTCTTTCTGGTCTTATCCCCGGAGAATATAATCTTGAAATTTCAGCTCACGATTTTCGTCCTTGGAGCAAAAATGTCAGGGTTCACAGCGGAGTTGCTAGTGAATTTTGGAATATCCTTCTGGTCAGAAATAATTATGAAAAAACTGATTTTGACACAGCAGGAATTGAAAAGTTTTTCATTTCTCCGAAAAATAACTTACTAGCTTATACTGCGACCAAAGAAAATAATTTGCTAGTTAAAATTTTAAATTTGGAAAATAATGAGATTGAAAAAGAGCTTGATTTTCCGGAGTGGCAATTTTTGGAAGAACAAAAAAAAGAAAATATCGAATGGTCACCAAATAACGCTTTTCTGTCCATTCCGGTTAAAAGAAAAATTCAATCAGAAATTTCCAATAAAGAAATTCTCTTGGATGAATACGAATACAATTATTTTATTTATGATTTCAAAGCGGAAAATAAAATTAATTTAGCGGAAATTTCTGACAAAAAAAACATTCGCCATGTTAGATGGGATCCTAAAGAAAATAATCATTTGTTTTTTATGGACGGAAGCGATCTTTTTCGAATTAATATAAAAAATCCTCAAGAAATAGTGCGGATTTCGTCAGATGTTTCAAGCTATAATTTATCTGAAACTTATATTTATTATGCAAATGATTCTAGTTTGATATTCAAAAAAAGTTTGACAGGAGAAGACGCACCAATTCAAATTACCAGTGGTTTTCCTCAATCGCAAAATTCAAAAATTGCTACTATCGTTGCCTATGATGATTTGCGAATAGCCTTGATTTTAGAAAATAAAGATTTTTATCTTCGAAATTCCGGAGAACGCGGAGATTATTTTAGAAAATTAGGAGAGAATATTGAAGAGTCGCATTTTTCCAGCGACGGCAAAAAAATTCTTTTCTGGTCAAGCAATGAAATTTATGTTTATTTTTTGCGTGATCAATTATCTCAACCAGTTCGACAAGAAAATGAGATACAAAATATCACTCGCTATAGCGAACCGATAAGAAATGTGCAATGGTTTTCCGATTATGAACATATCATTTTTAATTCCGGAAAATTTATAAAAATAATTGAGATTGATCCGCGCGATCAACTAAATTGTATGGACTTGGTCAATACGCAAAATCAAAATCCTTTCGTTATTTACAATAATTTATTAGAAAAACTTTATTTTATAGACAATAAAAACGATACAAGCAGTTTGTATTCAATAAATTTTCCCGAAAAAAATATTATTTTCGGAGTAGAAGTGAATAATTAGAAACCTTATCTAGCTGTATAATTTTTCTTCAAGGAGGCTCAACCTCCCTCTTGGAGGTTGAGCCTCCAAGGGATTATCTATCGGATTTTATTTTTTTCCACCAAGCTTCATTTTTTTGGTACCAGTCAATTGTTTTTTTGATTCCACTTTCAAAATTATTTTTTGGCGCCCAGCCAAGTTCGCGCTGAATTTTTGACGAATCAATGGCATAGCGTCGATCATGACCTTTACGATCCGCTACAAATTCAATCATCTCTTCCCCTTTTCCTAAAAGTTCTAAAATTTTATAAGTAATTTCTTTGTTAGTTTTTTCGCAGTTTCCGCCAACACAATAAGTTTCTCCGATTTTTCCTTTTTGCAAAATTAAATCAATGGCTTCACAATGATCTTCGACAAAAAGCCAATCGCGTACATTCATTCCGTCACCATAAAGCGGAATTTTTTTATTTTCTATCAAGTTGGTTATAAAAAGTGGCATTAGTTTTTCTGGAAATTGAAACGGTCCATAGTTATTTGAACAATTGGAAATAGTTATGGGTAAGCCAAAAGTATGAAAATAAGCCCTCACTAAGTGGTCTGAAGACGCTTTTGAAGCGCTGTATGGGCTTCTGGGGTCATAGGGCGTGGTTTCATTGAAAAGTGTGTCATTTGGGCCTAGTGAGCCAAAAACCTCATCCGTGGAAATATGATGAAAACGGATATTGCCATTTTGACGGGCCGATTCCAAAAGATTAAAAGTTCCTAGCACATTAGTTTTGACAAATTCTTCCGGTCCTAAAATTGAACGGTCCACATGCGATTCAGCTGCAAAATGAATAATCGCGTCCGGTTTTTCCGTGGAAATTATTTCGTCGATTTTTTCTTTCTCACAAATATTTATTTTGATAAATTTATAATTTTCTTGGCCCGCCTCGACTCGCGGAGACCGCTCGTCGACGCGAGGCGGGTTTTCAATATCTTTTAAATTTTCCAAATTACCGGCATAAGTCAATGCGTCTAAATTGATAATTGAATCTTCGGGATATTTCTTAATCCAATAATGAATAAAATTTGAGCCGATAAAACCAGCGCCACCAGTGATTAATAGTTTCATAATAAATTTATGTCATCGCGAGCGTAGCGTGGCGATCTCATTCAATAATTTAGAGATTGCCACGTCGCTTCGCTCCTCGCAATGACAAGCATTAAAACGGATTATCTAAATTTTTTAGCGTTGGCCATTTGGTGTCGCGCTCGGAAAGGATCGGATTTTCCAGTGGCCAATTTATTTTCAAATCCGGATCATTCCAAGCAATTCCTCCTTCAGAATTCGGTTCATAGAAATTGTCCGCTTTATATAAAACCTCCGTGTTATCTTCTAGTGTCATGAGTCCATGGGCAAAACCTTTTGGGACAAAAAGCATTTGAAAATTTTCCGCACTCAATTCAAAAGTTTCCCACTTACCAAAAGTTTCACTACCGCGCCGAAGATCAATAATTACATCCAAAATTTTGCCACTTACAACTCGGATAAGCTTAGCTTGGGCATAAGGCGGAGCTTGAAAATGCATTCCGCGCAATGTCCCCTTTTTTTCGGATCGCGAATGATTATCCTGCACGAATTCATTTTTTATTCCCGCTTCCTCAAATTTTTTCTTGGAATAAGATTCCAAAAAAAATCCCCGATGATCGCCAAAAACTTGGGGCTTGATTATGTACGCGTCTTTCAATGTGGTTTTGATAAATTCCATAGTTTTACCCGCCTCGCGTCGACAAGCGGTCTCCGCGAGTCGAGGCGGGCGAAATACGAAATTAACGAAATACGAAAAAATATCTTATTTTGACTAATTACTATTAACTATTTACTAATAACTAATCTTATTTTACCACACCCAAAAATTAAATAAAGCCCGGCTGGAGAATTCTCCGGCGCGGGCTTTTGATTGGTTTTAAATTTTTCAGTCCGGTTCTTCTTTCCAAGCCTGAATCTCTTCTTCGCAACAATTCAGGTCGGAAAGTCTTCGCTCAAAGATTTCTTTTGACTCTAAAAAATCTCGAAGAGTTTCTTGACTTACAAAAAAATCATCCTCGAAAGCTCCAAGATGTAAGCGTTCTTCAATTTTTTCGCAAATCTCACTCATCCTAACGATGAGTTTATCTTCGGTCAAATAAATTCTTTTGCAAAAAAGATTTATCCCATTCAGTAAAGTTAGCGACCCCCCACCGCCAGCTTTTAATTCCCCGAATTGAATGAGATAATCAGGGTAATCATGAAGAGCACTTTTCAATTTGTCGCTAATTACCCCAATAAAAAATTTCACGACTTTTTCTTTTTTTTCATTTAACTCCTCGGTCATTTTTTCGGCTTTTTGCTTGAATTCGTTCTTGACTTTTTTTAATTCCCTATTTAGGGTAATTATCCAAAAAATCAAGAACGTTATTACGCATAGTAGTAGCCATTCCATGATCATAAGTCACCTTCCTTTTCCAAATTGTTAAGTTGCATAAAATAACTTATTTTCCTTCCGACAGCTTCCATTCGTTTTTCAATTTTACATCATAACTTTTCTTTTCGCCATTTTTTGAAATTACGGTAATTTTTCCTGGGAGTTCTGAAATTCCGGATTGTTTTTGGATGAGAAGATCGTAATTTTCTATGTCTAAATTTTTTAGAGTATAATTAAATTCGACAGTTTTAGTGGAATTAAGTGGCACTGTAAAAAGCGTACCAAAATATTTTTTTCCAAATTCCGTGCCAAATTTAACATTTCCGAAGTCAGCAGAATTTGTGAGCCAAGCATTTTCTGGGGCATAAACTCGCAAATAAGTTTGATAATTATTAGTCATCCAATCTTTGACTTTGCCGTTATGAATATAAGTAATTTTGAGATTAGCTTTCGGAATTTCACCGGAAAAATCAACGACATAATCAAAAGAACGCAAAATATAATAATCGCTTTTGTATGATGCCAAATTAGCGTCCACCAGCATCAGATAATCCCCTTTCCAAGAAGATTTCACTTCTCCTGCCCAGCCGGATTTTTGCGCTTGTTGTTCTAAAATAGAATCTTTGAAATATAGCTGGATATTTTTTTTATTCAAATCTTCTAAACTTATTTTTGCCAAATCAAATCGCTGTGAATTGTTCAAAGCTAAAACCTTTTCCATTATCGCCTCCGCCAATTCATTCATAATTGTTTTTCGTTCTCCCTTTTCAATTCCTTGTTGAGCATAACCTTTTTCCACTTGATATTCCAAGCTTAAAAAAGCGTTTTCACTGGTAAATGTTCCGGGGTAATCCGGCAAGGTAACTGGTCCCGTAACTTTCAAAAAAGAATTTAACACATCAGTGTTGATAGCTACAATACCATCAAAATTTTCTTGGCCATCTCCTAAATGATAAAAATATTCCGCTTTCTTGGCATTTTCCAAAAAATCAGGAGACCAATTGGAATCACGCAGTTTCCATGAATCAATTCGAAGAGTTTCTTTCATTGGATAAGGCGGTTCAATTGTGGATGGAATTCTTCCATCAAAATTAGATAAGTCATGAGTTTGCAACTCTTCTACTTTTCCATCTTTAATTTTCAATATTCCAAAAGATCCAATAAATCCTCCCCCTGGACGAAGCTCCATATTATTTTGAAAAAGAATCAAAAAAGTTTTTTCTTGATTATCTTTTTTCAAAAGGTATTCGGCAAAATAAGCGATGGATTGATATTCAGCTTTTTGGGAAAGTTCCAGTGGAAGAAAATCAATCGCTTGGGAAATTATTTTCCCCGGTTGTTTTCTCATTTCCAGAAAAAAATAAAAACTGGTTAAAAATATAACCGCTACTGACCAGAAGATAATCCAAAATTTTAGAGAGTAAGTTTTTGCCATAATTTTTTGTCATTCCGAACTCGTTTCGGAATCTTTTATGGATCCTGAAACCCGTCTGCCGGCGAGGCACGGCAAGTTCAGGATGACATAGTTATATTTTATTATAATTTCCCGCTCAAAAGTTTATTTAATCTTTCTTTCACCTCTTCCGGCGTAGCTTCGTGAGAAAGTGGAGGATTTTTTTCTTCAATTTCATCCACTTTGGAAATTTCAAAAATATTATTTTCAGCAATTGGCAAATTTACCGGTGCCGTTGCTTTTTTATTAAAAGTAGGTATGGTATTTTCTTTCGTAAAAATTATTTTTCTCTCTATACTATCCTGTTTTACTGTTACATTTTTCTGTTCTTCTTTATATACCCAAGGCAAAATTCTTGTCGACTTTTTTTGCAAAGTTTCTTTTTCCAATGACTGCAAAAAATAATTCAAAATAAACGCCAAGACAAATCCAGCAAAAATACTTTCTAAAATTAGATAGAAATATGAACCAGAAAAAGAATTTTGTGTTACTGCGGGACTAATTATCCTAATAGCTAAATCATTTTCTATATCATAATAAGCGCCGATAGAACCAATAAGGCTTTTGACTGTTTGGGTACTCAAAACTTGAGCCGTGTAAGCATCTTGATTTATCGCTGTAATTTCCAATCCCGAACTTTTTCCAATTCTTTCCATTTTGACAATTTCCCTCCAATATTTTTCCTTTTTATAATTCGGCAGTTCCAAAATCAATTCCTCCTGCGCATCTTCATTGTCCGCCAAAACTTTTTCATAAAAAGGAAGTGACTGTGAAATCAATTTCAAATTTTCCAAAATTTGGTCAGCGTTTCGAATCGCTTTTTCACTTTTGAAAATTACCAAAATTTCCGTTTTAGCTTGGTAAGTCCGGTTGAAATTTATCAAAATTATAAAAATAATTCCGATAAAAATAACCAGCGTGATATAGAATTTTTTTAATTTAAATATTTCTAACATAATATTTTATGAACGCTTTATGTTTAAGATATCCCGATAAACAATTTCGATTTGACTAGCAATTTTATCCCAACTGAATTTGTTCCAAGCGTGATTCATGGCTTTTTCTCCCATTTTTTTAACCAAAGCTGGATTATTGATTAAATAAACTAATTTTTTTTCTAAATCATGCGCGTCGCCAGAACGAAAAGATACACTGTTTTCATCGTTAAGCGCTTGCATATTTTCTTTGATGTCACTAGAAAGAATAGCTTTGCCATAACCCATCGCTTCTAAAAGCGCAATTGACAATCCTTCTGATTCGGAAGGCTGGACAAAACAATAGCTATGCGAAAAAAGTTGATTGAGCGCTTCGCCGGTTTGTGTTCCCGTAAAAATAATATTTTCCCGACCACGCGCCAAATCTTTCAATTCTTTCACATATTCGTCCGAATAAAAGCCGTCGCCAACAATCACTAACTTTTTTTCGCGCGTCAAATGCATATCTTCCAAATTTTTGAAAGCCGAAATGAGATAATGAATACCTTTGTGTTTGATTAGTCGGCCAACGGATAGAATATAGCTACCTTTTTGCAAATTCCATTTGGCTAGATATTGATTTTCCTCCGTCGGAAAAACATTCATCCCGTTGGGAATAACCACGGCGCGTTTTTTAAATTTATCAAAAATATAACCACCTAAAATTTCTGAAACGGCAATAGTTTTATCCGGCACAAAAACCGTAATCATTTCTCCAACTCGCAAACAAGCGCGTGCAAACCAGTTCCATTTCTGATGGAAATAATCTTGGCAATGATAAGTAGCAATGATAGCAGTTTTTCTTTTGAAAATTTTTGCAATCATAGAAAGCGAACTTGGTCCAATCGCTTGATAATGAAGCACATCATAATTTTGAAACAAAGAATGAATTGTAGCAAAAAAAGTATGGCTAATAGCATCCAAATGTTTGGTTGGAATGCTAGGCAGATGAATCAATTTTATCCCACGATATTCGAAAAGATCATGAGGCGTATAATTATTTCGCACATAGACAAAAACATCATTGCCTTTTTTGACAAGTCTCGCGGCGACTTCTTCCACATGCTTTTCCACTCCGCCGGATTTAGCTGGTATTCCTTTTTGACCGATAAAGGCAATTTTCATAACTTTAACTTCGATAAATTATTTTATATAAATCACATTGGAAATATTACCAGAGCGATTTTCCCAAAGTTCAGATTGATCACTGACGGTAAAAGTTTTATTCCAATCTGCATGGCCTGCTCTTTGCAATCTGGCAATGCCAAAAAGTCCATTTTTAACAATTTTAGTTTTAGCAATATCAATTCTACCTGCAATACCGAACGAAGCTGTTTCAATTCCTTCTCGCTTATTTTCTCGAATGTCATTTCGTCTAGTCCAAATTTCAGACCCGTCTAAAACCAATTTCATTCCACTTCCGCCATTTTCTCGAATAGAATTTTCCCCTATCCAACCCTTAGTTCCCCGCGCCAAATCAATGCCATCTTTTTTATTTCCAGATATTTCACTTTCGGTTATGAAAATTCTTCTTGGACCAGTGCTATAAATTCCCGTCCAATCATTATCTTTTATTTGAGTTTCTGAAATAGAAACTTGATCAGAGCTACTTGTATCTCCGCCTTCAATTCCAATTCCATCATCATGATTATCTTTTATAATACAATCAACAATGCTAACTTTGGCATCTTTTTCTACCCAAATACCTCGTTTACCATCTTTAATAGTAAAACCATTAATGGTAGAATTATTTTTCATTGAAACAGCGGCTTGTTTTTCTTTTTCTGCGTTAATTATAGTTTTTTCTTTATCTTCTCCAAAAAGCTTTATTCCATCTTCAAGAGAAATATTTTCTTTGTATTCACCTTTAGCCACATGGATTTCGGCCTTATCTTTAGCATGATCTATCGCCTCGCTAATCGAATCATATGGATGAGAAGATGATCCATCTTGTTCGTCACCCGCCTTTATATCAACATAGAGCTCGCTTTTTCGACTGGAAAAAACAAACATCGGCAAAGTAATAATTGAAAACGCCAAAAAGCAAAAAATAGCCAATTTAAGCTTCTTATCCCCCTTAATTTGATAGTTAGATGTAAACATTTTTTTATAAATTATGATTAATTATTAACAATAGACAGTAGCATTTTAATTGAATTTTGTCAAATATTTTTTTGACTACCTGAATTCAAACTCCGAAGCCCCTTTTTGCTAGAATAGAGCGTTAACCTTTAATTAACGCTATGAGTATGCCAAAAGGAATAGAAATAACCCTCT
>MFSE01000004.1 GCA_001784805.1 Candidatus Moranbacteria bacterium RIFOXYA12_FULL_35_19
TCCATTGTATTGGGTCTTAATAATTAACCCAATATTTTAGCAGGTATGACATTTTAATAAAACGCTACTATGACATTACTACTTATTTATGACAATATTTTTATAATCTTTTTTTATAATCTTCAATCGCTTTTTGGTAAATCTCCACCATCTTCTCCGCGCAAACCGAGGCAGTAAATTTCATTCTGGCAATGCGCACAGAAGTTTCGCCAAATTTTTTTCGCAAATCTTTGTCATTAATCAATTTCAAAACTGCTGTTTCGAATTCTCCCTCATTTTCTTGCACTAAAAATCCATTGCCATTATTCAAAACCAAACTATTCACCCCAGTTGCATTGACCGCTACAATCGGCAATCCCATATACATCGCTTCAGTGATTATCATCCCTTGCGTTTCGGATTTCGAACCATAAATAAAAATATCTGCGCTGGCATAATAATGTTTGATTTCTTCTCTCTCTACTTCTCCGCAAAAAATAACTTTGTCTGAAATTTTTTCTTGCTGACAAAAATTTTCCAAGTTCCGTCGAAGATACCCATCCCCCACCACTAAAAATTTAACGCTTCCTTTTTTTAGAATATTTTTGATTGAGCGAAAAACAAATTCAACATTTTTTTCTGAAGTTAAGCGAGAAACTATAAGCAATACTATTTCATCGCTTTTTATATTATATTTTTCTCTAATTTTATTCTTATCAACATTGGCAAATTCTTCCTCAAGAACTCCTGTGGCAATTGGAACTATATTTTTATTTGTCACTCCCCATTTTCGAAGAATTGGAATGATTGAATCAGTCGGCACAATTACCGCATCCGCCAAGTTGGCAAACTTAACTGCTTTTTTAATGATATATCCAGCGGAAATTTTCGCCGGAACAAACGGCACGAAATTAGTATATTGATCATAAAGCGTATGCCAAGTAAAAACAAGCGGGATCTCTTTCCTCTTAGCCCACTTCATCGCGACAGTTCCAAGAAGATTTGGGTGTTGCGCATGAATCACATCCAAATCAAGATTTTTTAAAATTTTTCTCATCTTCCAAGAATATGGAATCGCCAAAGGAAAACGAAATTTTATTTTTATATCCAACGAAGGAAAACGAAAAACGCACGGATTTTTATCAGCGTATTCTTTCCAACGCGGGGCAAAAATAAAAACATCATTTTCCTGTTTTTCTAGCTCACGTCTAAATGTTTCAACCGACCGCGTCACGCCGTAGGGATTAGGCAAATAATTATTAGTAAAAATTCCTATACGCATTAAGCTTAGATTGGAGGCTCAACCTCCCTTATGGAGGTTGAGCCTCCAGAGTGATTTAATTTTTGTTGAGAAAATTCAGTATATCTTCGAAAATATGTTCATTTTTAATATCCGAGATGAAAGTGTGATAAGCGCGATCAACATATTTTTTTTCCTTAATTTTGGAACCTATTTTTTCATAAATTTTTTCCAAACTGTTTTTAGCAACCACATGATCTCTATTTGATTGCAAAATAAAACAGGGTTGTTTTACTTTTAGCAAAACCTTTCTCGAAATTTTCATCAATTTATACAACTCTAAGGCGCTTTTTATCGGATAAGATTGATAAGAAATCAAGCGAGTAATAGTAGTTGATGCTCCAAAAGTCGGCGGGTAGAATTTTTTATAATATTTTTTAAACCATTTTACGATATTCGCAATAAAAACTGAAATTTTTTCTAATTTAATTTTATATGGCATCGCCATTAAAATAATTCCGGAAATATTAGCTTTATTTTTTGCTAACATCGCAGTAAGATTGGCACCCATTGATGTTCCCGCTACAAAAATTTTTTCGTGATCCTTAGCCAATTCTTCATAAGCTCTTGTTACATCACACAACCACTCTTCCCAACGGACATTTTCCAAATCTTCTGGCTTTGTCCCATGTCCGCGAAGAAGCGGTCCGGAAACTGTGTAACCATTTTCATTTAAATATTTTCCCAATCGTCGAACTTCATACGGCACAGAAGTCCAACCATGGATAAGTAAAACCGCCTTCCCATTTGTCCCAGGAAAATAAAAAGGTTCTTTGGAGAAACATCGTTCTTCTTGATATAAGACTTTTGGATCAGTAGATAAAACTCCCCTAGTTTTTTCACATATCTTGTTAATCATAATTAGCATTCTATTATACTTGCATTATTTAGCAAATAATAAAATCTCTTAATTTTTTTATTCATTATTCTCATTTTCCTGAAACATTTTTTTTGATTGATAACTTTTATAAATATTAATTATAACAAAAGTGATAATTGCCGTTCCAAAAATTACCCAACCAATCCATTTGATATAAACTTGAATTTCTCGCCAAAGATAACCATAGAAATATCCCATTGCCACCAAAAATCCACTCCAAATTATCCCGCCCAGAAAAGAATATTTCACAAATTTTTTGAAATCCATTTTCACAATTCCCGCTGCGGTAAAAGTTGCCCAACAAAGTCCCGTCGTTGATTTCACGGCAAAAATAGTTTTTCCACCATGATGCTCAAAATATTTTTCCATTTTCAAAACCAAGCTTTCTGTGATGCCAATATATTTTCCCACTCGTTTCACAAATCCCAGCCCATATTTATAACCCAGCCAATAAAAAATCACATCCCCAGTCATATCACCAATTATAGACAATATCAAAACAATAAAAACATTGAAGGCGCCAAGACTCGCAAGCATCGACGCGATAATCGTCACCACTGGTCCTTCGATAATCATCAAAGGAAGCATTATGGCATAGCCATACTGTGAGAGAAATTCAAAAATTTGTTGACCTGTTTGATCCATAATCAAATTCTAGCAAAAATAAGAAAGAAATGCTAGACTTGGTTTATGAGTGTTTTGGCAATAAATAAGCGGGCACATTTTGATTATGCAATTTTGGAAAGCTATGAAGCGGGAATTGCGCTTTTTGGTCATGAAGTAAAATCGATAAAAACCAAGCATGTGAGCCTCAAAGAGTCTTTCGTAACAATTCATGGCCGAGAATTATATCTGACTAACGCCCATATTCCACCCTATATTCACGCGGGAAAAATCAATAATTACGATCCAACCCGCCCCAGAAAACTTCTGCTCAAGAAATCGGAAATAAAGCATTTAATTGGAAAAGCTCGCACTCAAGGCTTGACATTAGTGCCAATTAAATTATATACTAAAAAGCGTCCCGCCTCGACTCGCGGAGACGATTCGTCGACGCGAGGCGGGCTTATCAAGCTTGAATTTGGCCTCGGAAAAGGTAAAAAAGAATACGACAAACGAGACAAAATCAAGAAAAGAGAAGACTCCATAGAAGCCAGAAGAGCGCTGAAGAATTTTTAATTTTTATAATTTTTAATTTTGTAAATAAATCTTAATTTTTAAATTTTTAAACATTCTAACATTAAAAATTATTTAAAAATTAAAAATTAAAAATTCCGTACGAAGTACGGTCCCCCGATGGGGATGTTTGGTTTCGACAAGTTGTACGTTTAAAATATGCAAGCTAAGTCTGGCGCATACTTATAAATCCTGCGCCAAATCAATAAGTGCAAACTTATTTTCAAAAGCAAAAACTGCGATTGCGCAAGCTTTCTCAGCTAACTTTGCCTACGCTTTGGCTTAATTGCCGAAGCCATCGAACTATCCACTCCTAATAGATAGAGCTCGGTGTTATACATTAGGATAGCCAAAATTGCATTTTCTAGGCGACTTTGGTAAAATTACACTAGAAAAAAGGTTGGGATATTTTGTTAGTTCATAACTCCCAACCTAAACAAACTAACTAAGCTTGTAGAAGATTTTAAATGAATAGCTTTGGACATGGGTTCAATTCCCATCATCTCCACAGTTTTACGAACTACCCGCCTCGACTCGCGAAGACGCTCGTCGACGCGAGGCGGGCGAAATTAACGAAATACGAAACAATTATACTCACTTTTTTCGTACTTTCGTATTTAGTATTTATTTCGTATTTCGTAATAGTAATTATTAACACAAAAACCATTAGAAGAATATATCGTCGGCCTTTTGTAAAAAAGGCTCCAACAACAAGAATAAATGAACACATCTGGGCTAAGGAGATCAGAGTTATTGCTGATGATGGAAGTCAATTAGGTATAATGACAGTACCAGAAGCTTTGAGCATTGCCAAAGCAAAGCTACTCGATTTGGTGGAAATATCTCCCAAGGCCATTCCTCCTGTTTGCAAAATTATGGATTTTGGAAAATTTCAATACCAAAAATCCCGAGAAGAACGCCAACATAAAGCCAAACAGAAAAAATCAGAAATAAAAGGAATTCGCCTTAGTGTCAGAACAGATGAACATGATTTAGATTTTAAGAAAAATCAAACAGAAAAATTTCTTACCAAAGGAAACAAAGTAAAAATTGAAATAGTTTTGAAAGGCCGAGAAAAAGCCCATGGCGATCTAGCCAGAAAAAATCTTATCGAATTCGTAAAAAGCATTTCCGTACCTAATAAAACAGAGCAAGAGATAAAAAGATTCCCAGGAGGATTTAATATAATAATAACTAGTTAGCGAATAGTCGCGAATTTGTAATCAAATGCATTCGAATTTATTTGTTTAAATATTCGCGATTTATTAGAATTATGAAATTAAAAACCAAGAAAGCTTTGATTAAGAAAATCAAAATTACCAAAAACAAGAAAGTCACTCGTCGAAAAACCGGTCACAACCATTACAATTCTAAAGAAAATGGCAAAGTTGGCCGAGCAAAAAAAGGCGATATGCGCCTATTCAAAGCAGACGAACATAATATTTTGAAAGCCCTACCTTATAATCACTAAATGCTAATTTCTGCAAATTGTAAAACAAATAAATTCGAATTAATTTGTTTTACAATTCGCAACTATTCGTCAATTATATGACAAGAGTAAAACGCGGAGTTTCCGCCTCAAAAAGAAGAAAGAATCTGCTGGCTGACGCTAAAGGATATCGTTGGAAAAGAAATACTCATTATGCTGCCGCCAAGCAAGCCGTAATTAAGGCGGGCAGTTACGCCTTTCGTGACCGCCGAGTGAAGAAAAGAACTATGCGAGCACTTTGGATCACCCGGCTCAATATTGCCCTTCGCGAACTCGGAGAAAAATACAGCGCCTTTATCAAAACCCTCTCGGACAAAAAAATCGAGGTTGATCGAAAAGTCCTCTCCCAAATGGCCATGGAAAATCCAGAAGTATTCAAGAAATTCGTCGAAAGCGTGAAATAAATCCAAAAAATACTGCATTTAAAAACTCGCCGTTAGGCGAGTTTTTTTATGTTCGTAGATTCGCATCGCGTTTATTTTTTCAGTATCACTTCCTTAATCAATCTTTGAAGCGCATAAAAAGGCAACCAAATCCAAAGAGTATTTTTGACCCACTTGTCCCAAAATTGGTTGGCTCCGCCTTTAATCATGGCAAAATCCAGTACAAGATAAATCAGAAAAAAGAAAACAAAAACAATCGCCCCTAAAATTATATACGCTCCCATAAAATTATTTTATTAATTATTATTCGCATACTATTTATTCGCATGTGCGCATTCGCCCGCCTCGACTCGCGGAGACCGCTTGTCGACGCGAGGCTGGTAGTGCGCTATTCGCATACTAAATTTCGTAAATCACATCTTTCTTTTCCACCACAATCCGCCAACCTTTTTCCTCGGCAATTTTTTTTAAATTTAAATTTGGATTAAAAGCAATTGGGTTGTCTACGATTTCCAAAAATTTCGCGTCTGATTCAGTGTCGCCTACTCCATAGGAATCTTCCAGTGTAAGTTTATTTTCCGTTGCATATTGCTTGACCACATGACCTTTGTGCGCTGTTGGAGCAAAAGCTTCTTTGCCAGTATAAAAACCTTTTTCATCTAACTCATAAACTGTACCAAAAACCGCATCAAATTTCAAATATTTATTATACTCTTCCACAATTTCAATCGGCGAACCGGAAACTGCAATGAGATGATAACCTTTCTTTTTCAGATCCGCTATCAGATTGTTAGCAAAAATATAAGTGCGGTCTTTGAAAAAAGGCACTACAATTCGACTAGCTTCTAATATTTGCTTTTTACTACAACCCTTTATATTTTCCACATAAAGCTTAACCAGAGCTTTCCGATATTCTTCATAAGTACCATTATGATCAAGCCAACTAGTATAAAAACAAACCAACTCTTGACGCACTTCACGCTTAAAAATTTTTAGCCAAGACAATTCATTGATGAGCTCAAAAGCTAAATTTTTTCTAAATATCGTTCCATCGATATCAAATACCGCAATCTTATTCTTCATAATTCTAAAATTTTAAATATTTATCCCAGTATTCAAACAGTTCATTGGTCGTTTTCAAATCTCGCACGCAATATTTGGCTATTTCGAGATATTTTTTTTCTTTATATAAATCACCCACCATCAACCCGTCGATTCCTTCATCTTTAGAACTTTTTATCCTAAAAGTTTTGGCATAAAAATCCAGATTGAATTTTCTAATCGCCCCATAAAAAGTCAATTGCTCCAAAAGATCGCAATGCTCTTTGTGGCTAAATCGATAGCCTAAAAGATTGCGTGTAGTACGAATTTTATTTATCGCGCTTCGCATCATTAAATATGGAATATCAAAGCCTCGGCCATTGAAAGTTATCACCGAATCATACGCTTTGACTGCATTCCAAAATTTTTCCAAAATTTCTTTTTCACTCCCTGTTTCAAAAATTATTCCGTTTTCTTCAAATTTTTTTTGTTCATCTTCTCCATTTTGAAACAATAGATAGCCTTTTTTAGTTTCTGGATTCAACATTCCAATAGCTACTATTTCTCCGGTTAAAGGATAAAGCGCCAGTTTATTTTTTACTTCCTCTTTTTCTTGGTCGTTCTCGGCATACTTCAAAAGATACTCCTGACTTTTTTTATCATAAGCGTCAAAATCAAAACCGATTGTTTCGATATCCAATACCACCTTAGCCATATACTAATTTTAGTCAAATTATATCCAAATATATCCGCTTTCATTCGTTTTGACATTCGCGACTATTCGAATTTCATTTTAGCATATATTCCATAGACAGCTAAAACCAAAGCTACCAGCATCCACTGTGTTCCCGCTAGACCGAAAACATCGGTTTTATAAATTGAATCATAAGCCGAAACCGCCACAGCCAAAACAGAAAGCCCCATCAAAATATCACTGTGTTTTTTATTCATATAACACCTCCTTTCTATTTTATAAATTTAACGATTTTACAATGTTTTTTAAATATTTCGGAACATCTCGAAGGCAAGAGTTCATCGCTTCGAAAACTTTTTTCTCGTCAATTTCATCGTATTCATGAGCTAATCTATTTCGCAGTCCCGCCGAATCAGCCATAGTAATTGAAAGTTTTAACGGTAAATATTTTTTCTTGCCTAATTCGATAAATGAACTGTAATAATCAATGGGATTTTCTTTCTCCGCTTCCAATAAAATATGATAATTTATATCAATCATCCGACCAATAATTCTTTCTAGATATCTTTCTGTCATCGCTTCATATTCTGATTTGCTCAAATAAGTCTTCAAGGAAAGCTGGCTAAGTTTTTTCAAACTTTTTAAATCTTTATTTATTAGGGTTATTTTCCTAATAATGATACTTTTATCAATTGACATAGGATTTGATTATTTTTTTATTCAATTCGTTTTCTAGCTTAAAAAATGGCTGATAATCGTTATAAGCATGAAAAGCGTGCAAGCGAAATTCAAAAAACTCTTTTTTCTTTCCAAAAAGCAAAATAGGATTCTTACTGGCTTCAAAAAGCAAAAGCGGATTAGCTCTATTTAAAACTGAAAGGTCAACATTTTTTTTGAAAATTTGCGAAAATTCATTTATCAAAGCAACTTGTTTCTCAAAAGAAATTTCCTTTTCACTAAGTACGCCCAGATCTAAATCACTATCTTTTCTATTTTTTCCACTCGCAAAAGAACCAAAAATTACAACTAATTTCAGCTTTTGTTTTTTGGCAATTTCCGCCGTCTTTAATTTTTGTTCTTTAGATATTCGCATAATTTTGTCCTTTTCACCTGCTTTTATAATATCATACTAGGAGAAATTTTCAAAATAAAAGAGCCCCGAGTAGAAATACAACACGAAGCCCATTTTTTTTAGTTTCTAAGGACTAAGTTTCAAAGTTCCGAAGAGCTGAGAAACTTAGCCTAGAGTTCTAACTTGCGCGCAACGCAGCGGGGTGGCGGTCATCCCAGTCAAGGCCGAGCAAGGAGTAGTACGAGTTCCACTGATCGTTATCGAAGTACAGAGAACGAACATAGAGAAAGCCACCTGAAGGGTCGCGAAAAATTACAGCCCAGAAAAAGATAAAACGAATATTTCCGTTTTCATCCTGCTTCCAGTCTTCTGGGATAAAATGGAGATTATCCATTAGAGCATCCAGAATGTTCGGATGCAACACAAGTTTCCCTGATAACTCCTCGCGAAGTTCGTATCCCTTAATTTTGCCATTTTTTTGTCGCTCAGACAAATATAGGATGACCTTTTGGCCATCAACATACAATCCATCCGAACGTTTTTCAACTTTCACCCAACCAGTGCCAGCTTGGGATTTAATTTCTGCTCCGTCAAAAGGCAGTTTAATCGGAGCGTCAAGGTTGACGAGAATAGTATTCTCGTCAATGATGTGGATACGTTTATTTTTGAGAAAATTTTCGCCGAGCTGTTTTAAAGTCTCGGTGAAAAATTCCTTCCCCTCGCCAATCAGCCACTCAAAAATTTCAACTCCAATTGCCATCCGTTTCAGTGTATCGCGAATAATCGTAAATACACCAATTAAAACAGCGACGAACTGACCAACTTCTTTCCAACTCAATGTCTTTTTCATTTTTTACTCCTTCGCCTCCTCATTATGAAATAGAATTTCACTCCGACTTAGCTTTTGGGATTTTTTGCTTCTGGCTAATCGATATGATTTCGCCACAGCAGAAAAAAGTCTTGGAAATTTATGTCATTCCCGTGAAAACGGGAATCTAGTGTAGAAATATTGCAAAATACTTAAGTCTTTGCAATAAATAAAGCTCTGGGACTGGATCCCCGCATTCGCGAGGATGACAAATATAAACCTCTTTCTGCCATGGCAAAACGCAACTTTCGCACATTATTAAGGAACTATTTTTGACTTTTATTTATACACCCAAATAGCGATTTTGTCAATAACTCGCCATCCTTTTTTGGCTTAAATAAAAAATTTTATAAATACAAACTAAGTTTTTTACTATGCTCCCTACCCATTTATAACCTCCAACCTATTCGTACTTATAATCTTTTCCAGCTGTTCCTCAATAACTCTCATATCATAATCTGACGGCCGTCATAAGTTGATACAATATGGAACTATCTAAAAAAGTGTCTCTTAATTTTATTCCCATTATCAATTTGAATAGCTATAATAACACGCACATAAGATTCTGCTGAATAAAGAGCAACCAATTCTAAAATTTGTTTTTCAAAAGGATGAGGAGAAACAAAAACACTATGTTGTAATTTTAGAAAATTAAGAGCATAAAGATGTTCTCGCAAAATATTTCGAAAAGATCGATCTTTTTCTGGAATATCAAAAAGCACAATTCTCCATTTTCCATCCCAACGCTTTGGTTTTTTGAAATTTATAGAATTGCCCAAAAGATTCATTCGACTAGCCTGTTGTTTTCCTAATGCAGTAAGAATTAATTTGAAAGATCCATCAGAAAGTACCCTTTCCTCAATTAATTTTTCCGATGAAAGTTTTTTAAGGGAGCGATTGAAATTATTTTGATTGATTTTTTTCCATTCTTTTTGCAACTTGCGAAATGTGCAAAAATATTGTCGAGGAGAAGAAGATAATCCTAACGCTACTCCGCCTAATAAAGTTAGGAGTATTTTTCTTTGCACCGATCCAAATTTATACATAAAACTTGATTAACTTTTTATTTTAATTTATTTTATTTACCTTATCTGCTTTACCTGCAAACTAATTATATCATAATCTGACGGTCGTCATAAGTTGATGCAATTAGTTTAATAAAAGAATAATTTTTAATTTTATCAACAAATATCCAAACTTTACTGTCTTTATTAAACACATATACTAGTTTATTACACATAAATATGTATCATACTAGTACTATATTATTACATAAATATGTCCAGTCCTTACTCCACCACAATCATCGCACGCCGACCTTGTTCGATATTTTCCGGCTTTCCAGGGAAATCGTGAATGGCGTTGTATAGTACATCAATATTATATTCATAGCCCTCGCCTTTTCGCGTTCCAGGATCATTGGTAATTATTGTGTCGCCGTCATAACCGACTAAAACTAAATTATGATAGAGTGGTCCGGGCGTTTTGAAATTTGGATTATTCAGTTTTTGTCCCGCTGCCGGAATAATAATTGGATTTCCAAGCGAAAGATATTTTTTCAAATCTTCTTTTTCAAAATCATAAATTACTTTCAGTTTTTTTCCTTCGGGAAGCTCACCATAAAAATCCACAAATAAATCAAATGTTTCTTGTGTTGTCGTATCGGCATAATCTCCTTTTTTTTCTAGTTGAAATTTTACTAATTTTTGAATTTCTTTTTCGGCAATTTCTTTAGTCAAAACATTTCCTGAAAAATAATATTGGAGCATTACAATTGAGGCTTCCTCGCAAGCCTCTTCGTGAATTTCGTCCCATTTCGCAAAAGGTGCTTGCGTTGTAAAAGGAATTTTCAATAATACTTTTTCAGGAATACTCTTCGGAACTTCAACTGAAATATTTTCTTTTATTTCTAATTCGGTCGATTTATAAATTACAATATTTTCAATTTTGCTAGAAAAAATTCTTTCCGTTAAATCTTTTTTTATTTTTTCTACCTCATTTTCTAAAATCAAATTTACTGATTTTTTTTCACTGCTTTTTCCATCTTGAATCATTTTGACTTCCAGACTCAAAAGCGCCAGCGCGGAAAAAAACAACACTAGAATATTTTTTATTTTTATTTTTCGGCTGACTGAAATCCAAATTATCTCCGCACTGAAAACAATACTCACGCTATCAAAAATAACATCAATCAACTTCCCTGCTCTTCCCAACACCAATGATTGATGAAACTCGTCGCTCGCTCCAAAAAAAATTGCTAAAAATAATGCCAACCAATAGGCTTTTTTCATTTTCAGCTTATGCGCGCTAAAAAAAATACGCCAGAGTAAGAAAAACAGAACGGAAAATTCCAAAAAATGCGCCCCTTTTCGCAAAATTATTTCTTCCACAGCACTTTTAGAATATTGAAGACCAGGAATAGAAGAAAGATAAAAAATCGCCCCCATCCAGACAATTACTGGCAGATAATATTTTAGAAAAACTTTAAACATAGTTTGATCATTAATTTTCAATTAACAATTTTCATTCAATGATCAATTTTCAATATTCAATATTTGAAAATTTTTTTACTTGAAAATTCATTGAAAATTGAAGCTTGAAAATTTTTGTTTCTTGTTTCTTGTTCCTTGTCTCTTATTTAATATATAATCACCGGTGTTCCAATTTCACTAAAATTATACACTCGTTCTGCCGAACCGACGCCTAATCGCACACAGCCATGAGAAACCGGAATACCCAGATGATTGATTCCCTCCTTGTAGCCTCCCGGCCATTCTGGCAGTTCATGAATACCAAATTTTCCATCCGGCACCATCGCCATCCAAAAAGGCATAAAAAGTCCGTACGCCTTAGAAAAAGCCCGCGGAAATTTGTTGTAAATTTTAGTTTCCATTTTCGGTGTATCCATTCCTCTTTTTCCACTGGAAATCATAAAAGCATCCAGCATTTTTCCCTCCTCGAAAATACTCATAACTTGAGCGGATAAATTTATATCGATATATTTGCCCAGCTTAATTTTTGCCCGCCCATATCTTTTAGCTTGATTGATTCTGGCCGATAAATCTTTTTCCCAAACAATGTTCGCTGGGGGCAAAGTCTCAAAAGAACTTTCAAAAATTTCCCGAAAAGAATCCTCTGTTTCGCTTATATACTTGGTATATATTTTAAGTTCATATTTCATTCCATCCTCCACTCCATTTTTTGGCAAAAGCTTAAACTGCGTTCGAGCGCTGTTGCTTTGAAAATTAGATTCAATTTTTGAATTTAAAATAAATCTCACAGAAAAATCAGCGACAGGATTTTTAAAATTTATCGTTATCGGATCTTCCGCTCCAATTAGCGCATCTTGCGCGCCATTTTTTGGAAAAATACTGACGACTTGAGGATATTTTTGAGTGGAAAAATATATTATTCGACTTTTTGTTTTGGAAAACATAATATTTTTCGCTTCCGGCAAAAATATTTTATAATCTTGCTCCGGCTTCCAAAAACGCACTGGAAAAATTTTCAATCTCTTGTTAGAATTTTCCCAACGCAACTTATATTCTTCCGCTGGAATTATTTTTATTTTTCCATTATAATCATCCACAAACATCGGCATAGAAAAATCAATAGTTACAGGATCATCGGAATTTATTTCTACCGTTTTTTCAATTGTCAAATCAGCACTAAAAACTTGTGGGTAGGCTTTTATACTAAAAACTGTACCAAAAACCCCAGCAATTATAATAGCCGAGATTAAAATAAATTTTTTTGGCGTATTGATATGATGCAAACCAATATGACGCTTCATTTTTATTTTTATTAATAATACCAAAATAACTAAACCTACTATACCTCTAGGAGATTTAACCTCTCTTTTAGAAGTTAAGCTTCCCAGAGATACCGAAATAAATCAAGTCGATTTGATATAATTAGGCTTTTCGTATTTCGTTAATTTCGTATTTCGTAAAGCTCTTTGGCTGTGTCCCAGACTGCCGGATAACTTTTTTCGGTTTTCAGCCAATACCACCATTCCACTCCCCAAAGATAAATTTCCGGAAAACCAACTTGCTTAGCGTAAATAACATTTTCCACCAATTTTTTTTCATTCATTGATTTGAATTGTTCTTCCAACGGCGCATTCGTTGTCCAGCCGGCAATCCACGGTTCGGCTTGAAGCTCGGCGACAATCGCATTTTTCTGCTCGGCAAAAAGTTTGATCACGCCATATTTGAAACGAAAAAATCTCGGACCGATCGGATAAGTATAATAACCCCAGCCATCTTTATAAACATTGCGATACATCGTAGTACCAAAAATATCCGCCCGTCTGGCTGCTCGAATCCAAATGCTCAATTCTCCGCTGTCAGACACAATTATTTTTCGACTATCATCAATTTTTCGCGCCAACAAAAGTTCGCTATCCAGCAAATCAGCATCCGGCGCCGGACAAACACCAAAAATCAAAAAGGGTTCATTTTCAATCTGCCAATATTTTATTTCCGGATTATTTTTATATCGCTCCATCACCACCGAAATGAATTTTAAAAGCGATTCTTTTCTTTTTTGATCACTCGTCATTGCCCAATCCGGAATAGCACATTCCGGCCAGCGTGGAACTTTTTGCCCAATTGTCAAAATAATTTCCGCTTTTCTTTTATGCGCCTGATCAAGTTGCCAATCAACATCAGAAAAATCATATCGCCCTTCAACTGTTTCCACCAAATCCCAATACACGGGAATTCTTATTTTCTTAACATTAAGATCATCTAATATGGCAAGATAAGCTTTTTTCCAATCAAGGCCAATGTCTCCAGCATAGCGATGGGAAAAAGTTACTCCCAGTTTAGCCCGATCATTTTGATCGCTTACAGGAATATTAAAATACACAAACATCAAGAGCAGAAAAACAAAAACCGCCAAGATTATTTTTCCAAAAATTCTTAAAAATTTTCTAAACTTTTTTTTAAACATTTTATTATCTTATTTTAAAATTATTAAAACTTCCGCGTTTGTAGACACTGGATGTCTTTCGGCTGTTACGGTCGCGAGACATCCAGTGTCTAAAGTATAATTCAGCTTTTTGAAACCAACACTAATCCCAGAGTGATAATGGCGATAGCGGTAATTTTTTGTAGCACAGTTTTAATATCTTTTTTTTCTTTCATAATTTCTGGCACCCAAACGGAAAAAATAACACTTAGCATAAAAATAAAAACATACTCTATTGATACCAAAGCATTGACTATCGTGACGCTGGCAGTGGTCATTGAGGTCGCCATTTCTTTCAAAAAAGAACCACTTCCGCCCAGTGTCTTGGCAAAAATAAACGATGCGCCAGATTTTTTTCCTTCTTTCTCCGGTTTTTTGAATTTAAGTAGCGAACCTAAAATTGCTTTACGCCAAATCGGCACTAATAAAAAGCTAAGCACACCTAAAAAAGCGCCCGTACGCGTCCAAATAAAAACATTCAAAAAATTATCTTCATTATAAAGCGCCTTGATAAATATAGCCGACAGCGCTAAAAAAAATCCGGCTAAGAGTGAAGCGCGAAAACCTTGATGAAATATTCTCTTTCTATCTTTATCTAAATCAAAGGAAATTAGCAGTCCGCCGAAAATCAAAAAGATTATTCCCAAAATCCCCCGCCCACCCAATCGTTCTTCCAAGAAAAATATCGCCAAGAAAAAAGCTGTGATCGGAATGACCGCTCCCACTACGGGAAGCACTCGACTAGCCTCACCTTTTCTAATAGCAAAAAACAGCGCTAGCATACCATAGATAAAAATTATCCCAGCCAAAAAACTGAAAAATATTTTAGCATAACTAATCCAATGAAAACCGAAAGGGGAAAAAGCTATCGCAAACAATCCTAGTGTTCCGGAATAAAAAGCATAAATAGATGGATGAGAAACGCGCTTGGAGGAAAGCAAAAACTTATCCAGAATAATTTCCAGTGCCAAAAGAAAATATGCAATTATGGTAATTGCCAACCAACTCATACTATTATCTTACACTAAAATAAAAAAATAAACCACTCCTGGTGGTTTATTTTTATTCTTATCTTCTTTATGAATTGATTTTATGGTAATACAAGCTCACATCGCTTATCCATTTTTTCACCGCTGTCGGGTTATCCCAAGAACAACTTCGCCCGCATTTCCAAACTACCATTTTTTCCGGCGTATCAATTGTTTGATTTATCAAGTCTTCAATTCTTCCTCCCACAACAGAAATCGCTTGAGTTGGATTGTCAAAACAGCTATAACCAGAATCAGTGGCATTATAACTCCCTCGATAACCCCAATAATTATAACAGCTTTTTCCATTTTTTTGAGGAGAATGTTTTCCCCAATTGCTTTCTTTTTTAGCAATTGCAATTAAAAAAGCAGAGACATCTTTGTCTTTTTTAGCTATCTCGGAAGTCATTTCTTGCATTGGATAGCCGGCAAGTATATCTTCATAGAGATATTCTCGATTGCTTTTCGACTCCTCTTGACATTTAAAATTTAATTTTTTGCAAATATTTTTCGTTTCGTTTTCTTTGAAAAAATTTTCCGGATTGATATTTTTCAATGGATCAATGGAGCTAAATTTTTGTTCAATTAAAACATCTTCTTGCTTTTTAGCCAAGACATTTTCCCCAAAAAAAACAGAAAAAAACAGCCTCGCAGTTAGTGCGAGAATGATTATGGCTAAGATATTTATTTTTTTGTTTCTCCTTATCCCCTTTAACAGAATTTGTCCGCTCATTATTGTTCAGTTCTTCTGGAATGACCCCTCTTTTAGCTGACTTTGGCTAAACCTCCCTTTCACCCAGTTTTTAAAACGACCTGCCTATACTAGCACAAATCGCTTTTCTACGCAAGGGGTAGTCTCTTCCAATACAGAATGTCCCCCCAAATGAGTTTCGGTTTCTAACGCAAGATGACCCCCGAAATGAGGGTCACTCG
>MFSE01000005.1 GCA_001784805.1 Candidatus Moranbacteria bacterium RIFOXYA12_FULL_35_19
TAGAGGGTTATTTCTATTCCTTTTGGCATACTCATAGCGTTAATTAAAGGTTAACGCTCTATTCTAGCAAAAAGGGGCTTCGGAGTTTGAATTCAGGCAAAGGGTAGTTGTTTTGACAGAATAATTTTTTGGTGTTAATATGAATATTAGTTGCGATTATCTTTTTTCGCTGTTAAATCAGCGTTTTTTTATTTAATAGATTATGGAAATTCGAAATATCGCCATTATCGCGCATGTTGACCATGGCAAAACAACAATTACTGATGCCCTAATGAAACAAACGGGAACGATAACTGATGAGGGGGCGACAATGGATACTAACGCTTTGGAAAAAGAGCGGGGTATTACCATTTATGCTAAAAATGCCAGTTTGTTTTATAAGGATACAAAAATCAATATCGTGGACACCCCAGGACACGCTGATTTTGGCAGTGAAGTGGAACGAGTGCTTCGTTCAATTGACAGTGTGTTACTCGTGGTGGATGCCCAAGAAGGGCCGATGCCTCAAACTCGCTTTGTTCTCAAAAAATCTTTGGAGTTAGGTCTTCGACCAATTGTGATTATAAATAAAATTGATAAGCCAGCCTCTGATCCAGAGCTGGCGCAAGAAAAAGTTTTTGAATTGTTTTTGGATTTAGGTGCAAATGATGAACAATTGGATTTTGAAACAATTTATGCAATTGGCAAGCAGGGGATTGCTAAACGGCATTTGGATGATGAAAGTCAAAATATGAATCCACTGCTTGATTTAGTTTTGGAAAAAGTTTTACCAGCTGTTTCAGAGAAAGATGTTCCGCTTCGTGCCCAGCCTTTTAATTTAGGTTATGATAATTTTTTGGGACGACTGGCAATTCTTCGAATTTATGAAGGAACGATCAGAAATGGAAGTAATTTATATTTAAAAAAATTAAATGGGGAAACTAAAAATGGAAAAATTACCAAGCTTTTCAGTTTTCGCGGAATGGAAAGACAGGAAATTCAAGAAGCGGTTGCGGGAGATATTGTAATGATGGCAGGACTGCCAGAAATTGAAATCGGTGATACGATTTGTGAAAATGCAGAGCAAGTTGCTTTGCCGGCAATTTCCATTGATGAACCGACTATCTCACTTAGATTTTTAGTCAATGATTCTCCTTTTGCTGGGCGCGAAGGAAAATTCGTGACGACTAAACAAATCAAAGAACGCTTGGAAAAAGAATTAGAAATAAATGTTGGACTCAAAATTGACTTTACTTCCGCAGATTTTTGGAAAATTTACGGTCGAGGGGAACTTCATATTGCGATCCTACTCGAAAATATGCGTCGAGAAGGTTATGAGATTCAAGTGTCGCAACCACAAGTAATTATAAAAGAAATAGATGGAGTAAAATCTGAACCATTTGAAGAAGTGACAATTGATGTGGCATCAACTGTGGCCGGATCAATTATTGAAACATTAGGAAAAAGAAAAGGTATAATGATTGATATGCAATCGCATGGCAATCAAAATCGAATGATTTTTGAAATTCCGACGCGAGGAATTTTAGGTTATCGGGGACAATTTATTGTTGACACTAAAGGAGAAGGAATTATGTGTTCGCGCGTGATTGGTTTTCGGCCATACGCCGGAGAAATTTCCAAGCGCGAAGTTGGTTCAATGATTTCGATGGCTTCAGGAAAAGCCTTGGGATTTTCTTTGGCCAATTTGCAACAACGCGGTACGCTTTACATTGGTTCTGGAATGGAAATTTATGAAGGGATGGTAATTGGCAATGTGTCGAAAGGCGAAGATATGGCGGTCAATCCGACTAAAGGAAAACAAATGAGCAATATGCGTTCATCCGGTGCTGACGAAGCTATTCATCTTGTTCCGCCAATGAACTTGAATATCGAACGAGGGCTAGAGGTGATGGCAGAAGATGAATATTTGGAAATCACTCCAAAATCCGTGCGCCTGCGAAAAGAATTTTTGACAGAAGTGGAAAGAAACAGGGCAGGGAGAAAGAAGGCTTAAAATTTGGTTCTTTAATATAATAATATAAACTATGAAATAAGGAGGAGTTAAATATGGCAGATGGCAAACTTTGTAAAACATGCGGTTGGCAAGAAAGTGAACATATCATGCTTTTACAAACTTTAAACAAAGATAAATTAAAAAGATGGATTGGTGTTCCTAGTTTTAGAAAGACAAGAACTTGGGGACGCAAAAAAATTCAACAATTCTTAATTAAAAATGGAATGAAAAGGAAAGATATAGAGGAGTATTTTTACGACGTAATTCGCTGTCCAGGATTTTCAACAACGCGGAAACGTAATAAAAACTGGAGAGTATTATCTAGGTGCGGTCATAG
Organism: Candidatus Moranbacteria bacterium RIFOXYA12_FULL_35_19; assembly: GCA_001784805.1. GTDB lineage: Bacteria > Patescibacteriota > Minisyncoccia > Moranbacterales > UBA2206 > UBA2206. Next base: position 2,331 of record MFSE01000005.1, read on the forward strand.
GAATGGAACGTGGTAAAGTTTAATAAATTTTAAAATAAAAAAAATCCAAAACGCCGGGAATCTTATCAACAGATCCCGGCTTTTTTTATTTGTGATATAATTGGTTTAGAAATTATTATATTATTGCGAGGAGTGTAGCGATGCGACAAATAACCTACCCTAACATTCAATGTTAGGGTAAAATATAATTATGAGAAAAGTGTCTTTGGCAAATGAAGAATATTATCATATTTTCAATCGGGGCGTTGATAAACGAGAGGTATTTTTAAGTGAGGTAGATTATTGGCGTTTCTTATTTTCTTTGCGCTTAATGAATGATAAAAATAACGGAGCGATGATTGCTTGGCGTGATTATAAGAAAAATAATCCCAGTGATACCCTTGAACAATTCTTCCTAACATTGAATGTTAGGAAGAAGAAACAAGATCCATTAGTAGAAATTGTTGCTTATTGTTTAAATCCTAATCATTATCATTTGATTTTGAGACAAATTAAAGAAAAAGGAATTGAAACTTTTATGCAAAAAGTGGGAAATGGATATACGAAGTATTTTAATAAGAAAAATAATCGGTCAGGCGCTTTATTTCAAGGAAGATATAAATCATCTCACATAGACACGAACGAGTATCTTCTTTATGTTTCGGCTTATGTGAATTGCAATAGCCAAGTGCATAAAATCGCTCCAGCTGGAAAATATTTTTGGTCTAGTTTTAAAGAATATATTGGCGAGAAAAATAAGCACCCAGTCGTTTTAAGTAAGGGGGCAGTGCTTGGCCAGTTTAAAAATAATTTCGAATATAAAGAATTTGCAATGAAAAATTTAATTGCAATGCAAGAAAGAAAAGAAATGGAGAGTATTTTAAATAATGATCTTTCCTAACATTCAATGTTAGGATAAAAAATTATGAAATACATTGACAGAATTTATGGGGAATTTGAAATAAGTGAGCCAGTGATTTTGGAAATTATAAATAGTCCAGAAATGCAAAGACTCAAAGGTGTGGATCAGGCTGGATATTTTGAAGCATATTTTCCTGGGACAGCGCATAGTCGTTTTGAACATTCGGTGGGTGATTATCTTTTACTAAAAAAATATGGCGCGTCAATTGAGGAACAAATCGCTGGACTAATTCATGATGTTTCTCATGGTGCTTTTTCTCATGCCGCTGATTATTATTTTTCAAGCGGTTCGCAAGAAAAACAGGATTACCAAGATAATTCATTTGAAAATTATGTGAGAAATTCTAATCTGCCAAAAATTTTGGGAAAACACGATTTTGATTTGAAATATATTTTAGATGATAAAAATTTTCCTCTTCAGGAAAATAAAATTCCAAATATTTGCGCTGATCGAATTGATTATTCTTTGCGAGGTATTTTAATTTTCAAAATCGGAAGCAAGGAAGAGATTGAATATTTTTTAGAAAAATTGAAAGTGGAAAATAAGCAATGGATTTTTTCTGATTTCGAGAGTGCTCAAAAATTTGCTAAATATTTTGAGATTCTAAACAGAAAACATTACTCGGGATTGCCAACGGCCTTGATGTTTAGCGCAGTTGGTAAATATATAAAATATTCTTTAGAAAATAATTATATTTATCAGAATGATTTATATACAACGGATAGCGAAGTACTCGCAAAAATTTCGACATATTTGAACAAGGACAAAAAACTGGAATATTTATTCCGCCGAATGAATAATAAAATTAAATTTAAGAATGATCCAAATGATTTTAAGGAAAAAATTATTTGCAAATCGCGCGTGATTGATCCACTGTGTTATCATAATGGAAAGATACAAAGAGTTTCGGATATCAATTTAGAATGGAAAGAGGTTATTAGAGAAGAAATAAAACCAAAAGAATACTTTTTAAAGTTTCTAGAATGATATTGGGGACAGGCTGTGCATAACTTTTTTGGAAAGCGCCTAAAATGGGCGTTTTTTGTATTTTTAAAAGTGTGAAAAAAAGTGTTGACCAATGAGGCTGGGTGGGGTAAAATAGATTCGTAGGATATGAAAGTGTAGAGAAGTGGGGAAATCCTTACGAATTACGAATCAGTACGAATGTACGAATTAGAAATAATTTAATTGAAATAATAAAAGATTAGTCAGTTAACATTAGTACATTCGTAAAAGTTCGTAATTAGTAAGGAGCAAAAAATACTATGTTCATTGGAGAGTATAATCACAGCATTGATCCGAAAAAAAGATTGGCGGTTCCAAGTAAATTTAGAAGTGATTTGAAAAATAAAATAGTGGTGACGAAAGGGTTAGATAAGTGTCTTATAATTTATCCAATGAAAGTTTGGCAGGAGTTGGCGGAAAAACTTGGCACACTTCCAATCGGTGAATCATCCACGCGAAGTTTTGTTCGTTCGATGCTGGCAGGCGCAGTAGATTGTGAAATTGACAAGCAAGGTAGAATTTTGATTCCAGATTTTTTGAAAAGTTATGCTGACCTCGACAAAGATGTCATCATTGCGGGAGTGTATAACCGACTGGAAATTTGGGATGAAAAGAAATGGGATGGATATAAAAAGAATGCCGAAAAAAACACCGATGAAATTGCGGAACAGTTGGGGAAGCTAGGAGTGTATTAAAAAAATTTTCAATTCTCAATTTACAATTCTCAATGAATTTTCAAAGAAAAAATTTTCAAACTAAGGATATTAAAAATTGAAAATTGGTCATTCATTGAAAATTGATTATTGTAAATTGAAAATTTCAGGATAGTATGTCTGTTCATAAGCCCGTACTACTTAAAGAAATTATCGAACTGCTGAATATAAAACCCAGCATGATCGTGGTGGACGCTACATTCGGAGGTGGTGGGCATGCCCGCGAAATTTTAAAGAAAATAGGTAAGAAAGGAATATTAATTGGAATAGACGCTGATATCAAGGCAATAGAAAATTTCGCGGAATTTCCAATTTCCAATTTCCAATCTACCTCATCGGCAGACAGGTTTCCAAATAATTTTCAAATTCCAATTTATAAAAAAGAAAATATTTTTTTGGTGAATAGTAATTTTAATAATTTAGAAACAATATTAGAAGCAATTGGGATAGAAAAAGTTGATGCGATTTTGGCGGATTTGGGTTGGTCGAGTGATCAACTTATCGGCAAGGGAATGAGTTTTCAGGAAGATGAAGAAATTGATATGCGATTATCCTTACGAATTACGAATCAATACGAATGTACGAATAATAATAAGAATGCAAAAGATATTGTAAATGAATACTCGGAAGAAGAATTAGGAAAAATTATTCGAGAATATGGGGAAGAAAAATTTTGGAAAAATATTGCCAGAAAAATAATTGCATATAGAAAAGATAAAAAAATAGAAACCACCAAAGAACTTGCTGAAATCATAAGTTCAGCCATTCCGGAAAGATTCAAGAATTTTAAATTAAATCCTGCTACTAGAACTTTTCAGGCATTGCGGATTGAAGTCAATAAGGAATTGGAAAATTTAGAAAAATTTATTAGCCAAGCGATTGACAGACTGAATTCGGGGGGAAGATTGGCAATAATTTCATTTCATTCATTAGAAGATCGAATTGTTAAAGATAGTTTTCGGGAAAATGCAAGGGGATGCATTTGCCCGCCGGACTTTCCTAAGTGTGTTTGTGGAAAGAAACCGAAAGTTGTAATCATCACAAGAAAGCCAATCGTGCCAACTGATTTGGAAGTTAGCGATAATCCAAGATCAAGAAGCGCCAAGCTTCGCGTGTGTGAAGTTTTACGAACTACCAGCCTCGCGTCGACGAAGCGTCTCCGCGAGTCGAGGCGGGCGAAATAAACGAAATACGAAATTACGAATAATATAAAATTATAGTTCGTAAAATAATTAAAACAAACAAACAATCTAATCCTATTAATTTTCAGGGGGACTGAAATTTAATGCCGAGATTTTTAATCGTTGAATCTAGACGAAAAAAAATGAAAAGCATCTCCGCCAATTGCTCGGTTTTTAGTATGCGAGCGAATCTCAAAAAAAACCACGCTTTTCCAAAAAATTGCCGAGGAAGTCTTAGTTTGAATTTCAAGGGGACAGCTTCTATCTTGATGGCAATAGTTTTTATCCTAGGCGTTTTTTATCTGTATCAAGTGAACGATTTGGCTACCAAAGGATATGAAATAAAGGAGATCGAAAAACAAATCGCTAGTCTTTCACAGATAAATAAAAGTCAGCGAATCAAAGAAGTAGAACTTAAGTCGATGTATAATATTGAAAAAACAGCGGAGAATTTGAATCTAATCAGCACTCAAGAAATAACTTATTTTAATTTGAACGGTCCGATAGCGATGAAATAATACTTTTATAGTTATGGCGGAATCAACAAAAAATCGGTGCCAAGTAACAGTCGATTATTTCAAGGCCAGAATTTTTTTATTATTTTTTATCATTTTATTTTTTTCCGGTTTGATCATTTGTCGACTGTATAATTTGCAAATCCTTTCGCGCGATTATTATTTGTCTTTGTCGCAGGGCCAGCATTCTATTTTTTCTAATTTAATGCCGAAAAGAGGAGAAATATTTTTGAAAGACGGCAGTGGAGTTTATCCCGTAGCAGTGAATAAAAATGCCAAAATGGCTTTTGCTGTTCCGAAAGAAATAGAGAACAGTAACGATCTGGCGGAAATTGTCGCTAAAACGCTAGGCATTGAAGAAGAAGAGGTGGAAGAAAAACTGAAAAAACCGGAAGATATGTATGAAGTTTTGAAGCATCGATTAAGTGAAGATGAAATCAAAGCAATGGATGATTTGAAATTAGTCGGTGTGCATTTATCAGAAGAAAATTTTCGATATTATCCCGCGGGAGAATTGGCTTCTCAAATATTGGGTTTTGTGGGCTGGAAAGACGATAGCTTGGGTGGACGGTATGGAATTGAAAACTATTTTGACAAAGAACTCAAAGGACAGGAAGGAAATCTTTTTCAAAATAAAGATAATTCCGGAAGATGGATTTCGATTGGAAAAAAAGAATTGGTTCCGGCGCAAGATGGAGATGATTTGATTTTGACAATTGATCGTATTGCCCAATATGGTACGGAAAAAATTCTCAAAGGTGCGATAAAAAAATTTGAAGCGGATCGGGGAACAATTATCGTTTTAGATTCTCCAACAGGAAGAATTCTAGCGATGGCCAGTTATCCTAATTTTGATCCGAACAATTATCAAAAAGAAAATTTAGAAAGTTTTCGAAATATAGCGGTGAGTGATTCATATGAATGCGGTAGTGTTTTTAAGACTTTTACTCTTGCTTCAGCGATAGACGATGGAAAGATTAGCCCCGACACTACTTATACTGATACGGGCGCGGTGAAAGAAGCTGGTTATACGATAAAAAATTCTGATTTTAAAGCTAATGGAGTTCAAACAATGACGGAAGTTTTGGAAAAGTCTCTAAATACTGGCGCGATATATGCTCAAAAACTTCTTGGCAACAGCAATTTTTCGGATTATGTTAAAAGATTTGGTTTCGGCGAAATAACTGGAGTTGAACTTCCTGGGGAAAGCGCCGGAAACATTGCAAATTTAAAAAAAATAAAGAGTGATATAAATTTTTTCACGGCTTCTTTCGGCCAAGGGATAACAGTGACTCCAATTCAACTTGTTAGCGCTTACAATACTATTGCTAACGGAGGAATTCTTTTGAAGCCTCAAATTGTAGAAAAAATAATTAACGATAAGGATGAAATAAAAGAGATAGTACCTCAAGAAGTTAGGAAAGTACTTTCTCAAAAAGCGAATAATGAAATTACGCAAATATTAGAAAGTGTAGTTAAAAATGGTCACGGTAAACAAGCAGGTGTTCCGGGTTATCTAGTGGCGGGGAAAACTGGGACTGCGCAGATTGCTAGTTCAGACTCCAAAGGTTATCAAGAAGGAACAAATATTGGATCGTTTGCCGGTTTTGCTCCCGCAGATAATCCTCAATTTACAATTTTGGTTAGAATAGATAATCCCAAGACAGTGGAATGGGCTGAATCCAGCGCTGCGCCGGCTTTCGGGGAACTAATGAAATTTTTATTAGATTATAAAAATATAAAACCAACCCAAGATTATACCCAAGCCGATCTGAATAAATTTAATCAAACTCATAATTTGAGCGAATATTATATGCTTGGTGAAAAAGAAGAAAAAGAAGCTGAAGAAAAAGCTAAAAAAGAGGAAGAAAAAAATGACAAAACAGAATGATAAATCCAAAAAAATAATTTTTCTCGAAAAAACCTTGAGATTCATGGCTGTTTTGTTGTTGAAAAAATATAAACCAAAAATTATTGGTATCACTGGTTCAGTTGGCAAAACTTCTTCCAAGGAAGCAATCTATGCGGTTCTTGCTGGACATTTTTATGTGAGAAAGACGGAAAAAAATTATAACAATGAAATTGGTTTGCCATTGGCGATAATTGGAGTAGAAAGTGGCGGAAAATCAATTTTAAAATGGTCGGGAATTTTTCTAAAATGGTTAGCTTTTCTAATTCTTCCTTTGAAATATCCAAAAATTTTGATTTTAGAAATGGGCGCCGATCGACCGGGTGATATCGGATATCTAACTAGTTTTATTCCTTGTGAAGCATCAATTATCACAGAAATTTCCGAAAGTCATCTGGAATATTTCAAAACAGTGGATAAAATTGCCCAAGAAAAATGGAAGATGGTAGAAAATTTAATTCCCAATGGTTTTTCTGCAGTTAACTTGGATAATCAGAAAATAAAAAAACTTAAAGAGCAAAATAAAAGAGAGGATATAACTTTTTTAACTTTTGGTTTTTCGCCAGAAGCAGATATTTGCGCGACGGATGTTTTGTATAATTATTCTAATGAAAGTGGTGGGATAAAAGGACTTTCTTTTAAATTGAATTATAAAGGCACGAGCATTCCAATTAGACTTAATAATATTTTAGCCAAGCATAATATTTATGCGGCGCTTTCCGCTATCGCTGTTGGTTTATATTTCAAACTTAATTTAGTGGAAATTTCTGAAGCTTTGACGAATTTTTCTATGCCGACTGGCCGGATGAATTTAATTTCCGGTATTAAAAATACTTTTATAATTGATGATTCTTACAATTCTTCGCCGATTGCACTGATTTCCGCGTTAGAAGTGCTAAAAAATATCCAAGCGCCGAGAAAAATTGTTGTACTGGGGGATATGCTGGAGTTGGGGGAAGAAACAGAAAGCGCGCACAAAAGTATAGCTAGTAAATTTTTTGAAATTAAAAACGGAATATTTTTTGCGGTGGGGGAACGAATGCAGTTTGCCGTGGAAGAACTTAGAAAACATAAAGTCAATCCGGAAAGACTTTTTGAATTTTCTGATCCAATGAGTGCTGGCAAAAAATTGCAGGAGATAATTCAGCCGGGGGATTTGATTTTAGTCAAAGGTTCGCAAGGTATGCGGATGGAAAAAGTGGTGGAAGAAATTATGGCCGAGCCAGAGCACGCCGAAAAAATGCTTTGCCGGCAAAGTTTGGAATGGAAAAACATTCCCTGGAAGAAGGTTTAATTTAGAAAAAAAATGATGCGTTAAGATATTTTCGGATTTAAGCGGGGGAGGAAATCCGAGCGTAAGAAAAAACTCCGGAATGAAAATTTCGGAGTTTTGCGTTCTTGCCATGATTTGACTTTAATCATTGTTTATTGCTAGAGTTTATTTAGCAGGAGGGTTTTTTGTTCTTACCATCTAAAAATACGAAAGGGGGAAGAATGCCTAAAAAACGTTATGAAAAGAAAGGAAAAATTCAAACAAGGTGGCGTTTAGATATTGAAATGTGGATAAGAGGAGAGGAGGATTATACATATTCTAAAAATATACATTTTAACACCTTAAATTTTATAAAAGCCAGAAAAAAGGGTGTGTATAGTTTGAAAGCGATTTATCGTCGGCAGAGTGAATCTCTAAATGGAAAACGAAAAAAACTTTGTGTTTCGGCCACAGTTGGTCAGGTTTATCCGCCCAAAAAACAAAGAAACGGATCGCCAGATTTTTTTTATCTGAATCCTGTTTTTGGAAATCGAGGGCTTTTATTCGAAACACGGCCTTCAAAAATCTGGCTTTCTTCCAAGTGGCATAATTAAGATTTTTTTAGTCGTATTATTAAAATTGCCCTTAATCCAAATGGATTAAGGGCAATTTATTTTTTTGAAAAGTTTTTATGTCTTTTTTCTGACCAGATATTTATGTAGCTTGTTTTTTAATCCGATTCCAAAGGTTACATTTTTATAAGTACTACACCTTCGGCAATGCATTGAAACAAACCATGTCCCAGTCTTTTTTTGTTGATTGGTTCGAGGAACCATAATGTTTCCGCATTTATCACACTGTCTGATTTCTTTGAGTAGATCAATAAGAGTTTCAATTTTATCCTTTAAAATTTTCTCCCAAGGACTATTTACGTGAATCTCTGTGCCAATTAACTCAATAGTTGTATGTTTTGTTTTAGTAATCCGAAGTTCTGTTCCAATTTTCATTATGGAATCAGGGATGAATTTCAATTCTTGATTTTCGATTTTAACAGGCGTAAGGATAACTATAGACAATTTTTGTCTATTATAATTTCGATAAAAAGCATATCGAATTGTCCTGTCGCACGGTTCAATCGTTATAAAATCCGGAAAATTCTTGGCAAAAAACTGTCTGATTTCCTCCAAAAATTCAGTTGCATTCATGATAAATCCTCCTTATTTAATTTATATGTTTTAGAAAATATTAACGAGCTAACCTTAAACTCAAGCATAAGGCATAATAGCGGGTATTGTCAATAAAATTTAGTCTTTAGTTTTTTTGCAAAAAGAGCTTATTTGAAGTAGAATTAAATTATGAAAATATCAACTAAGAAAAAGCTAAAATAAAGAAATTAAGAATAATAAATATGGAACCAAATCCTTTTAAAACTATCAAGGGTGGAAAAAATAATAAGCCTAGCTTAACTAGCGAGGAGAGGGCGAGTGCGTTAAGAAAAGATATTCTTAGTCAAAAAGAATTACCAGGGAGATACAAGCTAAATCAGAAAGAGTTTACGGAAAAAGAGAAAGCAGAATTGAGAGAAAGAATAAAAAATGAATTAATTTTAAACATAAAATCTTCCGCATTAAAACTTAGCGGAAAAATATTAACAGATGAGGAGGCAAATTTTATAAATGATCGAGTTTTGGGATTATCCAATAATAATCAGGCAACAAAAAAAGAATTGCAGGAAAAATTTCCGGAGCTGATCGATTTTTTTGATCAGATTTTGGAAAATTTGCAAGAATTAGGACAATATTTATTTGATTTATCTTTAAAAGAAATGATTCATATTAATAGACAAAGAGAGATGCTTAGAGAAGCAACAGCTGTGGACAATTTTGAAGATTTTGATTTTGGAAAGTTGGATGAAAAATGGAGAGATATTGATAGTGGCAATAAAAAAACAGAATTTTCTCCTGAAAAAAATTATACTTTTTACAAAAAAATTAGCTGGAATGAGCGAGAACTTTTTTTGAGTGCCTTGAAGACAACGCGATCTTCAGAAGAAAAAACTTTACTTGAAAATATAACTTTTCAAATAGGTTCAAAGAGAAATATTATTCGTGCCAAGGAAAATGGATGGGTGCTGGACAGTCAGGGTGGTCCTAATATTGAATTTGTCCTAACTATCAATTATTTAGAGAAGCCTTGTCCGACAATTGAAACGCACATTATAAAAAATGATTCCAATAAGGAATTGCCTTCGGGGATGACGGCGCCAATTTATCAGAAAATATTTGATTATATTCAAGGTCAAGCTAATAAAAATAAAATCAATTATCAGCACAGGATAAAAATAAAAACTTCAATTAGCGAGCAAGAACCATTGAGTGAGGAAAAATGGAATAAGATATTTTTACCCATAATAGAAAAAGGCGGATATCTTCAATCTAGTCCGAGTTCGACCACTTGGATAAAAGAATATAAGCCAGAATAAATTTTTCAGGTAACCTTTTTCAAAGCTAGAAACTTAGCTTGCAATGGTTTTTATTAGTGCTATAATTAAATTAAGCTAATAATTAATTTTAAAATATGAAACAAAAAACAAGAACAGCCTATTTGGTGGTGATTGCGCTTGCGTTGTCATTTGGCTTTGCTTCTTTTGTGGCAGTGGCAAAAAATGATAATGCTAATAGCAATTCTTCAGGATCAAAAAGTGAGAAAACTAAAAATTTAAAAAATTATGAAGAGCCGACTCAAGGAAAAACCAATGCTTCCATTCATAAGGAAAAAACAGATGAAATTTCTTCAGAACTTTTAGAAGCATCGGAAGTTGAAAAAAATAAAGGTCAGCAAAATAGAGAAGAAAAAACCGTAGAAAATAAACTGAATAATCCGAATGTTGGACAACAGGAACAAACAAGAAAAAAAACCAGAGAAGAAATTGCTGGAGAACTTGAAGAGGTTGCTGAAGAAACTGAAGAAACTCAAGATGAAACAGTTGAGGCGATTGAAGAAGTTGAACAGCAAAATGCGTTTAAGAAATTTCTTATCGGAACAGATTACAAAAATCTTGGCCAACTTCGAAGCAGTCTTGTTCATAATGAAAATCAAATTAGAAAACTTACCCGCCTTTCTGGCAGTATAGAAGACGGAGAAGTTGAAACAGCCGTTACTGCTCAAATGACGCTTTTAATGCAAGAAAGAGAAAGAATCAAGAATATTATTATGGAAAATGAAGACGGATTCAGTCTTTTGGGCTGGGCTTTCAGACTTATTAATGGTTATCCTAAAGATTCAATAGATGAACAAAATGAAGAAGCTTTAGTCCAAGAAGTTGAAGCTGTGGTTGCAGTGACAGAATAGAATTAATAATTACGCAAAATTATTTTTGAGGTATCATAATAAAAATCGCTCACAGAGCGATTTTTATTTTATTTAGGACTTACGCTTTTGCTGTTTTAAACACTGGATGTCTCGCGACCGTAACAGCCGAAACCCGCCTGCCGGCGAGGCAGGGACATCCGGTGTCTGCAAACGCGTGAGTCCTATTGTTAGCGCGTTTTGTTTTTGGGAAAAAGTCTGGTATAATATGGATAGAAAAAACAGAAAATGATTTTTCAAAAAAAATCAAAATCAATAGGCAAAATAAATTTAACTGGAAAAAAAATCTGGTTGTTTTTGTTTCTTTGTTTTGGATTTTTAAGTTTTACGAATTTTGCTTTGGCTGATTCTGCTCGTCGACTTCCGACGGCTTATGTGGTGCATACTTATGGTAATGATTCCAGAGATTATCAAGTTGGCGAATTGACAGTTTGGGAACAACTAACGGATATCAATTTAACTTCTATAACGACCACTGATCAAGATAGTTCCGGCAATACGCTTTATGTTACTGCTACTACAGTTTTTGATAATTGCGAATTGAATGAATCCACTGTAAGTGTTGGCGGACAAATTCTCACTATCACGGGAGTGACCGCAGGAGTGTCGCTCACGGTTTCCAATATCACAGGTACCATCGCTTCTGGCACGGCCGTACAAGCGGGATTTGTTCTCACGGCTTATGACGATGAATCATCATATGCTGATACAGTTGAGCTTGCTGGGGCTACAACAAGCACTGATTATTTTCGAGTTATTCGAGCGGCCGATGGAAGTCGTGGAACATTAACTGATGGAGTTAGATTTCAATCTGCTTCAACTACTGTAAATGCTACTATTATTAAACTAACTGAAGCTAATGCAAAAATATATGATGTAGCAGTTAAATATACGACTGATACCACTAATCAACGAGTAGGAATTTGGACACAAACAAATCCTGGTCAAGTTGTTGTTGGTTGTACTGCTATAGGCAATGGTGGAACAAATTCATTTGTAGGTTTTGTTACTTATATAAATGGCAACAAAGCTTTTTTTATAAATTGTTTAGCTAAAGACAGTGGCAGTACAGGTTATGCTTGTGGGTTTTTAAGTGCTTTTAACGGTAAAATGACTTGTTATAACTGTACTTCTATAAATAATCTTTCAGGTTTTTTGATTTTTGGTGGTACTGAATCTATCGCTACTAATTGTATAGCACAAAATAATGCAACGGCTTTTAATGGAGCTTGGACTCAAACCACTAATGCTACTTCTGGCGTAACATTTGAGGCAGATGGTTATCATCTTTCTTCTTCTGACACGGTTGCTATAAATAATGGTACAGATTTAAGTGAAGATGGAAGTTTTCCTTTTGATGATGACATTGATGGAGATACCAGACCATTAGGAAGTGCGTGGGATATTGGGGTGGACGAAGCTATTATTCAGTACACCCTTACATATTCTGCCGGTGCCAACGGAGCCATTGTCGGGATTACTCCGCAAACAGTCGCTCACGGATTTGACGGAAGTGCTGTCACCGCTGATCCAGATGACAATTATCATTTTGTCGAGTGGTCAGACTCTTCAACTCAAAATCCTAGAACAGATACGAATGTTACTGCAGATATTTCTGTAAGTGCTAGTTTTGCCATTGATACCCACACGGCTACTTTCCAAGATTATGATGCTACAGAATTAAAAGTAGAAGAAGTTAACCATGGAAACTCTG
>MFSE01000006.1 GCA_001784805.1 Candidatus Moranbacteria bacterium RIFOXYA12_FULL_35_19
ATATCCGAAATTTCCCTTCAGAAACCCTTCGGGATTTCTTCGGAAAACTTCGGATTATCCGCGCACGTTAGATGAAATAATTAAAATTTTTTATGAAAAAACTAACAATTATTGCATTATCTGTTTCCTTAATATTTTTGTCTGGTTGCGTGAATCAAACAACGCATAAACCAATAGAACCTAAAACAAAGGCATATTATGATAGTTTTAGAGAAAAATGCGACAAAGACGGTTGTTGTCTGAGCTCAGTCAAAAATGCCGAGAAAGAAAATTCCTTAATATTCGAAAGTAATAATGGTGGCATGAATATTGAAAATGAATGTCCTGATGGATATCAGCTGGATATGAATAAATGCATAACTAGCTATATTTGGTGTATTAAAAAATAATAAATTTTAATTACAAAGGTATCTGCAAAACTTCGCTTCATCGGGAAACATTCAGTAAAATCGCTCGCTCGCTTCGCTCGCGTTATACACAAATTTGACATATTTTTGCCTCTGTGGCAGTATTATAATATAGAAACAATAAATATATGCGCAAAATTTATTTAAAAAATGTAGTTTGGAAAGAGGGAAAATATTATGTCGCTCAGTGTTTGAATGTGGACATTTCCAGTTTTGGCAAGACTAAAAAAGAAGCTTTGGCATCCTTAGATGAAGCGTTAGAATTATATTTTGAAGACATCAAGGTTCCGAAAGTGACAAAAATTGAACAGCCGGAACTTATCCAGATGTCAATTTGCCATGCCTAAACTATATTCATCATCAAATATTATCAAAGTCCTTCAAAAAAAGGGCTTTGTTTTTATTTCCCAAAAAGGCAGTCATGTGAAGTTGCGAAAAAATAGCAGTCCAACTTTAACGGTAATTGTTCCAGCCGGCAGAAAAGAAATCCCTTTTGGAACTTTTAAATCAATTTTGCGCCAAGCTAATTTAAGCCAGAGTGATTTTGGGCAAAAATAAATCAAAATTGTTTTACTTTTACATTTAATATATAATAAAGATACTTAAAAATTTTAAAAAATATGTTCAAAGAATTTAAAGAATTTGCCGTTAGAGGAAATGTAATTGATATGGCGGTAGGGATAATTATTGGAGCGAGCTTTGGAAAAATTGTAAGCTCGTTAGTGTCAGATATAATTATGCCACCCATTGGAGTATTACTTGGAGGAATTGATTTTTCGAGTTTTGTAATCACTCTCAAAAAAGCTTCCGCAACAACGGAAGCTATAACCTTAAATTATGGATTATTCATAAACACACTACTTGATTTTCTCATTATAGCCTTTGCAATATTTATTGCTGTAAAGCAAATCAATAGGTTGAAAAAGAAAGAAGAAGCAAAACCTGAAAAAACAGCTGAAGAAATATTACTCTTAAGAGAAATTAGAGATCAATTAAGTAAAAAATAATATCTAACAAAAAATTATGATTCCGATTGAATTTTTGCGACAATTTCGTTTGGGCGATTATGCTATTTTTGATTTTGCGGTATCTTTTTTAGGAATTTATCTACTCGCTCCCCTACTTTCAAAATTATTTTTGAAACTCAAACTTGATATTCCCAAACAAAATTGGTTATATTTAACTTTGCCGATTGGCGTCACCACTCACCTACTTTTTGGAAAAATTACCCCCTTAACGCGAGATTTTATCGATATTCAAGGTCATTATATAGTGAAAATAATTATTTTAGGTTTGCTATTTCTTGGGTTAAATGATATAAAGATAATAAGAAAAAATAATCAATTAAAATAAATTTATGACAAAATCAAAAACTTATGGAGTACTGATAATTTCTTTTGCAATAATTCTTATCATTCTCACAATCGCCTACACTGTCCTCTTTTCTATTTTCGGTTTGATGTCCGGCGGTTCAATTCTGATGATTGCTCCACTAATACTACTTGCTATACTTTTGATCATTGGCTTTTGTTTTCTTTTGCGAATAGGCCTTAGCTATTGGAAAAAATAATTTCTACATTCCACTTACTTCTCCAATATCTTCCGCTAAAATAATTTTCTCCTTTTTGAAAATCCGTCGAGTGATGGATTTTTTAAAAGTGAAATATTCCTCCAATCCTGTCAAATGAGAAACTGCAAGAAAAACCAAAGCGCCTAAAATAGCCGAAACGGAAAGTTGAGAAAAAACTCCCAAGAAAGTATCTAAGTCGATAAATTTTACCACTAAATATTTAGAAGCCTGAATCACTGCTCCGCTAAACAATGTTGCCAGAACTATTTTTCCAACCGAACTGATTATTTTTTTGTCATCTAAATTTTCATATTTCAATCTTAAGAGAAAAAGCAAAAGAAGCATTTGCACCAAACTAGAAAGAGAAAAAGCCATGGCCAGACTCAATATTTTATATTTCCCAATTAATAATATTACCGCCAAAATATTAACTGTTTCCGTAACAAGTGCTACATAGAATGGAGTTTTAGTATTATGCATTGCATAAAACGCCCGCGCCAAAAGCGGAACCAAACATTGCGCAAACAAACTCAAGGAAAAAATTCCCAAGCATTGAAAAGTAAGCACGGTATCTTCCCAATCGAATTGACCACTTCCTAAAATTACCCGCACAATTTGAGCGCGTAGTAGCAAAATAAAAGCGCTTAACGGAATTATAAAAAAAAGAATTTGGCGAAAAGTTTCGGAAAAATTAGTTATAAAACCATCTTTGTCTTTTTTAGAATGAAGCGCTGAAAGAGTGGGGAAAACTGCAATCGCAAAAGAAACTCCAATGATCCCAAGCGGAACAGATTGTAAATTTTGAGCAAAACTGAAAATCGCCAATGATCCAGAAGCAAGAAAGGAAGCAAAAATTGTAATCACAAAAAGATTGATTTGATTTACCGCGATACCAAGCGTGCGAGGAATCATTAAACGAAAAACCTTGCGCACTTCGATATTGGAAAAATGATTTCTGATTGACCAACTATATCGAAAACCAAGTTGGCGAGAAGATGGATATTGAGTAAGCAAATGCAAAAAAGCTCCCAGTACTACTCCCCAAGCTAAGCCAATCGGTCCCCAAAATCGCACAAAAAATATGATGCCAAAAATTATTCCTAAATTATAAAATATCGGAGCCAGAGAATAAATAAAAAATCTTTTGTAGGAAGTCAAAATTCCGCCAAAAATTCCACTGATACCCAAAAATAACGGGCTAAGAAACATTATTCGGGTAAAGAGCACCACTTTTTCCATTTTCTCCGGAGAAAAACCTGGGGTAATTATTTTCATAAGATACGGCGAGAAAATGCAAAAAATTATTCCGCAAATAATGATAAGCCCGACTGCCAAATTCATAACTCCATTGACCAGTTTCCAGGCCTCTTTTTCTTTTTCATTACTAATAAGCCCAGTAAAAATTGGAATAAAGGCCGCGCTAAGTGCGCCTAAAATCAACATATTATAAATCAAATCAGGAATACGAAAAGCTGCGTAATAAATGTCGAGGGTATCGCCGGCACCAAAAGTCGAAGCCAAGAGACGATCGCGAAAAAGCCCCAAAATTCGGCTCATTAGCCCAGCAATAGTAATCAAAAAAGCTGCACTCATTACAGAAGAAGGCACATGAGAATTTAAAAAAGTATTCTTTATGATTTTGCTAAACATATTAATTTTTCAAAAAAGATAATCCGATAAATTTATCCGTAATTAAATCTGTTTCCATTCTAACTCCCGCTTGATTATCTGACAAATTTTCCGTTTTCAAAAGATTTTTTTCAGGATATTGCCAAGAAATTTTATAGAGTTCGGGATAATTTATTTTTGTAATAAATTCGCTTCCCTGACTGCCGGATTGTTTTTGAGCTAGCAAAGAATAAGCACCCGTCGATGACGGCATATTTAAATTAATTTTAAACGGCAAAACATAAACATATTTAAGTGTGACTGTTTCTTTCGGACTCACATAAACCCAATTAGCAAAAACGGTTTTTCCACTATCCTCATAAATTCTCGTTCCGCTTTTTTCGTCAATTTCCACAGAATCTTCTTCCATTTGAACTTGTGCATCCCGCTTGAAGCCTAAAGCGTTGTAATCTAGCGGAGAAGAATTGAATTCCCTCGTTTGACCTTCTGCGCTGATAAGACGCGCTCCTTTGGGTACATAAACCCGCAAATAATTAGCATTGACCTTATTCCACCATTCATACGGAGAATCTCCACCCGTATGCTTTCTGATTATAGTAACAGTATCAACAATCGTTCCATCTTCTTGGATATCAGCTTCGTGAGTTATCTTTTCCTCAATCACTCCATCAGTCTTAAAACCATTTATATTGGTATTGATCACACTCAAATAATCATTCGGCGTATCCAAAATTTCTCCCGACCAGCCATTTTCAGACAAAACTTTTTCAATCTCCCAATTTTTTGAATAAATTAAAATTTGCTTTTGGTTGAGACTTGCCAAAAAAACATTGGCCGTCTTGGAAAAATCAGCAAAGTTTTGAGAATTAAAAACCTTGTCCAAAACTTTTGGCGCCAAATCGGAAAGAATTTTTTTCGGCTGGTTCAATTCCTTGTCATAATCAATTTCCACTTCGTATTGAATTTTTTCAATAAAATTATGCTCGTCCACTGACACACCATATTCCGGCATTTCAATCGGACCAGTAATTTCTAAAAGTTTTTGCATAACCGTTGGAGTCATGGTAATTATTCCATCTACTGTCGGTCCGCCAGTTTTTTCATAAAAGAAAGAAGCTTTTTCTGCGCTCACTGGAAAATCAGGAAACCAATTGCTGTCATGCAAGCTCCAAGCAGCGCTGATTTTTTGAATAGGTAGTGGTGGAACAACTTTTTCTCGCAGTTGCCCGTCTGGATTGAAAATTCCATCAATGAAAAAATTTCGCACTCGACCGTTAAAAATATCCAACAGGCCATAACTTCCAATGAATCCTCCCGTCGCCCGCATTTCTTGGTTGTTTTGGAATAAAAATAAATATTTTCGCGGACCGTTTCCTCCTAAAATATCTACCAGTATTCTTTCTTGATCAAGAAATTTTGCCAAAGCGCTATTTAAGATCGGCAATTGACTTTTAGCCCGCATAAACTCACTACGATTTTCTTTGGGGATATCATCCAATTTCACATCCGCTAAAAAATCTTGCGCTTCTTCCAAAAGAACAGAAATTTCTTTCAATTTGGTTGAATTATTTTGAAATAATTCCAAATAGGATACCGTTTCTCCACTAGAACTTCCTTGCTTGATATTTTCAATGTTTTTTAGAATTTCAGAAATTAATTTACCAGCTTGAGAAATATTTTCTCCCGCTTTTATAATATTACTACCGGAAGAAATTTTCGACAGATATGGAATATATTTGGTAAAATTAGCCAGCGAGCCACCTAAAATTCCCAGATCATCGGAAACTTGGCTCAATTTTTCATTCGCCTGTTCAAATTTTATATAAGATTCGTCAAAGTTTCCTTTTTTTATAGCGTCTTTAGCCAAAACTAATTCCGCAATTGCTGATTCTCCTTTGACCATTCCTCCGTTTTTCAGCTTAATTGCACTGTTGGCACCGATAAAAAAGACGATCAAAAAAGCGCTGGCAAAAGCGAATTTTCCTAACCATAAAAAATTTCGTCCCACTATCCGACCAATTGGAATTTGAATTTTTGGCAAAGGCGAAATTGATTTTTTCGGCAAAATATTTTCTTCCTCTTCTTTGGAAAAATCTCCTTCTCCCCAACTGATAAATTCCACTGAAACATTGCGGACATTCTCCACATCTTGGGCATTAATAGGGATTCTTTTTTTCTTTTTGCGTAAAAATTCTTTTTCTTCTTTCAGCATTTCAACGAATCTTCTGGCTTCTTCCTCAAAAATACTCGGGCTTCTCAAGTCCTCCATTTTTTTTATTTTTTTTGGCAAACTATAATCCGGCAGTTTATCCTTCCCTTCTTCTTTCTTTGAAATCTCCGCCACTCGAATAATTTTTTCTATTTTTTTCAAATCTAAATTACCCACTCTATCAGTCGGTCGGACATCAAACATCTGCGGGAATATTTGTTTTTTTGAAAATTTATTATCCCCCATTTACCCTGTTAAATAAGATTTAAGCCTATCTTTTTATATGCTCAAATATTAATTTTAAATTTTTAAATACAATTTAATCGTCTCTTTGGCCATTTTTTTCCAGCTATAATGAGTTACTCTCTCATAACCTTTTTGAATTAATGTTTTTTGCAAATTTTCATCATTCAAAACCTTAATGATTGATCCAGCCATATCTGCTGTATTTTTTCCATCAAAATAATAAGTACTATCAGATAAAATTTCTTTCATACACTCTTGATCAGAAGAAACAACCGGCACGCCTTTTGACATTGCTTCCAATGGTGGCAAACCAAATCCTTCATAAAGAGTCGGCCAAACGAATGCCGAGGAGCTTCGAAAAACTGCGTCCATTTCGTGATCTGATATATAATCAGTAAAAATTATGCCAGCTATTTTCTGCTTTATTGAAAAATTTTTAAGCCTTCTATAAAAATAATCTTCTTTGCCAACCAAAACTAAATTTAAATTTTTTTCCGCCTTTCTAATTTCCCTAAAAGATAAAATAAGCTTTTCCAGATTTTTATGCGGATAAGCGTTTCCCACATAAAGAATATATGGTTTAATTATACCATATCTGGCTAAAATTTCATCATACTTATAGTGTGGGGTAAATAAACAAAAATCTTCTGCCGATTCATAAGTCACTTTGATTTTTTCCGACTTTATTTTGGGATAAGTTTTCAAAATATCATTTTTTGTGAAATTAGAAACAGCTATTATTTTTTGCGCCCGATTGATCGCGGAACTTATTACAATTTTATAAGCAAAAAATTTGAGCCAATAAAAAACAGGAGCCAAAGTTGAACTTTTAGTTGTTGGAAAATGAACTAGTATTAAATCATGGATAGTTACGATAAATTTTCTTTTATATAAAAGCGGTACATTGAAATGAGGAAAATGTGTCAAATCAAGTTTATATTTTTCAAGTAACCGTGGAAATTTTATCTGCTCGGCAAAAGTATACCAGCGATAATCCGCCAGCACCCGCTGAAAATTTTTATTTTTCGGCTGGTAATCTTCAAAATTTTCTTTTTTAAGAAAAATAAAATACTGATTGGAATTATCAACCTTTTCTAAATTTTCTATTAATTTTTGCGTGTAGCGCCCAAGTCCTTTGCCAATTGGCCCAAAAAACCGAGCGTCAATCCCAATTCTCATAATTACGAAATACGAAATTAATACGAAATACGAAAATACGAAAAAACGAAAAATGGAGCCTTAGTGTTTCGTATTTCGTTAATTTCGTAGTTCGTAAATTTATTATACCATTAAGCTTCCAAAACTTCCAAAGTTTCTTTGGCGGTTTTTTTCCAATCAAATTCTCTTGATCTTTCCAGCCCTTTTTTGATTAAATTTTCTTTTAATTCCGGGTTTTCCAGAATTTCTTTCATTGCTAAAAAAATTTCCTCCGGCTTATATGGATCGATAAGCACCGCGCCTCCTCCCGCTACTTCCGGCAAAGATGAATTATTCGAAGCGATGACCGGCACTCCGCATTTCATCGCTTCTAAAGGCGGAAAGCCGAAGCCCTCAAAAAATGATGGGTAAACAAAAAGCGAGGCCAAATTATACAAAAAAACCTTGTCCTCATCCGGCACGGAATTTATCACTTGAATTTTTTCCCTAAAGGGAGATTTTTCAATTTCATTATATATTTTTTCATTCATCCAGCCTTTTTCTCCAGCGATAACTAGTTTGTATTCTATCCCCTGCGTCTGCAATAAATTGAAAGCTTTGATCAATCCGGCAATATTTTTTCGCGGTTCGATAGTGCCGAAAAATAAAATAAATTTGTACGGCAGATTGAATTTTTCCTTGACTTCAATTAATTTCTTGTCATTTCGACTAATTATACAAAAATTATCCGGCACAGCGCTTGGAATTACGGTTATTTTTTCCGGATTTATTTTATACAAATCAATCAAGTCATTTTTAGTCGACTGCGAAACTGCAATAATTTTATCTGCTCTGCGACAAATTTTTTTTGAATTTATAAAAATATGCCACCATTTTCTTTTTGGAGAAAAATATTCACTATGATGTTCAAAAGAAAGATCATGGATCGTAGAAATTAATTTTGTTTTCTTACTTACATTTCCAAAAATAATATTCGGAGAAAATACGATATCGGATCCGCCAACCATTCGATCAATCTTGGGCCAGCCCAAATACCAAAACATTAGATTTAACAATTTATTTGGAAAATTAAATTTTTTTATTTTTACATTAGAATATTTTTCTAACCATCGAAAATCAGCCTTGATATCTTTCCAAGAATTTAAAAAAAGAACATAATCGTTCTTTTTATCAATCAAAAAAATATGCGAAAGAAGCTGGCGAGTATATTCTTCCACTCCTGTCATTCTTCCCTCCATAAGACATCTGGCATCAATGCAAATTTTCATACTCTTTTTGGATATATTCCTTTATTTTAGCCTTAAATATCTCTTTGTCAAATTTTAGCACCCTGCTTCTTATATACTCCGGATCAAAATCAGAATTTTTGAATTTTCTCACTGCTTGAATTATATCCTCTGGCATTTGACGCTCAAAAAATAAACCAGTTTTCCCTTCTTCCATATGCTCGGAAATATCCCCTCCTCGATACGCAATCAATGGAGTACCGGAGGCCATCGCCTCAATTGCCATAATGCCAAAATCTTCTTCTTGCGGAAAAATAAAAGCCTGGCAACGAGAAAAATATTTTCGTAATTTTTCATCACTCACCCTTCCAAGAAATTCAATATTCGGCCCAGCTATTTTCTGCAATCTTTTCATTTCCGGTCCTCGACCAATAACCTTTAGAGGTAATTTCAATTCATTAAAAGCTTTGATTACAATATCAAACCGCTTGTAGGCCATTAGACGCCCCGCAATCAAAAAATGATTATCCTTTTCTCGGCTGATTTCAAAATCACCAACTTTTACTGGCGGATGAATAACTAAACTTTCTCTTTTATAATATTTTTTTATCCGACGCGCGATAAAATTGGAATTGGCGATTATTTTATCCGGCCGATCCGCGCTTGCTCGATCCCACATCCGGATATAATTCATAAAAAACGGCACAAGTTTTTTGATGAAGCTTGGAAAATAAAAATCCTGATTATATTTTTGACAATCATCCCAAGCAAAACGCATCGGGGTATGCATATAACAGATGTGCAGAGTTTTGGGTCCTGTAATTATGCCTTTGGCAAAGCTGGAAGAATCAGAAAGAACCAAATCGTAATCAGAAAAATCAAATTGTTCAATGGCAAAAGGCATAAATTGGGGGAAAATTCGATGTCGACCAGCCGCAAAAGGAAGTTTTTGCAAAAAAGAAGTTCGGATTTTTTTATCAGAAAAACTGCCATGCATCAATTTTTTGCTATAGATAAGAGTATAAATCGGAGCATAAGGAAAAAGTTCGGAGAAAGCTTCCAAAACTTTTTCCGCTCCCCCATTTTGCACAAGATAGTCGTGGACAAGAGCAATACGCATAAGCAATTACGAAATTAACGAAATACGAAACATTCAAATTCCCTTTTCGTACTTTCGTATTTCGTATTTATTTCGTAGTTCGTAAAATTAAAGATTCTTTCTCTTCCGAAACAAAACTCCCACAGTTTTTAGGCAAATTTGGATATCCAGCCAAAGCGACCAATTTTCAATATAAAACAAATCTAGTTTATATTCATCTTCAAAATCCAAATCCGATCGACCGGAAACTTGCGCCATGCCGGTCACCCCAGGTTTAATTGTGAGAAGTCGGCGGTGATATTCCATATATTTTTCCACTTCCCGTTTTTGATGTGGGCGCGGACCAACCAAACTCATTGAACCAAAAAGAACATTGAAAAATTGTGGCAATTCGTCGATGGAATATTTTTCAATAAATTTTCCAACTGTGGTTTTTCTTGGATCATCTTTTATCTTGTAAAGCGGACCCCGTCGGACGCTTTGATTTTCAATTAATTCTTTTTCTAATTTTACCGCTTCTTCTAATTTTTTATTTTCTTTTGTCACACAAAAATCCCATTTCATATAGCGGAATTTATAAACAAAAAACTTTTTTCCGTCATTGCCAATTCTTTCATTTTTATAAATTATCGGGCCTTCGCTGTCCAATTTTATCGCCAAAGCAGTCAACATTAAAATCGGCGAAGTTGCAACTATTCCGAAAATTGAAGTGGTGATATCAAACGCGCGTTTCAAAATCCTGCCCCAACCGTCTAGCGGAGTATTTCTAATTTCAATCAGCGGTTCTCCACTCAAAACTCCGATTTCATATTTTGAAGTTTGAAGTGTGGTAGGGATAAATTTGAATTTAATATTATGGATCGCACAATAATCGATAATTTTTTCTTGTTCAGCATCAGTTATTGACGGCTCGCAAAGAATTATTTCATCAATGCCTTTTTGCTCTTTTATTTCCTTAATCACATGCAAACTAGCGGTACCAATTTTATCCACTACTTTATAACCCAAATTCCGATTTTGATAAATCAACTTAGCAATCGTATCCATTTTGCCGTTTATTCCGATCAAAAGTAGCCGGTGTACGCCAATACCTTTTTTTCGGAGGAGCCATTTTTGAAAAAGCTGGATGAAGTAACGCGCCATCACCACATAAAAAACCCCTAGTCCCCAAGTGGCTAAAATAACAAAACGAGAAGAAAACCATTCTCGTTTTAAAAATATAGTTACAATAATAATAACCAGCCCGATTGAAGTAGCGGTGAAAATTTTCAGAGTTTCTTTCCAAAATTTTCGAGTTGATCGAATATTATAAAGTCCCTCTAAAGCATAAATCAAAATAAAAAAAGGAGTGACTATAAGAATTATTTTTATATAACTTTCAAAAGAAAAAGTATATAATTTTGGTCTGCCAAGGTTGATCATAATTTCCGGCACATTTCGAATAGCAAAAGCCGAGATAGCCGCAAGGACTATCATCAAAAAATCAACTGGTACTTGAATGGCGCTAAAAAAAAGTTCCGATCTCTTCATATGATTACGAAATACGAAATTAATACTAAATACGAAAGTACGAAAATAAAATTAATACGGAAAATATAATTCAAAAAAATTTCGTATTTCGCTTATTTCGTAGTTCGTAAATTTCAGATATATATCAAGGCAAATCTATAAGCCGGATTCTGTCGTGATCAATAATTTATCTAGCCCCGACGTTACCGTCGGGGTCAAGCGGCATTTCTTGTTCTTACTAGTGTAGAACAAGACACAGCCTTGCTCCCAGGTAAGGATTTAGCCGTTTCACCCCAATATTACTATTGGATTCGCCCCGCCTTTTCAAGCGGGGTGCTCAACCTTTCGGTTTCGCACGTCTCTGCTCGCACCTCTTGGATTGCTCCAGACGGGTATTACCCGCTACCATTTTCTATGTGGAGTCCGGACTTTCCTCCCCGACTTTTCGTCGAGGTAATTGACCAATTTGCCTTGATATATACCTAAAAAATTTTATTGATAAACTTTATAATCTAAAATTTACCCTTTTTTAAGCCAAATTTTCAAAGTTCTACCCTGTTATATTAGCATAATTGCCATAATCTGTAAAGGCAAATTTTCAAAAATAAAACAGGCTTTTTTATCTCCTGTTTTATTGACTTTATAATTTTGCTATGTTTTTTAATAATTCTTTTTGACTTTTTATTTTTTCTCTGTATTCATTTAGTTTAATCTTATTATTTCCCACAACTTCCCTTGGTGCGCTGGCAAGGAAATTTTTGTTATTTAAGAGACCTTCGGTTTTTGAAATCAACTTTTCTAAGTTTATAATTTCTTTTTCCAAATTTTTCTTTTCTTTCTCGACATCAATTGATTCGATTATATCTAAATTTAAACTTGATACTTTGATTGATTTACTTTTTGTTTTTTCAGAAGAGATACTAACTCGCGCTAATTTTTCAATAATTTCCTTATTTGAAATTTTATTACTATATGCATTAATTATTTTCCCAGGATCAATATGATAGCTCGATCGGATATTTCTAATCTTGCCAATCATTTCTTGCAATTCTCGAAATTCTTTCTCTGTTTTTTTATCAATTAATTTCTTGGAAGCTTCTGGCCACTTCTCAACCATTAGCAACTTCCTAAGGTTCAACCTTTGGCTAGCCAAAGGTTGAACCTTAGGAAGGATGGCATCACCATATATTTTTTCCGTCACAAACGGCATAAATGGATGCCACAGTTTCAAAATTTTATCGATCACATATCCCAAAACTTTATCATTTTTTTCGAGTTTATGAATTTCAAGATACCATGAAGCTAATTCATCCCAAGTGAATTTAATAAGAATGTTTTCCGCCATGGCAATGTTTTTATTTTCCAACATTTTTGATGCCCCAAAAATTGCCTCATTAGCTCGCGAAACAATCCATTGATCAGCCAAGCTTTTAATATCTTTTTTAGAAATTTTTTCCACCAATTCAAATTTATCACTTGAGCTAAAACTATAACGATAGATATTCCAAAGTTTGGTCACAAAATTTCGATATTTTTCTATTTTTTCTTCATAGAGTCGCGTGTCTAATCCGGGAGTTGTGTCAGTAATAAGACTCATGCGAAGCGCATCCGCTCCATACTTCTCAATCATTGCTAATGGATCAACGCCATTGCCTTTAGATTTTGACATCTTTTGACCATCCTTGTCGCGAATCAGTCCCGTAAAAAATAAATTCTTAAATGGCACTTTACCGGTTCGATATAGCCCCATCATAATCATCTTAGAAGCCCAGAAAAAAAGCAGGTCGCGTCCCGTAACCATCATTTCAGTTGAATAAAAATCTTTATAGTCTTTGCCTTTTGGATAGCCCAAAGTTATGTATGGCCATTGAGCGGAAGAAAACCAAGTGTCAAAAGTATCCGAGTCTTGCATCAATTTTGTTCCCTTGCATTTTGGACAATTTTTTGGCTTTTCAATTGAAACAATATATTTTTCTTCTCCGCATTTTTCACAATACCAAACTGGAATTTGCGGTCCCCACCAAATTTGGCGCGAAATACACCAATCATGCAAACCAGAAAACCAACCTGTCATTATTTTTCCAAAACTTTTTGGATAAATTTCAATCTTCCCTGTTTTGATCGCTTTTAAGGATTCTTTTTTTAGAGAATATTTTTTCGCATCCACATTCACAAACCATTGCTTGGAAATCAAAGGTTCAATCGTTTCCTTGCAACGCTCACAAACTGATTTATTGATTTCATTTTCTTCTATTTTTTCAATGAGGCCGAGCTTGGTCAAATCGCGTACAATATTTTCCCGTGCCTCTTCAACTTTTTGACCGACATATTTTCCGCCTAATTTTGTAATCTGCGCTTTTTCATTAATCACTTGAATTTCTTGGAGTTTATGATCTTTGCCAATTTGCCAGTCTAGCGGATCATGAGCTGGGGTAATTTTCACCGCGCCTGTACCAAATTCCATTTCCATTCTTCTATCGGAAATGATTGGAATTTCTCGATTTTGCAAAGGTAAAATAACAATTTTTCCCACTAATTTTTCAAAGCGTTTATCTTTTGGATTAACTGCCACGGCCGTGTCACCCAGCATTGTTTCTGGTCTTGTGGTCGCAACTGTAATAAACTGTTTAGAATCTTTCAGTGGATATTTTATGTAATACAACCTTCCTGCTGTTTTTTTATGAAGCACTTCCACATCCGAAAGTGCAGTGGCACATCTAGGGCACCAGTTGATTATTCTTTCTCCGCGATAAATCATTCCGTCTTTTTCCATCTTGACAAAAGTCTCAAGCGCCCGAGAAAGAACGTCCGGATCAAGCGTGAATTTTTCTCGCGACCAATCCGCGCTGATACCGATTTTCTTTTCTTGCGCGCGCATATAATTTGACCTATCAATACAAAAGTCATAAATCTCCTTGTAGAATTTTTCTCGCCCTAAATCATATCGAGAAATCCCCCGTTCTGCTTTGATTTTTTTTTCATAAACTACTTGTGATTGAATTCCGGCGTGGTCTTTTCCTGGGAAAAGCAAAACTTTCTCCCCTTTCATGCGGTGATAACGTCCAAAAATATCCATCACGGTGTAACCTGAAGCATGTCCAAGATGAAGCTCTCCATTAGCATTCGGTGGTGGCAAAATATTGCAATATTTTTTCTTGGATTTTATCTTGTCCGGACTAAAAAAACCACTCTCCTCCCAGAGCTTATATATCTCATCCTCATATTTATTCGCTTCGTATGTTTTTAAGATCTCTTTCATGATTAAATACAACTCAATGATTCATTGAACTTAATAATATCGGTTAAGTTGTTGTTATAGTGTTTATTATTCATTACAACGCAATAATCTGTACCGCACCCAGTAAAAACAAAAGTTCCCGTATCATGCTCGTTACATATTTTTAAATTATAAATATTTTCATTATCTGATTCTCTGTAATAATAAATGTCTGTACACATACCCCAAAAACACTTTTTTGATAAATTGGTATTATATCTTTCTTTTATTTCTTCTAATTTTTTAGGGTATTTGCCTGTGTCATACTTATACCGTTCAATATCTGAGATTATATCACTAAACTGCTTACCATATCCTTGTTTAATGATAAAATTCTTTTTTAAATTCATTACGCCTTTGCTTGCTATATTTAAAATCACAAACATTAATATTAATATTCCAGAAGTTAAAATTATTTTAAGTCCAATAAATTTATTATAAAATACAAATATAATGCCAAAGATAAAGAGCAAAATTGAAAGCACTAACAAAAGCCATGTAAAAACAATTACATGCACATCAAAAGATTCTAATATAAAAAGAAAAAATAATAATACAATTACTAAAATACTTAATATATTATCTAATAAAAATTTTTTCATTTTTATTTATACTAATAATTATTTTCTCACCTCTACTTTCAATTCTTTTTCCAAGTCTGTAATAACTTTTTCCATCACCTCATCTACTTCTCTACTTTCCAATGTTCGTTCACTGGCTCCAAATTCAATATGATAAGCAAAACTGGTTTGATTGTCTTTTTTGAAAACATCAAACATATCCACCTTCATCACTAAGTTTCCGCCAACTTTTTTTATGATATTTTGAATATCAATCGCTCTGGTTTCACCTTTGGCAAGCATTGAAATATCGCGAATAACCGTTGGAAATTTTTGAAGAGGCAAAAATATTTTCTGTTTTTCTGCCACCCTCATAAGCTTTTCAGTATCAAACTCACAAACTGCCACTCTTTTTTCAATTTTATACTTCTTGAGTGTCAGCGGATTAATTTCTCCAATCATTCCAATCTTTTCATTATTCACAATAATTTCCGCATTGCGCACCGGATGAGTCAGATGATTTTTTGGAAGATTTTTTTCCTTATATAAAATATTATCCTCCCCTATTCCTAAATTTTCCAATAAACTTTGAACTGTGCCTTTTAGATTATAAAATGTTTCCGCGCCCTTATCCTTTTCCAAAACTTGCGCCATCACGAGCATTCTTTTTTCTTCTGTTCCTGTCATTCCGAACTCGTTTCGGAATCCAGATCCTGAAACAAGTTCAGGATGACAAGAGTAAACTTTGCCGATTTCAAAAATATTAAAACTTTCAAAAATATTTATATTTGTTTTGACATTTTTCAAAATATTTGGTACCAGGCTAACTCGAACATATCTTTGATCAGGATTCATTGGACTAGAAAGTTCAAAATGCTTTACCCCGTGGACTACCGCCTTTGGCGGTTGTTGCAAAGCAACATAGTCCATGGGGTGAATACCATCCAAGGCGCAATTCTTAGTGTCAATCTCGGAATAGAAAGAATAATTATACATTTCATCAAAGCCAAAACCAACTGCAATTTCTCCAAGTTTTCTTTCAAAAGACAAAACTTCATTTATTTTGGCAGGTATAACTGGCTCAACAAGTGGAAGAGGTTTAATTTTTTCATATCCCCAAATCCGTCCAATCTCTTCAATCAAATCTTCTTGAGTTTTGAGATCAACTCTAAATGTAGGAATAGTACACACTACCTTATATGGTTGAATAGTAGTGTTGATTCCTAATAAATTTAATATTCTTGTTATTTCTTTTTTTGGAATTATTTCTCCCAAAAGAGAGTTTACATATTCCAAATCTAATTTTATTTTGCAAGGCTTGATTTTATTTGGATAAATATCAATTACTCCTTCGAACTCTGCGCCAGCAGTGTGTTCCAAAACTTCTATGATTCTGACAATGGCTTTTTCCGCTAAATTTGGATCAATCTCTTTTTCAAAACGATCAGATGATTCAGTTTTCACGCCCAGTCTTGTTCTTGAGCGTCTGATATTGACGGCATCAAAATTAGCGGCTTCCAAAATTATTGTCTTGGTATTTTCATTTATGCCTGAATCTTTTCCACCCATAATTCCAGCCAGTGCCAACGGAGTTTCGCCATTAGTAATAAGCAAATCAGAATTATTCAATTCTAAAATTGATTCGTCCAATAAAACTAATTTTTCTTTATCCTTTGCTCTTCTGATAATAATTTGTAGTTTATTTTTGCTTGAAATTTTTTCTGCGTCAAAAGCGTGCATTGGTTGCCCAAGTTCCAACATCACATAATTTGTCGCGTCAACTACATTATTAATCGGACGAATTCCTGAAGCCTCCAATCTTTGTTTCATCCAACTTGGCGAATCTTTAATTTCTACATTTTCCATTACTGCGCCAATATAGCGAGAGCATAGCTTCTTGTCCTCAATTCGCACTCGTAGAGACGCAAAATTTTGCGTCTTTACACAAGGCAACTTAAGTCCATCAAAATCATATTCAAATTTCCTATTTTCTAAAACTGAAATTTCCCTCGCCACACCAACATGACTGGTTGCATCGTGCGCTCGATCCGGCAAAACCTTTATTTCAAAAATTGTATCATCTTCCACGCCTAAATATTTTTTAGCTGGCTCGCCAATTTTAGCTTTAGAATCCAAAATAAAAATTCCGCTATGATCAGTTCCGAGCCCCAGCTCGTCCAATGCGCAAAGCATACCAAAAGATTTTTCCCCGCGAATTTCCGCCTCCTTTATCTCTATTCCGTTTGGAAGCTTTGTTCCTGCTGTCGCTACTGGAACTTTATCCCCAACTGCAATATTTTTTGCCCCGCAAACAATATCCAAAACCCCCTCTCCTTTATAAGGAGAAGGTTGCCCGCCTGCCGGCGAGGCAGGGGGTGAGGTGTGTTTCCCGATATCAATTTTTGTCAATTGCAACTTATCCGCATTAGGATGTTTTTTGATTTCCAAAATCTTCCCCACCACCACTCCATCAAAATTCCATTTTTTTTCTTCCATCCCCTCAATTTCTAACGAATGCATCGTCAAAAGCTCCCTCACTTTTTCCGGGGATAATTTTGTACCTGATAATTCCTTTAGCCAATTATATGAATATTTCATGTCTTTCTTTACTAATTACTAATTTTATTACTAATATACTAATCCTCTAAATTTACAATTCTTTTATATCTCACACATTCTTTTGTAAAATAAACGAGTATACCTAATCTTAAATTCATCGCTTTTAAATAAGAATATAACTGATCGATATCTCTTTTTGAAAAATAATTCTTACTTTTTAATTCAATAACTATTTTATCAAAAACTAAAAAATCAAAAATATAATAACCGATTTCTTTTCCTCTATGTTTAACTTTTGCTTTTAATTGTTCTTTAAATTCTATATTATTTTCTGAAAAAATATTTGCAACAGCTTTCTGATAAAAACTTTCTTTATGTCCATATCCAATTTCATTAAAAATACTAAAAATCAAACCAATAATCTTATAACATTCATCCTTATAAATTAAATCATTTCTTATACTCATTAGTATATTTGTATATGATTAGTAATTAGTAAAGACCTAGCTAAAATTGTTTAACAAACCTTAAATCTCCCGAATGAAACAATCTCACATCATCAATCTTATATCTCGTCATTGCGAGTCGTTCCAGTCCAAATCCCCACGCAAATCCCTGATATTTATTTCTTGGGTACCCCGCGGAAACAAAAACATTTTGGTTGACCATCCCGGCACCACCAAGTTCTAGCCAACCCGCCCACTTACAAGCCTTGCAACCCTTTCCGCCACAAACCGTGCAAGAAATATCAAATTCAAAACTTGGTTCTGTAAATGGAAAATAACTTGGACGCAGTCGCACATCCACATCTTGTTTGAAAAAAGCGGAAAAAAATTCTTTGGCAGTAAATTTCAAATTTCCTACATTCACATCCTCTCCTACAATCAAAGCTTCAAACTGATAGAAAGTATGCTCGTGAGTTGTGTCCGTAGCTTCACGACGAAAACATTTCCCTGGGACAATAATTCGAAGTGGTGGTTTATTTTTCTCCATATACCTAGCCTGCACCGCTGAAGTTTGACTTCGCATAGAAAAATTGTCCGCGTCTTTCCGCGTTCCGTCCGCGTTTGTCTGCGAGCGAAGCCAAAAAGTATCTTGCATATCGCGCGCCGGATGATCTTTGGGAATATTCAAGGCATCAAAATTATACCATTCATTTTCAATTTCCGGACCATCAGCAATTTCATAGCCCATTGAAGTAAAAACATCTTCAATGTCACGACGCACCAGCGAAATTGGATTGAAGTGTCCTACACTTTTTTTCTTTCCGGGAATTGTCACATCAATTTTTTCTTTTTCCGCGTCAAAACTCCCACTTTCAATTTCAGTCTTTTTGTTTTTTATTATTTCAAAAATTTCATTTTTCGTGTTATTGGCTAATTCTCCAATTTGCCTTCTTTCTTCCGGTGTTAAATTTTTTAGATTTTTGAGAATAGAAATAAATTCGCTCTTTCTACCAACATATCTTTTTTCCAATTCAAAAAGAGCCTCCTCACTTGGCTTAATTTTCTCAATTTCCGCCAAAAACTGCTTCTTCAAATTTTCAATTTTTTCCTTTAACATAACCGTTGTCATTCCCGCGTAGGCGGGAATCTAGTCTCGAATTTATCTTAAAATTCAAGAATATTTTTATATACTATTTTTTCATTTAGCCTCTACACTGGATTCCCGTTTTCCTACCTCGCCGGCAGGCGGGCACGGGAATGACAATTATATCGACATTTATATTCTAAGCTAAAAAAAGGCTTTTTGCAAACTAATAAAAAACTAGAATTAGGCGGGAGTTGGGCATCTCCCGCTAAAATATTAGGTTTATTTATAAAGTTCAACAACGGGAATTTCGTGTTTACAATTTCCACAAGGAATAAACCACCAAACAGAATGATACTGTTTATGTTTACATTGAGGACAAATAATATAGCCAGCTCCTCCGACTCCAAATGTAAACTGTTTTTCTTCTTCTTTACTATCCTTATTGCTCATAGTATCCCTCCTTTTTTGATTTTTTCGCCCAATTCTAATTTTTTATTCAATTTTTAAAATCCCATCTTCTGCTTTGCCATTCGGTATTGCTCTTCGGTGATTTGTCCAGACTTTTTCATTTGTTCCATCGCAGACAGAAGTTTATCCCGATTTTCCGGTTTGAAGGCTTCCTGCATTAATTTCTGTTGCTCTTGCGGACTCATATTTTGCAATTTTTTCATGGCCACTTTCTGCATCATATTTACCGCCGTCGAACTAATTTTTGACTTTGCTTTTTGAAATGGATTCCACATAGTAATTCCCTACAAAATTACAAAATTTTACAAAAATACAAATATACAAAATGTTGTTTTTTCATTTTTTGTACTTTTGTATTTTTGTATTTATTTTGTACTTTTGTAGTTTATTTGTAATTTATAACTCGTAACTAATAACGCCGAGGCGATAAAAATTGAAGAATATGTTCCAAAGAAAACTCCAATCAAAAGCGCCAAAGAAAAATCTCGAATTGTTGCTCCGCCAAAAATAAATACCGCCAGAAGAGTAATCAGAACAGTAAGTGAAGTATTTACTGATCGAACCAAAGTTTCATTCAAACTTCTGTTTACTATATCCGGAAAAGTTTCCTTATTGGAACTTCTAAGTAAATTTTCCCGCGTTCGATCATATACTACAATTGTATCATGCACTGAAAAACCTAAAATAGTAAGCAAAGCCGCTATAAAAGGAATCCCGACTTCTATCCCATAAAAATGTCCCAGCACAGAAAAAGCTCCCGTTGTTATAAGAATATCATGAACAAGGGCAATCACTGCCCCAATGCCATATTTCCAAGAAGCCACCGGTCGAGAAACCTTTCGAAAGGCCCAAGCAATATAAGCTAAAATTCCCGCAACTGCCCAAAATATCGCCCATAGAGATTTTGATTTCAATTCATTGGAAACTGAAGCATTAGCATAATCTACCCTAAGCTCCTTAGAATTTGGATATTTTTCGCTTATTTTTTTGAAAACATTTTGATTTATTGTATCATCCTCTGACGCATAGCGGATAAGGGCGGAGTTATTTTGCGTTGACTGAATCGTCAAGCTTTTCAGATTTAGATCCTTTAATGTTTCTTCAATTTCTTGATTAGCTGGAATACTATTTTCAAAACTAACTTCCATCAATGTTCCGCCAGTAAAATCAATTCCGAATTTTAGTCCCCACACAAAAAGACTAACAACACTCAATATAGTAAGTGTTATTGAAAAAATATAAGCGTATTTAGTTTTGGAAATAATATTAATCATAATTTTTGTCATTGCGAAGGAGCGTAGCGACTGTGGCAATCTCGTAATTTAATTCTGAGATTGCTTCGCTTCACTCGCAATGACAGATTTTTTTACTCCTATTAACCACATTTTATTCTCCAACCATTCCCCCATCACAAATCGTAAAATTGTTCTGGTAATAACTACGGCGGTAAACATAGAAAGCAAAACTCCGATGATAAGCGTCACTGCGAAACCTTTCACAAATCCCGTACCCATTTCCATCAAAATAAAAGCTGTGATAATGGAAGACATATTTCCATCGCGAATAGAAGTCCACGCCCGCTTGAAACCTTCTTCAATGGCACCCAAAACATTTCGGCCTCTTCTAATTTCTTCCTTGGTTCTTTCAAAAATCAAAATATTAGCATCCACCGCCATTCCGATCGAAAGAATAAATCCGGCAATACCAGGGAGAGTAAGGGTTATCTGCCAAGGCGAGAAAAAAGAAAGTTTGAAAATTGAAATCATCATTCCAGCATAAATAATCAGAGAAAAAGAAGCAATAAGACCCAAAAATCTATAATACAAAAGCATAAAGACAATTACCAAAATCATTCCGATCATTCCCGCTTTCAAACTTTTTTCCAAAGATATTTGACCCAAAGATGCCTCCACGCTTTGTTGAGAAATCAAATTTATCGGCACTGGAAGCGCGCCTTCATTAAGCCTTTTGACTAAATCTTTTGCTTCTTCAGTTGAAAAATTTCCAGTAATAACTGCTTCTCCATTAGTTATCTCGGCCTGAACTGTTGGCGCGCTGATTATTTGATTATCAATATAAATCGCTACTTGTTTTTGTAAATTTCTTTTTGTAATTTCCGCAAATAATTTTGTGCCTTCATCATCAAATTTCAAAGATACCTCCGGTTCAGAAAGTCCTTGGTTTTGAAACTGAACACTCGCATTTTTCAAGTTTTTTCCGGAAAGTCCAGTAGGAATAAATTCTTTCTTTGGCTCTGGATTAACTTTTTTTGCAATCAAAATATGAGCACTTTTAAATTCTTGACTGTCGCCCTCGCCCCCGCCTCGCGTCGACGAGTCGTCTTCGCGAGTCGAGGCGGGTTTAACTTCAATTCTTTTTATTATATGCCAGCCAAAATCAGTTTCCACCAACTCTTTGTATATTTCGCCGTCTTTCAAATTTTTGTTAAAAATTACATCTTCATATTCTGGTACAAAAGAGCCTTTTTTGACAAAATCATATTCTCCACCATTATCTTTTGACCCAGGATCTTCACTATTATTTTTCGCCAATTCTCCAAAATCTTCACCCGCTAAAGCTTTTTTTAGTAAATCTTGAGCTTTCTTTTTCGCCTCCTCATTCGCCTTTTTCAATTCTTCTTCTGGAATTTTTTCCACTGCTTCTTCCTTTTCTTCCTTAAACTCCAAAAGTGGAGTGGCCTTGATCATATCTTTCGCTTGATTTATATCTTTCACTCCGGCTAGCTCTACAACCAATCTATTTTCTGTGCCAGATTTTGTCGTATAAACAATCGGCTCCGCTACACCAAAAGCGTTGACGCGTCTTTCGATCACATCTTGCACCGCCTCCATCGCTTCGCCAATTTTTCCGCTTTCAATTTGAGTAACATCCGCTTTATATTCCAAATGAATTCCGCCTTGCAAATCTAAGCCTAAATTGATTTTGGCCTTGTTTAGAGCATTATAAACCGGTGAGATTTTCGAAACCGCCTTTGGATAGGAAACCAACCCCGCAAAAATTGCCAAGATTATTACCGCCCCAAATTTTAGTCTAAGTTTTTGTCTAACATTCATATTTTATGATTCTACACTGCCCTCGATTTTTTTTCAAGTATTGAAATTTTAGATATATTTTTAAATTTTTCAACAAATTTTTTATTTCTTGGTGACATTTTTAATTTTTCAAATTCATTTATATTTATCCAACGAAAATCGTCATGTTCATAACTAAGTTTTATCTTTGAAATTGCCAGTTGAGTAGCATAACAAATTGTTACCCAAAATTCATTTCTATCATCAAGTCCAGATATAACATCAATGACATTTAAATTTTTAACTTCTAATTGCGTTTCTTCTTTAATTTCTCGAATAATTCCTTTTTTTGCGTCTTCTCCAAAATCTAATTCTCCTCCCGGAAAATCCCAAAACAAAGGTTGACTTGGGGCAGTTTTTGATCGTCTAATTACTAAAATCTTTTTATTTTTATCAAATAGAATTGCTTTTTGAGATACTCTAATTTTTTTATTATTATTTTCCATAATAATCTTCCTATGTCTATATGTGGTTATATGGACATTTATATCTCTTTCCATATATTGATATATGGAAAGAATTAGCTTTTAAAATTTTGGTTTGAATTATTTTATTTTTTTATTTCTCGTAAAACTTTATCAAATCCCGGTAACAATTTAAATTTTTTTATTTCACTGAATTTTATCCAGCAATAATTTTGTGCTTCCCAGTCTAATTTTATTTTATCTGTTTTCACTTCCACTAAAATTGGATGCGCAATCCAAGTTTTTTTATATTTTTTCTCTTCTTGGTGAAAAATATTTCCCAATTTTATAGAAATTATATCTTTTTTTGCTATTCCCAATTCTTCCTTAATTTCGCTTTCTATTTTTTGTTTAAGTGTTTTTTTATCATCTAAAAATCCAGAAATTCCATTCCAAAAATTTGGATAAAAATTAAGATTTCCACTTCTTTGCACAATTAGAATTTTATCTTTATATTTCACTACGCAATTAATCACCGGCGCAAACCTTGCATTAGTGAAATCAACTTGTCCTAGTTTTGGTTGGAATTTTTTCATTTTATTTCCCGCAACATTTTTAGACTTCAATAGTGTCCCACAAAAATTAAATTTCTTCTAATAGATATACATCCAGTGCAACTTCTTCGTAAGGATGTACTTTTTTTATGGTAGCGATAATATCTTTTACGAGATTGCGATCACATACGAATTCTATCCTCTCTTCCTGAACTGATTCCGGTTTTCCAACTTCGCCTATTACTGGATGCGCACCATCTTCTGGTTTGAATCGACCAATACCTTTTGAAGAAAAACTGCAGTGAGTATAATTTCCGATTTTCCCTGCACCCGCCTTTCCAATAGACTCACGAACAATATTTGTATGTGATTCTGGTACAAATACTACAATTTTTACATTATTAGATTGACTCATAATTTTATATTTTATTTCCCGCAACACTTCTTATACTTTTTACCCGACCCACACGGACACGGATCATTTCGACCAACTTTATTATTGTTGATTATTGGAGATAGTTTTTTAGTTTCTTGTTTATTATTTATTGATCCTTGTTCATTGTTCTTTGATTCTTGTTTCGCGGCAGAAAACTGTTCGACTTCCCCGCCTCCACTATAATTCAAATTATTTTGCTTAGAAGTTTCTTGAGTCTTGGGAGCTACCA
The DNA here is from genome assembly GCA_001784805.1 of Candidatus Moranbacteria bacterium RIFOXYA12_FULL_35_19. Taxonomy (GTDB): domain Bacteria; phylum Patescibacteriota; class Minisyncoccia; order Moranbacterales; family UBA2206; genus UBA2206. The sequence continues at coordinate 24,166 of MFSE01000006.1, forward strand.
AACTTACTTTGAAAATCGTGCGCACAATAGAAGATCGGATATTATTAAGTAGTTGCGAAAACATATGATATGCTTCTTTTTTATATTCAATCAAGGGATCTCTTTGGCCGTAACCACGCAGGCCAATGCCGTCTCGCAGATAATCCATTTCGTCCAAATGATTCATCCAAGTCATATCCATTGTCTGAAGAATTATCATTTTTTCAATGCTTCGCATATTTTCACTGCCAATTTCTTGCTCTTTTTTATTATAAGCTTCCTTGACGAGACCAATTAGATATTCCGTCATCGCTGATATTTTTTCCGCTGAATTCTTAGCATTATTATTTTTTATCTCTTCCAGTTTTTTCTCCACCGCTTTTTCTGCCGGAATAATATTTTTCACTCCTTCATATATCTCATGTGTTTGGAATTTTTCTTCTTCGGCGCTATAAAAAGAAACTAGATTTTCCATTTCTTGACTGATATACCCAAGCATTTCATTTTTTAGATCTGGCGCGCCTAAAATTTCTTTGCGTTTTTTATAAATAACTTCCCGCTGTTTATTCATTACATCGTCATATTCCAAAACATGTTTTCGAATATCAAAGTTGAAGCCTTCAATTTTCGATTGAGCGTTTTCAATTGTCCGAGAAATTATTTTATTTTGAATCGGCTGATCTTCTGGCAGTCCCAGCGTATTCATCATATTTATCAGTTTGTCTCCCCCAAAACGACGCATCAGTTCATCTTCCAAGGACACAAAAAATTGACTCATCCCAGGGTCGCCTTGCCGGCCAGCGCGTCCCCGAAGCTGATTGTCAATGCGCCGAGCTTCATGCCGTTCTGTTCCCAAAATAAAAAGTCCACCCAAATCTTTCACGCCTTCGCCAAGTTTAATGTCCGTTCCTCTTCCCGCCATATTAGTTGCAATCGTAACTGACCCCTTTTGCCCAGCATTTTGGATTATGAGCGCTTCTTTTTCATGTTGCTTAGCATTCAAAACTTCATGCTTCACTCCAAAGCGAGTGAGAAGCGCGCTTAGATATTCCGATTTTTCAATGGCAATTGTTCCGACCAAAACCGGCTGACCAATTTTATTGATTTCTTTGATCCGCTCACAAATCGCATTAAATTTTCCTTTTTCTGATTTATACACAATATCCGGTAAATCTTTTCTGACCAAAGGTTTATTAGTTGGAATTTCTACCACATCAATATTGTAAACTTTATGAAATTCTTCAGCTGAAGTTGAAGCTGTTCCTGTCATACCAGAAAGTTTGTTGTACATTCGAAAATAATTTTGAAAAGTAATCGTCGCCAAAGTTCTAGATTCTTTTTGCACTTGAACTTTTTCTTTAGCTTCAATCGCCTGATGAAGACCTTCGGAGTATCGTCGTCCGGGCATAAGCCGTCCCGTAAAGTCATCCACAATTATCACTTCACCATCTTTCACTACATAATCTCGATCGCGTTCAAAAATAATTTGAGCTTTGAGAGCTTGTTCTAGATGATGGACATAATTTATTTTTCCCGCTTCATAAATATTCCCCATTCCAAGCCAATCTTCAATTTTTGAAATTCCACTGTCTGTGATGGAAACCGCCTTCATTTTTTCATCCACTTCAAAATCATCGCCTCTTTTTAGCCTTGGAACAAGCGAAGCAAATTGCTGATACATCTTAGTTGATTCCGAATCCGGCGCACTAATGATAAGAGGCGTTCTGGCTTCATCAATTAAAATTGAATCGACTTCATCCACGATCGCAAAATTCAAATGTTTTTCCGCGTCAATTTTCGTTTCAATCTGTTTAAGTCCGCGAGCTTGGGCCATCTGGTCCAAGCTATGCACCATATTATCGCGCAGATAATCAAAACCGAATTCATTATTGGTGCCATAAGTGATGTCAGCGTTATAAGCATCGCGCCTAGAAACTTCTTTAAGATTTTGCATTTCAATACTAACCTCATTTTCATCAATTATTTTTGGTTCATAAATATATGAAGTGTCATGAATAATACAAGCCGTGGAAATTCCAAGAAAATAAAGGATACCGCCCATCCAATTACAATCTCTTTTCGCCAGATAATCATTGACTGTGACAATATGCACTCCCTTGCCAGTCAAAGCATTGAGGTACATTGGCAAAAGTGCAGTGTGAGTTTTTCCTTCTCCCGTTTTCATTTCGGCAATTCTGCCTTGATGCAAAATTATCCCGCCTGTCATCTGTACATCAAACAATCTTTTGTTATCCACTCTCTTGACCGCTTCACGCACAACAGCAAAAGCCTCCGGCAAAATTTCATCCAGTGTTTCTTTTTCTTCTATGCGTTTTTTAAATTCTTCAGTTTTAGCGCGAAGTTCTTCGTCTGACAATTTGGAAATTTCCGCTTCCAAAGAATTTATTTTTTCGACAATCGGACGAGTTCTGGCGACCTCTTTTTCATTCGAACCAAAAAGTTTACTGATAATTGACATAAATAAAAAACTTGTCATGCTGAATTTATTTCAGCATCTCAAGTAAATTCCTAGATCCTGAAACAAGTTCAGGATGACATTTCTAATGGCTTAATTTAACCTATTTATTCTAGCAAAAAAAGAGGCGGGAGTCAAAAGAAGATTTTTAGTTTATAAATTTGAAGGTGAAGAGAATTTGATCAAAAATATTTTTAAATTCTCCAAAATAAGAACCTGTTGAGATTTCAATTATGGTTCCATTTTTATTGATAATTAAACCTTTGGGATAATAAATCATTCCAACACTTACGCCAGACATTAAGGCTTCGTTAATCTGTTTAATTTCTTTTTCCTTTTTTGTTTCATTATATCCATATTCAACTGCTCTAAAACCACCAATAAAGTAACTTCTTAATTTCAGATCACCAAATCCATTAACAATTGAGTTGTCTGGAGTATTGTAATAGCTTTCAAATCTACTTACAGCGACATCTATTCTTATTTCAACTGATTGCTTTGAATAACTAAACTTTTCTGCTGGAGTTGCTTCTTGCTTTGCTAAAAAAATTTGTTGCCCTTCCTCTTTTATATAGAAATTTTCTGGATATTTTATCTCAAACCCATATTTTTCATTCCTATAAGTTTTCCAATCAGAAATATCAATTTGTTTTTGACTATCGCCTATTTTACATTCTCCTCTCTGAAATGCCCATTCTTCACATTGCGACCCATCAGAAAATTTGCACATTCCGCTTTGACTGCCGTCAGTGGCCGTGATAATTTCCAATTTTCCGCCATTCTCCTCACAAAAAACCGAGGCTGGATTGGCCATGCCAACATTATTTTCTTTTACTTTTGGTTCCGGAATTTTAATTGTCTTTTGTGGCACTGAAACAGAAATATTATTCATCTCATAGACTTCCCAAACAAACATTCCCGCCGTGATTGCTATGATAATTATAATTGTTGTTCCTAGCCAAGTTTTTATTTTTGTGTTCATATTTTATTTATTAATTAGTAGTTCAAAAGTCTGCAATATTTTTTCAGCTTCATCACATCTAGCCTGTTGAAAAGCATCAAATTGTCCGCCACCAGTATCATTTTTTTGTCCACAACAACCATCGCAATAATAAACTTTGTCAGCATCTTCAGTTATTTTAGTAAGCGCTGATTTATTAGCAGTGTTATTCCATTCCTTTTTCGTGACAACCCTGATGGTTATTAGGCAAAAGGGCTGATGATTGTTTCTAAAGCTAAAACAAACACTCTTATCATTAGGCTGGTTACTTTCATTTGCCGTATATCCTTTCCAAGATTCAGGAAAACCCAAGCCAAATCCGATTTTTTCATTTTTATACGATCTCCAATCCAACAGGTTAGTTTTTTCTATTATATTAGAAAATTTCACAGGTAATTTAAATTCTTCATCCAGTTCCCGCATATCAGATGGATTATCTTTTTTGAAAAGAAGATATCCCTTTTCTGTTTTCGGCTCACTAAAATTGATTTCGCATCTAAAATCCACGAAGTCTTCCGTCATCCAAGTATCATTTTCTGATTTTGAAATAAATGAACAAAAGTGCGATCCCAGCTTTTTGTCATTATCATCATAAACTTCACCGGGAAAATCACCTTCGAAAAACCAACCGCCGACTGCACTTCCCAAAATCAAAACTGGACTGGCTATTTCATCATTCGGTTTTAGCGAAGTTATTATAATTTTGTTTGCAATTCCAACAATTTCTGGACACGGTGCAAATTCACAATTTGGCGCAATTCGAGAAACTGCCGAGCCGTCCGGACAAATTTTTGCTTCTTCCGTACAAGCCACTGGCTTATTCTTCTTGGGAATGTTAATGATTGGATTATTTTCAGTTTTAATTCCTTTCCACAGATAAAAAGAAATTCCAGTCAAAAAAATTGCCAGAATTATTATCACACTAAACGCTAGAATTGTTGATATCTTTTTATTCATTATATTTGTTTTAAAAAATTATCTAAAGTATTTTTGTTTCATGTTTCATGCTTTATGATTTTATTATACCACAAAAAAAGAAAATTGTCCCGAATGTTCGGGACAACTCTTCTGTCATTCCCGCGTAGGCGGGAATCTAGTTTTAAAGTTTTATTTATTGCAAAGACTCAAATGTTTTGCAAGGCTTCTGCACTGAATCCCCGCAGGAGTTTATGCTCGCGAAAGCGGGTGCGAGGATGACATAGTATTAGAACCTTGCGTCTTTACTAATCACAATTTTTTTCTTAAGCGAGCGAGCTCCGCGTTCGCGGATATCTTTGAGCTTGCTTTTATCCTTAGTGATTTGTTTTTGTAATTCTTCAATGACCATATCCGTTGAACCTTCCACACTTTCAGAAATTTCTGTCGCTCGATATAATTTGTACGGAGTTTTGATCATCACTTCTACATAAAATTTTCCTTTTTTATCCATTGAAATTTCCACTTCGTATTCCAAGGATTTTTTCAAAAATTTTTCCATCTTCTGAATTCTTTTCATAATATAATCCTTGGTGCGATCATCTAACTTGACATTCTTGCAAAATAAACGAAGATTGAGAATTGTGTTTGGCATATAATTTAATTTAAATTAATTAGCTTATATTCCTTACAAATTACGAACTTTTACGAATGTACCAATGTGAATTAAAAATAATTTTTATTTTTTATTTAATTATTTGCAATTCGTACATTCGTACCAATTCGTAATTCGTAAGGATTACTAGAAGCCCACATATTGCACTTCTTCTTGAAGTTGCACGCCCAACTCATCGCGCACTTTCATTTTGATAACACTAGAAAGCATCACAATATCCTGCGCTTTAGCATTGCCTACATTTACTACAAAATTAGCATGCTTTTCGCTCACTGCAGCACCCCCAATTTTTTTCCCGCGTAGCCCAACCTCGTCTATCAGCCAGCCAGCCGGAATTTTTGAATCTATTGCCTTCTGGCCAGTGTCTTTTTCAAAACGATTAATCAATTCCTGATTTTCCACCTTTGGATTCTTGAAAAAACTTCCAGAACTTGGTTTTTTAGGATTTGGATGAACTGTATCAGAGCGTTTCTTGATAATTTCTTTTATTTTATTATTTATTTCTTCCTGATCGCCCTTTTCTAATTTCAAAACAGCCGAAATTATAATCAGATCTTTATTTTCTTTGAAAATGCTATTGCGATATGCAAACTTACATTCACTTTTCCTAAGGTTCAACCTTTGGCTAACCAAAGGTTGAACCTTTATGACTTCCACGCTTTCCGCATTATCCGCCATGCAACCCAACGGTATCCCAGCATTTCCCCGAATCGCTCCACCAACTGTTCCAGGAATTCCCGATGCCCATTCAAGTCCGGAAAGTGAATTTTGCATTGCTAAATTAACAACTGAGCTCAAAGAGGCACCGGCAGAAACTTCAATTTTATTTTCTTGTATCTTGTATCTTGCGTCTTGTATCTTGATTACTAATCCATCAAATCCATCGTCGCTTATAAGAATATTACTCCCTCCGCCCAGCACAAAAATTTCCAAATTATTTTCTTTGGCAAATTGCAAAGCCTCAAGAAGCGCCTCTTCGTCGCTCACTTCTACAAAGTATTTCGCCGGTCCACCGATTTTGAAAGTAGTCAACGGCGCAAGAGAAATATTTTTTTGGATTTTTAAAATTGGCATAAACAAATATTAAAAAATTTACAACTTAATTTTCAAAATATTTCGATTGTAAATATTTTTATTTTTTAGCATTCTATTTTAATTTTGTTTGTGTAACAACCTATCAATTATCATCACGAATTCATCTTCATTATCCTCTCTTACTTTTTTAAAAGCTTCTTGATAGAGTTCTAATATCTTTTTAAGCTCCGGCCCGATCTTACTAAGCACATCTTGATTACCATTAATAAAAAAATCGGCAATTCCTTTTAAATTTAATTCGGCTTCCTTATTATATTTTTCTCTTTGATCCCTACTTAAACTTTCAATATATTCTCTTATTGGCCCTTCTTGAAAACCCATAATTTGATCTATTCTATCTCGCTCAGCTTCCATTTCTTTTGTTTCTTTGATTTTTGACTGTTTTTCGAAATATTTTTGATACATTTTTTTAAAATCAACTTTCGAAAAATATTGTTTATTTTTCTCGATATATTCTTGGGCTTCTTTTTTATTCTTTGAATCTGGGAAAATATCATCCTCAGCTTCACAAATAATTGCAGCAAAATTCCCCAAAACTGATCCAGCCGCTGCTTCCTTATTATATATTGGAATAATTTCATATTCAATCATTGATTCCTTAATTTTCAGAACTTTAACGCCCTCTATTTCGCCAAGCTCCGGTTTAATTTTTCTAACACTGCCCGACCCGTTTAAAAAATCAACATACCACCATTCGCCGTTAGACAATCTAACCACATTAATTGCATGGCTAACTGGGCTACCCCAATAATTTTCAATTCCGGCTTTTTCAAGCATATGCAATCCGATAAGCGATGATCCGACACAACTGAATTGCCCCAATTCTTTCATTTTTTTAGGCCAGGAGTCCCATCTTGCGCTTTTTGATTTATCAAATTTTTCAATCAAATTATCAATTTTTTTGTGGCAATCTTGAATATATTTTACTTCCAAATCTGATTTTAATTCTGAATTTTTCTCCTCTCTTAAGGCTTTGATCAGATTTTCATCTGGAACTAAATTCCATTCTTCACATAAACTTTCAATTTGTTCCATTAAAGTCTCATACATCCATTTTTTTATTTCTTCATCTTCTAAATTTTTCGGATCTAAGATTGTTTTCTCTGGAATTAAAACCATATCCCGCCAAGCAGAAATAAATTCTTTCTTTTTTTCTTTAGAAATTTCTTTTTCCTTATTATTTTTTGGCCATTCATTAGTCATAAAATATTTTTATAATTTATTCTAAAATATATTCTTCTAATTCTTTCTTATCCTTAAAATAATCAGCATTATTTTTTATATACTTTTCGTATTCATCAAAATTATTATCAAACTGCCCCAAAATAATTTCTTTGTTACATAACTTTCCCTCTCTCTTCCCAGTATAATCCAAAAAGCTGGAATATGGCCAATCCTTTTCCGAAAACCCATGAATTTCGTGATTAACATTCACATAGGCCGAAAGCAAAAGAAGATATTCGTTGGAGTCGATGTGGATGGATTTAAATCTTCCCTGAAAAAGAGCTCCTGAACGTTTGGTTTTTTTATTAAAATACATAGTATAACTAGTACCGACTTTTTGCATAAATTTAACTATGCCATTATTTTGCTCTTGTTTTACTATAAAATGATAGTGATTAGGGTTAAGACAATAAGCAATAATAGAAACGATTGGCTTCCTAAGGTTCAACCTTTGGCTAGCCAAAGGTTGAACCTTAGGAAGCTCTGCTATTCCATTTTTATGTAAATCTCTCCATATCAACATCAATCCATCTTTTTCATCATTCAACAAACTCATCCCCAAAATAAACCTCTCATAATCTTTCTTATCCAAAAACACCTCCCGCTTATCTACTCCACGGTTATATATGTGGTAATATTCACCATTGGCAAATTCAGTTTTTCGCATTTATTTTTTATTTTTCATTTAATTTCTCGGCGACTTCCCAGCCGTTACCGGCACCGATGGCGATGACAACATCTTCACTTCCGATTTTATCTCGCAAAAATTCCACTGCTTCATCAATCGTTTTTATATATTGCGCCTTGTCTCGATCGTATTTATTGATCAAATCAACTAAATCTTTGGAGCTTATTTTTCCAAAATTTTCTCGAGCCGAGCCATAAATATCCAAAATGATCACCTGATTAGCATCAGAAAATGATTGTGAAAATTCTTGCAAAAGCGCTTCTGTTCTAGAATAGGAATGTGGATGAAAAACCGCCCAAATATTTTTCTGCGGATAAATTTCTCGTGCACCCTTAAGTGTTGCCTTAATTTCCTCTGGATGATGTCCATAATCATCAATCAAAATTGCACCATTTCTTTCCCCGATATATTCAAATCTCCTTTTGGTTCCACTAAAACTAGCTAGTCCTTCTTTTATTTTCTCTAAATCTAAATTCAATTTATGGCAAGTTGCTATAACCGCGCAAGCATTCAAAACATTATGTTTTCCTGTTAATTGAATTTCAAAAACTCCTAAACTTTTATCGCTATAACTAACTTCAAAAAATTGTTTTAGATTTTGTAATTTGTAATTTGTAATTTTATAATTATTCTCCTCATTGAATCCATAAGTCAAAACTTGACACTTTGCTTCTTTCGAAACTTCCAGAGTATCCACACTGTCTCCCCAAACTACCAAAAATCCGGTTTTTGGAATACGCGCTACGAAATCTTTAAAAGCTTTTTTATAATCGGCAAAATTTGGAAAAGTGTCAGGATGATCAAAATCCAAACTGGTTAATACAATCGCTTTTGGATTATATAATTTTAATTTATTTTGAAATTCATCCGTTTCTGCCACAAAAAACTCCCCTTTCCCGCTAAGTGCATTACCCTCCCAATTTATAACTCGGCTTCCAATCACTGCGCTCGGATCAACTCCAATTTCTTTTAATGTATGTGCTAACATTGCCGAAGTTGTCGTCTTGCCATGCGTTCCGCAAACTGCAATCCCATATTTCTCATTAAAAAGTTCGGCTAAAATTTCCGGATAGCTAATCATCTCCAAATTTCTTTTTTTCGCTTCTTGAAATTCAATATTATTATTTTCATTATACGCCGTGGAATAAATTACCAGATCCGTATCTGCTGGAATATTTTCTGGAGAAAATTTTTCAAAATATTGAATGCTTAATTTTTGCAAAATCTCATCAGTGAAAAATTTTTCATTCGTATCCGAACCTGTTATTTCAATTCCCATGGAATGCAAAATTTCCACCACCGCAATCACGCCGGAACCCTTAATACCAATTATATAAGCTTTTTTAAGATTATTTAAATTAATTGACATATAAATAATTTTTAATTTGAAGTTTTTAATTTTTAATCAATTTTAAATTTATAAATTTTCAAAATAAAAATTCAATAAAAAATTTTAAATTAAAAATTAAAAATTCATTTCGTCATTCCCAAAATCCCCTCTGCGATTCGATCCGCCGCATCTGGGTGGTAAAATGATTTTATATTCTGTGTTAATTTATTGCGCAATTCTTCATTGTTCATAATTTCATTAATTTTCCCCAAAAGCATATGCTCGCCTAAATTTGATTCTTCCAAAACTACACAGCCACCAATCTTAGCAATAGAATAAGCATTCATTCTTTGATGATCATTGGCTGAATTTTCAATAGGAATTATTATAGCAGGTTTTCCGTTAGCGGCAATTTCGGAAATTGAGGAACTCCCTGCTCGCGAAATAACTAAATCCGTTACTGCCAAAATATCCTTGAGCTCTTCGCCGACAAAAGACAAAATGTGATATCCATCTCGTCCAATTTTTATCCCAAGTTCTCCCGCTCTTTTTTTCACTTCTTCAAAATTTTTCTCGCCTGTTTGATGGATAATTTGATAATTCGGCAAAAGCTCCGGCAATACTTCCAATATTTTATCATTAATTGCTTTCGCTCCTTGCGATCCACCCCAAATAAAAATAGTTTTTTTTGATTCCAAAAGCGAAAACATTTTTTGAGCATTTTCTTTATTTCCCTTATTGATATCTTCCCGAAGCGGACTACCTGTAACAACCACTTGTTCGGAATGAAAATAACTTTCGGCGCTTGGATAAGAAACTGCCACGCGAGAAGCAAGTTTAGCCAAAACTGAATTAGCCATCCCCGGATTAGCATCTGATTCATGAATTAGAATTGGGATGTGATACAGCCAGCCAGCAATAACCACTGGCAAAGTGGCACAACCTCCTTTGGAAAAAATAACTTCCGGCATAAACCAAAGCAAATGCCACAAGGCTTGCACAATTCCAATAGGAATTTTCAAAGCATCTACAAAATTTAGAATAGAAAAATATCTTCTCATTTTTCCACTCATCGCATGTTTGATTGTTATTCCTTCGGCCGTCATAAATTTTTTAGAAAAATTTTCTTTTGGCCCCAAAAACATAAACTCTGCTGATATTTCTTTTTCTTTTATTTTTCTTGCTACGGCGATAAGCGGTATGATATGCCCGCCCGTTCCGCCTCCTGTCAAAACAATTTTCATAATTTTAGTTTTAAATTATATTTGTTAATTATTTTTAACATATTTAGAAATATTTAAAATAATTCCTGCTCCTGCCATCAAAAATATCAGGGATGTTCCGCCGTAACTAATGAAAGGTAAAGGAATTCCCGTCAAAGGAATTAGCCCAGAAATAGCTGCAATATTTATAAAAGCTTGGAAAACTATCCAGGCAATTATTCCCACTGCGATAAATTTCGAAAAATTATCCGGTGCTTTTTTGGCAATTTTGAGCCCTCGAATTGACAAATAAACAAAAATAAAAATTAATAATGACGCTCCCAGCCAGCCCGTTTCCTCGGCAATGATAGCAAAAATCGAATCACCTACGGGTTCCGGCAGATAATTGAATTTTTGCAAGCTATGTCCTAATCCTACACCAAAAAAGCCTCCTGTTCCAATCGCCAAAAGAGCTTGGTTTATCTGATAGCCAATTCCTTGCGGATCAAGCTCCGGATGCAAAAAAACTAAAAATCTATCCATTCGATACGCTTCCATCTTAATAATCATTCCTAAGATTGCTATTCCGGATACACCCATAAGAAGCATGTGAGAAATTTTCGCTCCAGAAACAAAAAAAATGGAAATTGAAATGAGAATTATAACACCCAAGGTTCCCACATCCGGTTGTTTGATAAGCAGAAAACTTATTAGTCCGATGATTATCAAAAATGGAATCAAACCCTCATAAAAATCTTTTACTTTTTCCGATCGGCTTTCCAACCAAGCTGCCAGGTATATAATTATTGATAATTTCAACATCTCCGAAGGCTGGAAAGAAAAAATTCCCAATTTCAACCAGCGACTAGCGCCATAAACTTTCGATCCAAATTCTGGAACAAAAACTAAAATAAGAAAAACTACACTTAAAATAAAAAAAGGCAGAGAAATTTTTTTCCAAAAATTATAATTTATTTTTTGCGTTATATATAAAACTATAATTCCCGGTATTGCTCCATAAAACAATTGATGTTTAAAAAAATAATATGGATCGCCAAATCGAGAACGCGAATATGAAATTCCGGCCGAAGCAATCATAACCAAACCAAAAATTAGAAGAGTTAGGATTGTATAAAGCAATTTTTTATCAATTTGATTATCTTTTAACATAAAATATAAATATCGAGATTGTTTTTGTTCGCCAGCTGGCGAATTAGAAAATTATAATTTCATATTTATTTATAATTTGATGCTTTGAATTTTGAATTTTTCTTTCTCCATTCTTCTATTTTTTTATGATTTCCTGACAATAAAACTTTTGGCACTTTCCAATTCAAAAATTTTTCCGGCTTAGTATATTGTGAATGTTCTAAATAATTCTTGCTATTATGCGATTCGTTTTTGGTACTTTCGCTATTTCCCAAAACCCCCGGTAATAATCTAGAAATCGAATCTACTAAAATCATTGCGGGAATTTCTCCACCCGTAAGAACAAAATCGCCAACGGAAATTTCTTCGTCCGCTAAATATTTCGCCACCCTTTCATCCACACCCTCATAGCGTCCGCAAATAAAAATTAAATTGTCATATTTTGACAAACGCTTAGCATCACTTTGGGTATATTTTTTCCCTTTGGCTGAAAATAAAATAGTCCTGATTTTTTGTTTTGAATTTGAAATTTTAGATTTGAAATTTACCTGCCTGCCGGTAGGCAAGGTTTGAGATTTGAGATTTGTAATTTGTAATTTTATTACATTTATAGCTCTATGAATGGGTTCAATCTTCATCACCATTCCCGCTCCGCCTCCATACGGCGTGTCATCAGTTGTTTTATGTTTATCCAGGGTAAAATCACGAAGATTATGAATTTTAATTTCAATTAAATTATTTTTTTGTGCCCGTTTCAAAATCGACTCATTGAAATATGAACCAAAAATTTCTGGAAAAATTGTAATAATATCAAACTTCATAATTATATAATACCATATTAAAAATAAACAAAAAAGACCCTGCCTAGGCAAGGTCTTTTGTATAATACAAAAAGTGAAAAACTAAACATTGATATCTCCAACCACTTCATCAATAGTTTTTCTTTCTTTAGGTGCTACTCTTCTTTCGCTTCCTTCCGGCTCATTTATTTTTAGATTAACTCGAGCGTTATTGCGCGCTCCAATAACTCGCAAAAGAGTTCTAAGAGCTTTGGCAGTTGCGCCTTCGCGACCGATAATCATTCCCATATCTTCAGCATTGACATCCAATGAAATGAGTACTCCCATTTCATCAATCTTGCGATCAACTTTCACATCTTCTGGATGATTTACAATTTGTTTAACGACATATTCTACAAAATCTCTGTCGGTTACTTGTTCTGTCATATGTGTGTACTGAAATTAAATATTACTTTTCTGAATTATTTTCAGAAATAATTTTGAGAAATTGTGAAGCCCGCAAGATCGACCAGCCTGTTTAACTCCACATTTTCTTAATTATATTATAAGCTATAAATTGGTTTTTGTCAAAATAACTGACCACGCTTTTTTATTCTGTTGTTTTTCCGTCAAATTCCGCGTCATTATTTTCTGCTTCCGCCTTGGTAGCGCGCACAATTCCATCCTGATGATGTGCCGGAGAATAAATCGTATAAAGCTTCAATTTTTCCGTTTCAGAAACATTGATGATGTTATGCTGGGCTCCCGCCGGCACCACAATCGCCACGCCATCTTTCACTTCGTATTCGTTACCATCAATGATCACTTTTCCATTTCCCGCTTCAAAACGAAAAAATTGATCATTTTCCGGATGAACTTCCATCCCAATTTCTTCTTTTGGCAAAAGACTCATCAGCACTAGTTGGCTATTTTTGCCAGTATAGAGAACTTTTCTAAAATTCTCATTTTCGAGAGTGTCTTTCTCGATTTCTCCTCGATATCCTTTCATAGTTTTTTTATTAATTATTAATTATGCAAAAACAATACCATTAAATATTTTTTTATTCTTCAATTTTCAAAGCTTTGCCTTTGACAATTGAATTGGCGATTTTAATTCTAGCAGAAGTCAAAATTCTTTGAAAGGTGCTTTGTGATGTTTTCATTTTTTCTGAAGCCTCAATTTGTTCCAAGCCGTCATAATCTTTGAGTTTTATCGCTTCCATTTCTTCCTTAGTTAAAATCACTTCTTCCAATTGATACATTGGAATTCCTTGGGGTTTGAAATAATTGGCTTTGGGTTTGAAACGCAGATGCCGGCAAAGTTTTGGTCTAGTCATATATTTTAAAATTATTTTCTTTCTAAATTAACCTCGCAATGAGGACATTTTATATTTGAACAGGGAATACCTCTCTGATGAGAAATAACATATCCACATTTTGGACAAACACACTTTCCATCTGGTCCTTGCCCATCAGCTGTTTCAAATTTTTCCTTAAATTTTCCTCTTCTTTGCCAGCCAAAACTTTTTCCAAAAGCTGGTTGGTAAAAACTATTTTCTAATTCGTGACTTTTTATTTGAATAGCGATATAGGTAATATTTTCAATTTCTTGAGATATTTTTTTTCGCAAATTTTCCGATATTTTAGTCGCTTCATCTACTTTTAAATCTTTTGACAAAATAATTTCTATGTTAGCGGTAATCACTGAACCTTTCTTTTGAGTTTTAAGCGAATGAATTTCGACATTTTCTTTTTTGGCAATTAATTTTATTTTACTTTCAACTTCTTCTCCAGCGGAAACATCTAGTAAAGAATCAACCGCTTCTTTTCCAAGAGTAAAAGATTCTTTGATTATGTATAAACCAATTAAAAAAGCTAATATAGAATCGGCATAAATCCAATATTTTGACAAAAATAACCCCACTAAAACAGTAGCTGATGCCAATACATCCGCCTTATCGTGTGATCCATCGGCCAAAAGAGTGAGGGAATTTTCTTTTTTCCCATAATAAATTTTTATTTTAGAAGTAACAAAATTTATCCCAACTGACAAAAGCATAATAAAAAAAGCTAAATAGCTAAGTTTTAATTTTTCCGGTTCCAAAAAATTTTTATAAGCATCATAAATAACTCCTGCGCCGGTTATAAAAAGAATGATGGTTATTATTACTCCACCTAGAACTTCCAATTTATAATGACCATAAGGATGTTTTTGATCAACCGGTTTTTGAGAAGTTTTGATGCCAAAATATCCAATCAGGGAAGAAAAAATATCAGTGAGTGAGTGAAATCCTTCCGCTAAAATAGCGGAAGAATGTGAAACATAACCGATGAAAATTTTTCCCCCAGCTAAAAAAGCATTGGCTAAAATTGAAATAATGGCAATTTTTTCTTTCATTTTTATATATCTAAAAATAAATTATCAGAACTTGCACGCCTAATAAATATCAGCCGTGCAAATTTAAGTCTGTATACTAGATATTATTTTTTATTTTCCATTGCGCTCAACTCTTCTTCGATTGTTTTTTTCTCATCTTCCAAATCTTTGATTTCTTGTTTTAGTATTTCTTTTCTTTCGCTTTCCGGCATACTTTGATATTTTTTCCAAAACCAGCCACACATCATCCGCCCATAACCCCGACCTAAACCAAGCCCAGAGCCATGACCAGCGCCACAAGATCCCATTCCTCTACCAGTTTTTGGTCCAACGCCTCGCGGACCAGTTTTATCCATATTTGGCATAATTATCACCTCTCTTTCTAGTTTATTATAACTTGAATATATATTATGAATATATACCCATTATATAATACTGTCAAGAAAGAAAATTATTTCAAGATTATTTTTAATTACTTATTTAAATATGTAATAGTAAGTTGCAAAACTGTGGCAAAAGAAACCCAAAGAAGATATGGAATTTGAATATAAGTTATCCAGCGCGAATAAGGATAAATTGCCGTCATCGCCCAAATAAGCGTTCCAAGCACCAACAAAATATCCACGGCTGCCAGAAGATTATTTTTCAAACCAAATTGAATGGGAGTAAAAGAAAAATTGAAAATAAGATTGAGAACAAAAGGCAGGACTACTAAAAATGGGATTTGTTTTTTGAAATACATCCAAAAAACCTTGCCAAAAGAAATTGCGATGAGCGCGTAGAGAAATGTCCAAACCGGTCCAAAAACCCAAGCCGGCGGAGACCAAGTTGGTTTGATGAGTTGTGAGTACCAATTATAGTTTTGCATATTTTTTACCCTAATGAATTAATTCTAATTTTTGCGCTCTTTTTAGTTTTTTAACTCTCGCTTCTTCCTTGGAAGCCGATGATCTATTTTTGAATTTTTTACAATAAACTAATTTCACCGGCCGACGCGAAGCGGTATATTTCGCACCAAGTTTAGCACTATTATGCTCCGCTACTCTTCTTTCTAAATTTGTCGTGATTCCGGTATAAAAAGTTTTATCCGCACATTTTAGGATGTAAATATAATACATAAAGGCTAATTTATTTTTAACATCATCTAAAAAGAAGCGCCTCCTCCAAAGTAAATATCTTTTATTTTTTTATTTTTCAAAATATCTTTGCCTCCTTCCACCGCAATTGTACCATTTTCTAGAATGTAAGTCCTGTCAGCTATTTCAACCGCCTGTTTGGCATTTTGTTCAACCATCAAAACAGAGATTCCTTCATTTTTGATTTCCACTATCTTCTCAAAAACTTCTTTCATTGTCTTTGGATCTAGCCCAAGAGATGGCTCGTCTAAAAGAAGAATTTGGGGATTTTGAATCAAAGCACGGGCAATTGCCAAAAGTTGTTGTTGACCGCCGGATAAATTTCCCGCCAGAGCATTTTGCTTTTTTTCAAGAATTGTAAATTTTTTGAAAATATTTTCTATGCTTCTTTTGACAATATCTTGATCGTTGATTGTAAACGCGCCCATTTCTAAATTTTCCAAAACCGTCATGTTGGAAAAAACTTGCCGGCCTTGCGGAACAAAACTAATTCCCAAAGAAATCAATTCGTGTGTTTTCAAGTCAGTGATATCAATATCTTTGAAAATAATTTTCCCACTATAAACATCCGCCAAACTAAAAATACTTTTCAGCGCCGTTGATTTGCCGGCGCCATTAGGACCGATTAGAACAACAATCTCCTTCGGATTAATTTCTAAATAAACCCCGTGTAAAATTTTCGTTTTATTATAACCAGAATTAAGATTGACTATTTTTAACATAAAATTTATCCTTATCGCAACGCCCGCAAAAGCGGGCGTTTTTCATTTAAAAAATTTTCTCGCTATTATTACTTTACTTTTGTGAGTTGACCATTTTTAATAGTTTTAATGATAAGTGATTTTACGGCATCGCCGTTTACATCGAAAGTAGTTGATCCAGAAACTCCAGAATAATTTTTTATTTGATAAAGATACTCTTTCACGCAAATCGAATCTCCATTTTTACATTTTTCGCTAATAATATTTGCTAATATCATTAAATTATCATAGGATTGAGCTGCAAATACCGTTGGATTTTTTCCAAATCTTTCAGTATATAGATTCCAAAATTCTAAATTTGTTTCTTGATCAAAGTCAGAACTAACAAAAAATATTTCTTCTGACATATTGCCAATAGCGTCTAAAAAATTCTTATCTATGACTGTTGCATCATCAGCAATTATTTGAGCAGTCATATTTAATTCTTTCATCTGTTTTACTATTAAGGCAGAAATTGGCATTAAAGTTCCAATATAAATAGCTGACGGTTTACTTGCTTTTATTTTTATTAATTCTGTCTTAAAATCAGTCGCAGTTCCCAAAACGCCTTGTCTTTCTAAAACTATTTTGTTTTTTTCTTGAATTTTTTCTACCAAACTTTTTTCAGTTAGCACAAATGCATCATTAGACTTATCATAAATAGTTGCAATACTATCAAATTTATTAGCTGCAAATTCTCCTAGTTTTATTCCTCTTTGACTAGAAAAAACATGGTTTCTAAAGATATAATCTCCTGCTTGACTGATAGTTTCAGCACTAGATGCAGGAGTGATGAGAATAACTTTATCCTGTTCGGCCAAAGGAGCAATTGCTAAAGTACTTGGCGAACAAAAAGCGCCAATAATAACATTTACACCTTTTAATCGCAAGCTTCGGTATGCCGTTATCGCTGTTTGAGGATCACACATTTCGTCTTCATAAATTAACTCGACTTGTTTATTTACATCTTCTTTTTCCAATACTAAACTAAGTGCGTTTTTTGCATCTTCTCCAAAAATTGCAGCCTTACCAGTTAACGGTGCAAGTACTCCAATTTTTATCGGAGTTTTTTCTATAAAAACTTGATTTTTTACAGTAGCTTGATTTTTAGAAACTCCATACCAAATTCCTATGGCTACGATGACGACAATTATGCCAATAATAATTTTGGATGTTTTGTTCATAAATTTCTCTTTAAAAATTAAATGTTTATTTTTTATTAAAACTTTTGATTATATTTTACCCCCCCCCTAGAAAAAAGTCAAACGACGCAAAAGCTATCCACTGTCTGATTTGAAATTTATATTTTTTCAATATTTTCCAAAAATTCATCTATATCATCAAGGCCATTTCGCAAGATATTTTCCAATACCGCGTAATCAACTTTCTCATAATCATGTGCCATAATATTTCGAAATCCTGTCATCGCAACCATTTTTCCAGTAATGCCATCAGAAATTATCCCATTCTCATTAAGAATATGAAAAAATTCACTCATTGTAGTTGGCTTGCGAAAATTTTTATAGGAAACAATCGCGTCTGCTAAATCAATCGTGGCTTGCACAGCTAAATATAAATATCTTTCCAGCGCTCCTTTTTTATCCACATCCGCCAAAATTTCCGGAAATGGAATATTTTTATACCGCTCTAAAATCTTAAGGTATTTGCGAACGGCACTTATTTTATTTTCAATCACGGTTATCGTTGTCATAAACTAGGCTTTAGTTAAATTATATTTTCGAAGCATCGTAAGAAAATCAAAATATTCCTGCAAAATATGTGGCTCAACCAAAATTTTATATGGCTCTTTCTTGCAAATAAGTTGGCCGTCTCTTATAATTTCATATTTTATTTCTGGCGACTCGATGGTATTTAAAATCACTAAATCAACTTTTTCTGTCTTAAGCACACGGGAAAGTTCGTCCATTAAGCGAAATTTTATATCAAACATTTTTTGTTTGTCTTTTTCGTCTAAATAAACAGCAAAATCATAATCACTCATCGGTCCCGCTTCTCCCCGCGCCCGAGAACCGAAAAAATACGCCAGTTTAACTGCCTGAAAACGCTCAAAAATCTCTCTTATTTTCTCTTCCAATTCTTTTTTCATATACTAAATTTAACATAAAAAATATAATTCGGCAAATACAAAAAAATTTAGTTTCCCAAATACGCTTCTAAAACTAGCTTGTGTGTTTTCAAGTCAGTGATATCAATATCTTTGAAAATAATTTTCCCACTATAAACATCCGCCAAACTAAAAATACTTTTCAGCACCGTTGATTTTCCAGCGCCATTAGGACCGATCAGGACAACAATCTCACCCGCCTCCACATTTAAATCTAGCTGATGTAAAATTTCAGTATTATCATAGCCAGCTTTTAAATTAGTTATCCTTAACATACTATTATTTTACCACTAAAAAACCAAAACGCCCAGAGATTGGGCGTTTTGGTAATTTGTTCTAGGTATTCTTAATCTTCTGTTTTTAGTGAACTTTAGTAAGATACATCGGTATAACTATATCATGATTTTTTATGTTCTTTGCAGTGCCAGTTACTCCAGTAACTTCCTTTTTATTATCCAAGCATCCTTTTATATCATTTTTATCACAACTTGCAATCAGATTTACCATATCATAACCAAACGCCGCTACAAAATTTGGTTCCTTATTATACTTTGCTTTATATCTTTGTTTAAAAGATTCGCTGTTTCCTGGGATTGAAAATGCAAATTGGTTTGTATAGAAAGGAATATTTGGCGCCTTTGCTTGCGTTTCAGGATCGGATTGAACATTCGAAACTTCAATAATTGGAATGTTAAATTTCAATTCTTCCACTTTTTTTAAAATACCTAAAGACTCGCTTGGTGGAGTCGGAATAAACAACAACGCTTCGGGATTAGCTTGTTTAGCTTTTAGTAATATTGTTGAAAAATCAGCTTCGTTTGGAACATACGATTCAAAAAATACTATTTCTTTGCCTTGCTCCGCACTCAACTGTTTTATTTTATTAGCAACAGATATAGCGTACTCGTCATTTCTATAAACAACCGCTAATTTTTTAACATTCTTTAGCGGAGAAATTTCAGACTCAAAAGAAGGCAATGCAAAATGATCCGCATCCGTATAATATCTATAAGCATATTCATTGGTAATATTATTCGCAGCACTTTGGGTTATAAGCATTACTTTTTTATCATCTTTGGCAAGGGAAGCAAGAGGAATACTTACGATACTTAAAGCAGATACAAAAATATCAGGATCTTTCAGCTTTAAATTTTGATATGCGGTTATTCCGTCTGCCGCGGTACCCTTACTATCTTCATAGATAACAGAAAGTTCTGGATGATCTTCAAACGCAAGATTCATTCCATTGCGAACACTTTCTCCCCATATTGCAGACGGTCCACTCAAAGCAAGTATTGCTCCAATCTTAATTGATTCATTATCCACAACTTGTTTCTGGTTTTTTTGGAAATACCAAGCAAAACCAATTATCAGGACCACAACAACTGTCCCGATAACAATTTTCATTGTTTTGTTCATTTTTTTATTTAAAATTTTAATTACCCTTATATTTTATCAACCCCCAGAAAAAAGTCAAACGACGCAAAAAATAAAAAAGACTACAGGGAAAGCCATAGCCAATAAGTCGAATTAAATTCAAATAGATTTTATTTTGAGCCTTTTTTCTTTTTCAATTCCAAAAACTTTTTAACTTCACGGTCAAAATCAGATTCAAAAAGACCATCCTGAATCGGCCGATATTTTTCAAATTCGCTTTCAGCAAAGGACTTAGCTATTTCGGCTGTAATTTTTCCTGAATTTTCCAATATTTTTTCATTATTATATTTCAAAAAAGCATTCAGTTTTTCCGACCAATCTTTCATTGTCATAGGGACACCTTTTTCCGCTTGATGCTCCGCATAGTCTAAATACATCGTCACAATTCTGTTTAAAAATTTTATTTCTTTTTTATCCAAATAATTTTTGGCAATAACGACATCGGATTTTAAAATTTTTCCATCCGGAGATTTTTTCCAAGTCATAAGCCCCATATGATCTTTCTTGTGATCGGCCCGATTAACTATCAATTCCGCAGCGGTATGACCATGCGTAGCAAAGTGAAGTTTATTTTGTACGGTAGCAAAAAAATCTTTAGTTGTTGGAGAATTTATGTCATAATCCATAGCACTGGCATAGATGTCAGTAATTTGCTGATAGAAATTTCTTTCGCTTTCTCGAATATCACGAATTTCGAGAATTAAATCCTTGAAATATTGTTTACTCAAATATGCTCCGTTTTTTAATCGAACATCATCCAACACATAGCCACGAGTAGCAAAGTTTTTCAAAACCTGCGTGGCCCATTTCCGAAAATTAGTTGCTCTTTCGGAATTAACCCTAAATCCGATTGCAATAATTCCCTCTAAACTGTAATGCTCAATTTCTCTGGCAATCTGCCTTTTTCCTTCATTTTGAACTATTCGAAATTTTCGAATAGTTGCCTCAAAATTTAATTCACCCGACTGAAAAATATCCTTTATATGATAATTTATTGTGTTAATCTCCACTCCAAAAAGCTTAGCAATGAGTTTTTGCGTCAGCCAAACATTTTCATCTTCCACTCTTACTTCAATACCACCTTCGCCTGCTTGAGAAGTAAAAACCAAAAATTCCGCAGTTGAATTTCGAATGATAAGTTTTTTATTGTCTTTTTTCATAAAAATAAATCAATTTCCCAAATACGCTTCCAGAACTAGCTTGTTATTCTTAATCTCATTTGGCTTGCCAACGGCAATCACTTTGCCTGCATCCATCACTATTATATCATCAGCCAATCCTAGCGTGAAATTCATATCATGCTCAATCAGCAAAATTGTTTCGCCATTTTTTTTCAATTTTAACAATAACTTTATAATGTCTTGGCGAATTTTCGGATTCACTCCTGCCACCGGCTCGTCTAACATCAAAAGTTGATGTGGATTCAAAATAGTTCTTGCCAATTCAACTAGTCTTTTTTGTCCAAAACTCAAATCACTGGCTGTCTTATTTTCTATTTCCGAAATGCCGAATTCTTTCAAAATTTCACTGACTTTTTCTTTTTTTTCTTTAGTCATTTTGTTTAACCCGAACATATTTTTCCATAATTTTGTATCTTCATTGTCAATGGCTAAAAGTAAATTTTCTCTAACAGTAAGATTTTTGAATAATTTTGATTGTTGAAAAACGCGCGAGATTCCCAAGTTTGATATTTGCTCAACGGAAAAATTTGTTATGTCTTTTTCATCAAAAAATATTTTTCCAGAATCCTGCTTTATAATTCCAGAGATAAGATTGAAAACTGTTGTTTTCCCCGAACCATTCGGACCAATCAGGGCAGTAATTTCGCCTTTGGCAATTTCAAATGAGCAAGCATTTATCGCCTTCACTCCGCCAAATTTTTTTGATAAATTTTGTATTTTTAACATAAAAAAACTATTCCAAATTAATTTTTCCGAAAAATCCTCGCGGTTTGAAATAAATAATTAAAATTAAGGTCAGAGCATAAAAAATCTGTCTAGTTGGTCCTAAAATTTCCGATGGCAAACCGATAAAACGGAAAATTTCTGGTAAAAGTATTATAAACACAGTTGCCAAAAATGTTCCGGGTAAACTAGCTATTCCACCGATAATAACCATCAGCAAAATCGGGATTAAATTTACAAAAGTAAAAGATGATGGATCGATAAAAGTAATATATGAGGCAAATAAGCTACCGGCCAGTCCGGCGAAAAATGCTGAAATCATTAGAGAAATATTTTTTAATTTAAAAGTATTTTTTCCCAAAGACCTAACAGCCAGTTCATCATCTCGCGTTGCTTCTAGTGTTCTGCCGAATAAAGATTTTGTAAGACGCCAAATAAAAAAATAGGAGACTAGGGCGATGATTGAAACTAAAATAAAAAAGGAAATATTGTCGGAAAAATCAAAACCAAAAATAATTGGTCGCGGGATTCCTGGTAGTCCCAACGGACCACGGGTAAGCTCGGTCCAGTTTAATAAAACCGCATAAATCACAAAACTAAAACCAAGAGACATCAAAGCCAAATAGTCTCCCTTTAGCTTGTTAGTTGGGATTGATAAAAGATAGCCAAAAAAAGCGGACAGTCCGCCAGCTATTAGCAAGCAAAAAATGGAAGAAAAACCGCTAAGAGCTAAGATCGCATAAGCGTAAGCACCAATGCCAAAAAAAGCAATGTGTCCTAAATTTAAAAGTCCGCTATAGCCTAAAGACAACTGCAATGACACAGCTAAAATAAAATAAATTCCGATCAATATTAACAGATGTATAAAATATGCGTCTATCATTTTTGATTATTTTTAATTCCCAATATGCCTTGTGGTCTAAAAAGCAAAAAGGCAAAAAGCAAAATAAAAGCGATTGCATCTTTATAGCCAGACGGCAAAAACCAAATACCAAAATTTTCCACTAAACCCAAAAGAAACGAACCAAGAATTGCACCGGGGACACTGCCAACTCCACCAATGATTGCTCCCGTAAAACCCTTAATCATCAGATTTGTTCCCATTGTCGGCGTGATATTTTGTTCTAATGAAATTAAAATTGCCGCTATTCCTGCCATTGCCGAACCGATGACAAAAGACCAACTATAAATTTTTTCTGACGAAATACCCACGATTTCCGCCACATCTTTATTATCCGCCACTGCTCGCATTGCCTTACCAATTTTTGTTTTTTTCATTAATAGATAGAGACAAAAAAATGACAGGACTGAAATCAATATTATGATCAATTGCAAAGGAGTAATGATTGCACCAGCAACTTCTATACCCTGATTAGTTTTTATAAAATCAATTGTTTTTACATCAGCACCAAATAGAAGCAAAGCAATCGATTCTAATAAAATTAAAAGAGCAATGCTAGCCACAAGCAAAATTGAAGCACTAGATTTTTTTGCGCGAAACGGTTTATAAAAAAATTTATTGAGCAGATATCCCAGTAAAGCGGAAAATAAAATTGTCAAAAAAATAGCCGCCACAAAATTTAATCCTACAATAGAAAAAAGCCAAAACAAAAAATATGCGGACAGGGCAATAACTCCACCGTGAGCGAAATGGACAAATTTATTAGTAGAATAAATCAAAGAAAAACCACAAGCAACCAAAGCATAAATTGCTCCAGCAATTATTCCATTGACCAATAATTGTAAAAATATGTCTAGCATTTTTATGCAATATTTTAATTAAATGTCATTCGCCTATAAACCTCTCGCGTGCAATCAACATCTCGTTTGCAATACTCGCAAATTTCTTGGGTTTTTCCAGCTTTCCAAAAATCATAAACTTGCGAGCCATCAATGCCATCTTTAGGAGTGGGAATGCCAAGCGCTAGCGCCAAACTTTCCAAGCCTACATTGGCGTTAGCCCATTTCACCCATTCTTTCATAGTGTCATAAATGGGATAATTTCTGTAACGAGCAAAATTTAATTCATAAGCTGGTTTGACTTTGTTCACAATTGAGCGTTGATAGATGAAACGCAAATCAAAATCCATCACATTATGGCCAATAAATTGCACGCCGTAGTCCGGCCACTGCGGATTGCGAGATGGCATACTAATAGAATCGACAATTTCCCAAAACTTTCGAAGCATCCCGACTTCATCGCCATCACCATTTAGAACTTCGACTGACTGGTCATCAATGGCATAGGCAATGCAAAGAATCCGACCGTATGCGCCATCAAAAGAAGTGCCGAGAAGATGTTGTTCGAAATCAGTTTCGCCTTCCTCTTTTTTATTTTTCTTGGCTTTTTTCTTGTCATAAAGAAAACGCAAAATTTCGTGTTTATCTTCTGATGCCGGAAGCGTTTCAATGTCCAAAAACATTTTTCGCATATATTTTTTATTTAATTAAATTAATTACATAATTAAAATGTCTAAAATTTAAACATAGGTATGTGCGTAGGTACGACCGTAGGTAACCTTATTATATATTATACACTATTTTTTCCTATTAAAAAACTCCCACTAAACACAACCGCTTATATTTCATGATGGCAAAATGAAATATAAAGCAATAGTTGTTGTATTACTAATTATCAACAACTACAACTAATTGACTAATATGAATTATGACAAAAAATAAAAAACAACGCGTGACCTTATTCCTCAATCCAAACCTTTTGAAACACGCCAAAGCCCAAGCCATCGTTAAGGAAATCAGCCTGACTGCGCTAATGGAAAAAGCTTTATCCAAATATTTACCGAAAGAAACTATCATTAAAAAAGATGCCATATAAGTTTATTTTAATAATTAAAAATGGCCTAGAAAGTATCCGTTTTAAAATTAATAATTAACTAACAACAACAATATGGATTCATCAAATTCTCCCAGCACAAAACCACTTTATCGGGGCACACAAATTGTTTGGTATCTTCTTGGTCTCTTGGAAGTACTACTCGCATTTCGATTCGTTTTAAAATTACTTGGAGCCAATCCATCTGCCGGATTTTCTAGCTTTATCTATGGAATAACCTACATTTTTACCGCTCCTTTTCTAAGTGTGTTTGGTATGTCAAAAGTTTCGGGCAGTATTTTCGAATGGACAACTCTTCTAGCGATGTTTGTTTATGGAGTGATTGCTTACGGAATTATTAAACTGTTTTTGATAGGAAAAACAGTTTCCACCCTGGAAGCCGCCGAAAAACTAAACGCGCAAGAAAAATAATCAACTAACTAAAAAATATATGGGTATTATTTTGTGGATTGTCTTTGGGGCAATCGTAGGCGTAGTCGCTTCAATGGTTATGGGAAATAAGGACAGTTTGATAATAGACATTATCATAGGTATAGTCGGAGCAGTATTAGGCGGGTGGCTGATGAGTTTTTTCGGAAAAGGCGGAGTTACCGGATTCAATTTATACAGCTTTCTAGTAGCTTTGCTCGGAGCAGTGGTACTGATTGCTATTGTGAGAGCTATTCGTTAAAAACAATCACAGAATTGAAATAAAAATACCCGAACTGGGTATTTTTATTATTGTGTCATTTTTTCCATAAAAAAACCCAGGGAGCTAAGTTCTAGCTCTCCCTGGGTTTTTGCCTTTTCGGCAATTTATTTTTCTTTTTTTGGAGGAAGTTTTACCTTTTCTTCCCCAAGGAACATCCAGCTCAAAAGCCATGTGTATTTTATGGCCTTGATTATTTTTTCCGTCATCGCTTTCTCCCTTTTTTGATTGTTTAACAACCCGACGTTGCGGATTGCGATTAAAAAAACTAAGCAACAAAAAAGCAAAAAACACTCTGAATGAGTATTTTTGTTTTTTTGTATCCCAATTTTTTGCGATTAGTCCAAAATCTATTCGTGCACTGTACTAAAATGCACTAGGGATTCATATAGCTCCCATTGGCATTGGCGTTCTCCGACGTAAAGTCGGAGTCGACCGCCGGACAATAACCAATGCATCCCATTATATCTTTTGACGGATATAACTTTAAATTAGGACACATCTCTGGATTATTGTCAAATTCTCCCTAGAAAGGAGGTGATCCATCGACAGGTTCCCCTACCGATGCCTTGTTCATGTTTCTATTCTCCGCGTTTCCACGGGCATGGACTATATCTTCATCCCGATTAAATCGGGAGCTAACGTGTAGTCTCTACGGGGTCAAAGGCAGTTTGTAAATCATATCGGGATGCATATAAGGAAAAACTATTTCCTTAAATTTTTTAATATTACCAACTGGAATGTAAAGTCTATTACCTTTACTGTCCCAATTAAGATTCGCTTGAAAATTAAAATTATTTTTCAAGCAATCTATGAGCAACAAATTTTCTTCCCTTGAAAAACTATGTGTACTTATAGTAACGGTTTTCTTAGAAGTACTAAGACTGCCGTCATCCATAAACCACACAGCCAAACTTATTGGATGTACGAAAATTTTTTTAATATTTAGTGGAATTATTTTTCTCTTAACCGGATAGAATGTCTTTCGAAATTCTGTCATTTGCGGGTGAGAAATTGTCCTGAATCTAAATGACTGATGTTGCGCTAAATATTTCGGTTGGGTCAAAACCCAGCCTTTAAATATTTCAGCAGCCCAGAAAACATAGTCTTTATGTTCAGCTTTCTGTTCCACCTGCAAACGAAAACTTTTTCCTGTTAAGGTCGAAATTAGAGAACCATCGCCTAGAATTTTTCCAATCAAAAATCCTTTTTGAATTTCTGTGAGTTCCAAACTATCTCTAATATTCCTAACAATTTTCGAATTCCAATTTTTTATACCTCGACTTCCCACGGTATTACCATAAATTAATTATGCTTTAATTATAACATACTTAACTTTTAGGCTTCACCGTTATAGTTAGTTTTTTCATGAGGATTACTCCTCAAGGTCGCAACGATTAGGGTAATCAAACGACTTCACCCTTATCATCGATCCCACCCTGGCCCCCGATTTAATTCGGAGTCTTCCGGTGTTACCGACTCTCTTGGTGTGACGGGCGATTATCTATCTAAAACTAGACATTGATGTTCCCATCGTGCCTGCGGATTTCCCGCACACGACGAGCTCTAATGCATTTTTTGCTTAAGGGCATAAATTTTTCTAAGCCCAGATTCTTTAAAATGATAATTTTTCATAACCAGTTTAATAATTCTGCAAAAAATTTCAAAGTCACCTTTCTTCGAGCGTAATCTCAAAGAATTCCTTTTAAAAAATGGAATAATAATTTTTTCCAAATCATTTCTATTGGCTACTTCAAAACGATAACAATCTTGATGATTTTTTCGCTTATCTGGTTGAAAGTAAACATTGCCACAACCAAAATATTTTTTAAGCTTATACAGAATTTTTTTATCTTTCGCTATAAGTTTCAAATAAAATCTTGGTTCGACTTTTGTTCGTCTTTTAACTTCCTTCTTAGAATCAGGATTTTTTACATAAACTGTAAAGCTTCCTTCTCCATCGACTAAGCCAACAATATAATTTGGATTTATTTTTTCCATATGCTATTGAGTGAATCCTTCTCCCGTCCCGCTTAGCGGGACAGAATACTATGATTCAGCTGACTTCTTACGCTGCGTAAGTTTCGTTATTACAATTTTATTATAACATAAAATTGAAACAGCGCAAGATCTCCTAGGGTTATTTAATATTCTTTTCTTTACATTCCAGTAAGTCTTTTGCATGCCTGCCTCGTCGGCAGACGGGCATCTTCCCTATGCTCACCACCTGTTCAAAGGTCGATGCGACTTTCCCGATATATCGGGATAAACTGGACTGTAATTTGCCTTCAGATCCTTCACCGTCATTCTCGCGAATGACGACTACCTGTTAGCTACGCTCCGATTGGGTTTCGGAGGGAGAGATTTAAACTCTCTAGATTATTAAACTGCCTAGCGCTTTTATTGTGAGTACAAGATCCGAGAACGTATTCACCGTGATATGGCTGATTCACGATTACTAGTGATTCCGGCTTCATGAGGTCGAGTTGCAGACCTCAATCCGAACTGAGACCATCTTTATGGGATTAGCTCCGCCTTACGGCTTAGCAACCCTTTGTAATGGCCATTGTAGCACGTGTGTAGCCCAGGGCGTCAAAGGGCCACGCTGATCTGACGTCATCCCCGCCTTCCTCCCAGAACTTTGTTCGCTAGCGAACAAAGTAAATTCCAAATTCCAAGATACAAATCCCAAATTTTGGTTATTGTGCCTTGATTATTGGTCATTACTTTGCGCTATCGCGCAAAGTTCTGGGCAGTCTCGTGTGAC
>MFSE01000007.1 GCA_001784805.1 Candidatus Moranbacteria bacterium RIFOXYA12_FULL_35_19
CTTTCCAGCTCTCCATCCGGTTGTACGGGAGGCAGTCCTGTTTTGACCCAATCTTGCACTACTAACGATGCTACGCTGTGTACTTCTTTTAAATATTCAAAGTGGAGCGCTTGCATTGACAATATCAGAACCAGAACAGTACTTTCCAGCTCTCCATCCGGTTGTACTGGAGGCAGTCCTGTTTTGACCCAATCTTGCAAAAAAAAGTAGATGAAAATTTGTTAATTATATTGGTAACTATAATAACTATATATACAAAAAGTTAGTTATTATTTAGAGGATATGAAAATAAAAGTAGCTATAATTTCAGTAAGCATTTTAATTCTGCCGTTTTTTTGACGGCAGTTTTTTATTTTAATTAAAAAATTTTATGAAAAACAAAAAAAACAAGTTACATTTCCAACTATTTATCTTAACAATACTTTTTTTGACGTTTTTTGGCTTTCTAGAAAATTCTAAAGCGGCTACGAAAATTTTTGAATATGGATTTGAAGATTGGACAGGCGATGCAGACACTACTCCGACATATCCTTTTGGCACAAACAGCTTAACATACTGGACACAACATGAACAAGTGACAGAAGTCGTGGAGTCTTGTGCGGTTGGTGGAGTAACATGGACGCCTCATTCTGGCAGTGAATTTTTTTATACCAACGCCTATGATGGCGAAACAGATCCTTGTCTTGGTGCGACAGGACATGTCGGTACATATAATCAGTACGGCTTGGGAGCAATGACTTATGGTGCAAATGGTAATTTTAATTACCAAGATTATATAAATTATGAAGCAGGCGCGCGAGAGCTATATACCAAATTTGAAATTAAATTTGATCCTAATTGGAAAACTGCCAGCTGGGTAAATGGTTCTGGAGAGCCGGCAACTGCGACTAATGCTAATTTGAAGATATTTCGAACATATATGCGCCAAGATGGCAGTGATGGTTGTATTCTGTATTTAAATAATACGACATTTATGTCTTTTGCATGTACTGGTGAAGTAGCTTGGTCAAGAGGCGTAAATCTTTTAAGTGCACACAGTATTGATTTGTTGGATGGAGAATGGCATCAAATAGCGGTGTGGCACAAGCTACAAGACACGGCAGGTTCTGGGTATGGTTCTGTAAAAATATGGGTGGATGATATTTTAACCCAGGATTATGCAGACCTTGCGTTATCTTTAACAGATGATGATTTTGAATATAGTTATTTTCTGAATAATTTTTCGGCATATTATCCCACTTCTCATCTCTCAATGGCTCTGGATGATATTGAGGTTTGGGACGGAATTCCCGATGAATCCTCCGACACCACTCCGCCCTCCGCTCCATCAGGACTTAGCGTGAGTTAAAAAATTGAGTTTGTAAAGTTAATAAAGTTTATAAAGTTAATAAAAGCAAAGGAAAATTAAAACAATGAAAAATAAAAGAAATAATTTAATTATAAAAACATTTTTTTTAACAATGCTATTTTTAGTTTTTGGAATTTTCGGTTTTGCGAAAACTTCTCTTGCTGTGCCGAGCGTATCTGGTGTTTCCGGCACTATTTCCCACGGGAATTCAATTACAATCAGTGGTAGTGATTTTGGGATTAAGAATCCGGCCAAGCCTTTGATGTGGGATGATGGAGAAAATGCTACAGCTGGAACATTCCCAAGCGCTTCACCTAATTCAGGATCTCAAGTTGGATATTCAGATTATCAACCCGAAGATATTAGAGACGAATACGATATTCCAGAAACTCACGAGATTCATTATAGAGCAATACCTTATACTGCTGTTAATCAAGCTATAAATGGTCCTCATTTAAGATCTACGAAATTACTAGTTGGAGGGCATTGGGACCCCGGACTTCTTAATGGCGATATTCCAGCTAGAGATGTTGATTTGACCGTGGCTACTCCTTCTGATTTTGCAAATAGATGGTTTGCTACTTGGTATTATAGAACTGACCCTGATTGGCCGACACCTTGTCAATCTGGCAATAATGAAAAAATTAGTGTTTATCAAGCCGGAATACAGGCTTATTCTAATTCTCCTTATACTAATCAATATCATTATTTTGATTTAGCGACAAAAAGTTGCACAGATGCTGGATATGTCACTATGAAAACCATGTCTTCTGATTCTTCTCCAATTGGAAACGCGTTTGTAACTTCTGGGTCATACTCTGGAGATCTTCCACAGACAACAACACCTTGGAATTACAATATGGGAATAGTGCCAGTTGAAAGACCGGCGCATTCTCAACGAGATCAATGGGTTAGATATGAACAAAGAATCAGTAATGATCAGGGCTTTGATAGGTTTTTAATTGATAATACAGATGTCTGGTGGGGATCTGATCAACCTTATTTTTTTACAGATGTTTCTGAAATGGCTTATGCTGGGATTAGAAGTTATTCTGTTGGAGGATATTTTCGCTATCAAGATGCTCCCAACAGAACTCATAATAATGCTTTTCGTTATTTTGATGATATTTATATTGATTCTACTTTGTCGCGAGTGATGCTCGGCGATGCTTCAGTTTATACCAGTTGTACAATTCTTGAACCGCAACCACCAACAACTTGGTCATCTTCTTCAATTACCGTTACAGTTAATCAAGGCGCTTTGCCAGATGGAACAGCTTATCTTTTTGCTTTTGATGCGGATGGTAATATATCAAGCGGATATCCCGTGACTCTTGGTGAAACTTCCGACACCACCCCGCCCTCCGCGCCGAGTGGGTTGAGCGTGAGTTAGAATTTAGAAAATCAGTCATTGACAAAATGAATGACATAATATATGATAATAGTGTCAATGATAATGACAAGTAATTAGTAAGTAATCTCAAATATATGGCTAATTTACTAGAAAAAATATATTCTTCAAACCCTTGGTTTGAAAACGAACAGTTAATTGAAGAGGATTTGCATATTAGAGACTTGGCTGACAGTCAACATATTTTTCTCAATCGCGAATTTTTGGAGCATAAATTTGCAGATGGCGTATATATTGTGACGGGACCCAGACA
This sequence comes from Candidatus Moranbacteria bacterium RIFOXYA12_FULL_35_19, assembly GCA_001784805.1. Lineage (GTDB taxonomy): Bacteria > Patescibacteriota > Minisyncoccia > Moranbacterales > UBA2206 > UBA2206. Next base: position 3,013 of record MFSE01000007.1, read on the forward strand.
AATCGGAAAAACCACCCATCTCAAGCTTTTAATTCAGCAAAAAATAAATATTGCCAGTAAGACGGATTTTCTATATTTCAACTGTGATCTTTTGGAGACAAAAGAGGATGTGGTTGATTTGGTTGAGACTTATCTCAAAAATTTTCCTTCTAAAAAACGAAGCTTCATTATGCTGGATGAAATCACTGCAGTTAAAGATAGCATTTTGGGAATAAAATATTTGATTGATAAAGGTATCAAAAAAAATATTACCTATATCCTCACTGGCTCAAGCACGATTGAAATCAAAAAAACCGGAGAATATCTTCCGGGGCGAAGAGGCAACGGTGTTGATTTTCATTTTACTCCTGTCAGTTTTAGGGATTTTGTGAAGATTCAATATGATAAAATTAATTTTGATTTGGGTGTCAAGGAGAGTCTGGAAAAATATTATGCTAGAATAAAAAACAAAGTGCCGTTGGCCAAAGAATTGAACAATTATTTTTTCTGCGGAGGCATCCCGAAAATTATTAATGAATACCTGGCGAAAAAATCTATTGGTTTGGAAAATCTCAATCTCTATCGCGATTGGATTGTGTCTGAAATTGCTAAAAATGGGAAAAGAGAAAATATTAGCAAGCAAATACTTGCTCGAATCTTGAATTCTGTGACCAGTGATGTTTCCTACAATTCATTTGCTCAAGATTCTGGCATCGGTTCGCACAACACTGTTTATGAATATCTTAATTTTTTGGAAGATGCATTTATTGTCTCGCAAATTTATAATTATGATTATGATCAGAAAAAAATTAATTTTCGTAAAAACAAAAAAATATATTTAAACGATCCATTTTTGTTTTCTTTGCTTGAATGGTGGTTGAATGGAAAAATTCCTAGCACCAAGTTGATGTTTGAAGATTCAATTCTGAAAAGTCGAATTGCAGAAAATTTGACCTTTCTGCATCTCAAAAAAATATTTAGCGAAGTTTATTTCCATAGAAACAATGAAGAAATAGATTTTATTTGTGGCAAATCAGCTTTTGAATCAAAATTTCAAAACAAAATTGCCAGCGATGATTTCAAAGGATTGTCAGAATTTACCGGATCTAAATTTATCATAACAAAAAACACTTTTGATGTTCGCAAGGAAATTAAATTTTTGCCATTGGAATTGTTTTTGTTGGTTGAGGGGAAATATTTCAAGATAAAATAATTCTATGAAAAACAAAAGAAATAAAATATTAATAAAAGTATTTTTTGTAGCAATACTGTTTTTATTTTTTGGAATTTTTGGTTTTACGAAAACCTCTCTTGCCGTGCCGAGCGTGTCTGGTATTTCTGGCACTATTTCCCACGGTAATTCAATTACAATTAGCGGTAGCGATTTTGGAGTTAAGAATCCGGCAAAACCTCTTATGTGGGATGACGGAGAAGATGCAGTTGTGGATACTTTCCCAAGTGCAAGCCCGAATGAATATTCTCAAGTCGGTTATTCTGATTATAATCCTATTGCTTCGCGAGATGGTGATGTTATTCCAGAATCTTGGCAAATAAAATATAGAAGTGTCACATTTACACCAACCGGAGCAACCGAAATACTTGACGCCATTTCTCCATCACATAGCCACTCCACTAAATATATTGTTGGCGGTCACTATATGTGCACAGAAAATTGCGATGGACAATATGACGGAGGAAATAATGGCGGGCGTGATGTTGGTCTGACAATACCAGCAAATGGCCCGGTAGGAACTTTTGAACCAAGATGGTACTCTCATTGGAAATACAGACTCCATCCGGCTATGCCAGCGTGTACTGGGACTGACGATAATCATAAATGGAACATAATTCAAAGCGCACAAGAGGCATATGGTGGAGGATTGTTTCCAAATGATTTTGTATATGGTTGCAATGAAGATCTTAGCGGATCTCCGTGTACACGATCTGAAACCTTGAGTTTATTAACATACGAACTACCAGGCGATGTAATGCCAAGAGAGGCTCCGCTCGCAGATTGTACAGAGGGAGAAGGGGAAGGACTTAATGTAAATGTAGAAAATCCAGTTTTAGAGTGGATCACGATTGAAGATGTTATTGTAAATGATGATACTGATTTATCTCAAAGAACCACAAAAGTTAATCAAAAAAATGCATGGAGCTGTCACAATTCGCCTCTCTGGTTTACTAATGGGGTGGGTCAAGGTATTGGGAGCTACACACTTGGTGGGTTTTACAGATATGATATGTTCCCAATAAATGCACAGCATTCCGATATCTACAGATATTTTGATGATGTTTATGTGGACTCAACTCTTTCAAGAGTAGTTCTTGCCAATAACGCAACATATGAAGATGCAACAGTTGTTGAACCACAAATTCCATCGGTATGGGCAGGCGATGAAATTACGATTGCAGTTAATCAAGGTGCTTTGCCAGACGGAACAGCCTATCTTTTTACTTTTGATGCGGACGGTAATATATCAAGTGGATATCCCGTGACTCTTGGTGAAACCTCTGATACCACCCCGCCCTCCGCGCCGAGTGGACTTAGTGTGAGTTAGGTTTAATTATATTTGACAAGTATAGAATAATCTGATAATATAGTATTTACTAAGTATAGAATAATCTAATAATGTCATAAAGTATGCTTTATTCAAGGGAAATATTGAAAAAAATAGAAAAAGTGCTCTTTAGAGACGAGTTTATCATTCTAAGCGGAGCGCGCCAGACAGGCAAGACCTCGATTCTTTTGATTTTGAAAAATCTTTTGGAAGAAAAGGAGTATACTTGCCATTATTTCAATCTAGAAAACCCAGAACATTTGAAATTTTTCAACGATCATCCTTTCAATTTATTGGAAGTTATTCCCCCTAAAAAAACCAAGCAATATATTTTTATCGATGAAATACAATATCTCGATGACCCCAGCAATTTTCTCAAGCTTCTTTATGACGAAAAAAGAGCAGAGATAAAAATAATCGTATCCGGTTCTTCGTCTTTCTATATTGACAAGAAATTCAAGGACAGCCTGGCCGGTAGAAAATTTCTTTTTGAAATATATCCTTTGAATTTTGAGGAGTTTTTAGTTTTTAAAAAAGAAGAAAAACTATTGGAAGAAAAAAATAAAAAACTCACCATATATTATCAAGAAAAATTAGCTAAATTGTGGAAAGAATACCTGACCTTTGGCGGTTACCCAAAAGTGGCGCTGGCGGAAAATGACGAAATGAGAAAAATATTATTAGAAGAGATTGGAACATCCTATATTAAAAAAGACATTGCTGACGCTGGTATTCGCAATAGTGAAAAATATTTTTCTCTTTTGAAACTTCTAGCTGGTCAAACCGGGCAACTGGTCAATTCGCAGGAATTGGCGACGACACTCGGGGTTGCACATAAAACTATCGAAGAATATTTGTATGTTATGAAAAAGTCCTATCAAATTGCCTTTATCGCGCCTTTTCACAAAAATATGCGTAAGGAGCTAGTGAAGATGCCCAAAGCCTATTTCTATGATTTGGGACTGCGTAATTTTTTTCTGGACGATTATTATTTTTTGGAAAATCGCGCGGATAAGGGCGCGTATTTGGAAAATATTGTTTTTCGAGAATTTCTCAAAGAAACAAAAGATGCCAGTAAGATAAAATTTTGGCGCACTCAAAATCAAAAAGAAGTGGATTTTGTAATCGGCAAAAAGGCGTATGAGATAAAATTCAATTTGGCAAAGCAGAAAGACAAAAAATATGTTATATTCAAAGAACAATATCCTGATATCGCATTTTCTTTCCTTTGTGAAAATGATTTGCTTGAAAAGTTTTATGGATTTGAAAAATTAAAATAATTCTATGAAAAACAAAAGAAACAAAATATTAATAAAAATGTTTTTTCTGGCAATATTATTTTTCGGTTTTGTTGAAATTTCTGAAGCCAAAGATCTATTTGTTTCTACTACAGGAAATGACGCAGTGACTTATGCCAACAATGACATAAATAATCCGTGGCTTACCGTTGAAAAGGCGTGGGCAGACGCACAGACAAATGATGTGGTGTATTATCGTGCTGGGACATACACTATAACCGCTCAAATTAATAATTTGACCAGTGGAGCAAGTGTCACACACACGAATTATCAAGATGAGGTGGTGACATGGGAAAGCTCTTTGTGCGACGGTGCAGAATCTGATCATGGAGTTATTCATGTAAGCGAGGATAATATTACAGTTGATGGTATCAATGGAAACTGGACAGGGAGCGAGGACTGCTTTGCGGATACTGGTTTTTTTGTTATGGGGTGGTCGGCAAAAGCGGTATCGGCAGACTACTTCACTCTTAAAGATGGTGACTGGACATCTGCTAAATATGGTCAGAACGGCGGGATTGTTTTTGCAGCACTCCGAGGCACGGATCACTCTACTCATGTAATGATTGAAAATGTAAATATTATAGGTGCTGGAGCAGAAGTCGGTTCAATTAATACTTCTGGAATCATGACATTTCAAGCAGAAGATTGGACTATAAAAAATTGTGAGATTTCAAATGTTAATACAGGTATTTTTTTTAACAAACATCCAAGTATAGCATCAGCAGTGGGCGGGACAATCGAAAATAATTATATTCACACCGTTCATTCAGCCCTTAGAACTCAAACAAACAATACGGAATTTACAAATAATATTTTTAATGGTTCTGTTTCGATGGGATACGACAGCGGCCCATGTTCGATTGATGGCAATGTAGGATCAGACAATAACACATGGACACATAATACTTTTACGGGTTATGTTGAGTTATCTTCAGCTACACGAGATGGGGATAATGAGTTGGTTGGGACTGTCTATCCGGTTTTTGAAAATAATATTATGCCAGCAGTAAATGTTGATATTCACAGATATTCTGTCGCCCCCACATACTATGAAGGCGATTATAATCTATGGCCACCAGCTGGAACAATATATGTTTATGAAGGGGGGTCATCCGCAAAAATACTTACCACATTTAGAACTTTTTTAGGTGGATGTCCTAATGATGACAATGAATGCAATTCTCTTGAGCAAGTTCCAATATTTGCAGGCGGTGCAAGTCTGGATGAAATAGCTGATTTTGCGCTTACAGCGGAAAGCCCTGGATACCAAGCGTGTGCGGACAGCAGTGACATGGGAGCTGATATTTCTCTTGTCGGAATAGACGCCGGCGAAGAGTCCGACACCACCCCACCTTCTGCTCCAAGCGGACTCAGTGTGAGTTAAAAGTTATCCACAGGGTTGTATTTTAAAATTTTGAAAAATATAGTATAATTAACTCAAATTAAGAAAATGAATTCTAGGAAAAAAATAATACTTTTGATAGTTTTAATTTTAGGAATAGCGGGAGTTTTTTGGTTTTTTAATACAGAGAAAAAAAAGACATTAGGCTCGGCTGTTCTTTCTTGGAATGCTAATTCCGAAACTGATTTGGCTGGATATAAAATATATTATGGAAAAAAGCCACGAACCGATGATTGTCCCAAAGGGGGATACGAAAAAGTTGTTGATGTAGGGAAAAAAGTAAATTATACAGTAAATAATTTAGAGTTGGGGCAAACTTATTATTTTTCCGTGACATCGTATAATTCTGCCAAAAAAGAAAGTTGTTTTTCGGGGGAAACTAAAAAAGAAATCAAATTATCCATTATGGATAAATTAAAAAATTTTTTAAAGTAACATGAAAAAACAAAAATTATTTTTATTAGTCATTTTTTCTTTCGGACTTTTTTTTGCCCTAATTTTTGCCGAAAAAACTTTAGCCGCGGGTTCGGCCACTGTTTCTTGGACGGCTCCAACAACTAACGCAGATAATTCAACTCCTGTGGATCTAGCCGGGTATACTGTTTATTATGGTACCTCGGCAATTGATTGTACTGCTTGGGATGCTGCATCTGATCAAGCCACTAGACAAGCAATTACACTAGCAGCAAATCATGTGGATGTGACTGAAGATGATACGCTTAGAGATACAGCTGATGAAACAAAAAGAGGATACACTTTTAGTACTACAAGTCTTTTGACTCCTGGAGAGACATATTATTTTACAGTAATTGCTTATGACAGCACGGGCAATGTAAGTGAATGTGTTAATGATAGCGGTAGCAATAAAACTGCTAGTAAACTCGTTTACCATAGTGGAAATCTAAAGGATAGTGGAACAGTTGGTCTATCTGATCTAAGTATCTTAGCTGAAAATTTTGGATCCACAATATGCAGAATTGCTGGAAATCCAAGTGATATTGATGGTGATTGTGATGTTGATGTATCTGATTTGAGCATTTTTTCCGGAGAGTGGGGACTTTAAATAAATGAAATTTAGTAAAAATAAAAATATGTTGCATTTACTAAAAAAGGAAATAAATTTTAAAAAAATAATAACAATTATTTTTATTGCAGTTTTATATTTTGGGTTTTTTGTTCCTAAATCCAAGGCAGTGGGAATAGTTGATGCCACCCTTCTTTTTAACCCAGCGTCCACTTCGGTGTCTGCAGGAAGTGATTTTAATTTAGTAGCGCGCGTTGATCCAGGATCAAACACAGTAGATGGGGATGGTGTAAATGCTGTGCAATTAGATATCACTTTTGATCCAGATGTATTGCAATTAAATAGCATGGTCGCTGCTGGCACATTTACAAGATTAGCTACTCCAACAATTGATAATCTTTTAGGAACAGCTTCGGCGGCATTTTTTATTGCGGGTGATGATGTGATTACAGTTTCAGATGTAGCTACATTATCTTTTCATGCACAAGCAAGTGCAACTGATTCGCCAGTCGCCTTTGCCACTAGTGCAAATGCTGCAGTTAGCGACGGACTTGGCACACAAGTCGTAGCCACTAGGACTCCCGCGACAGTGACAGTCACAGGGGTTTCATATACAGTTGGCGGAACAGCCAGTGGACTAAACGGCACAGCAGTTTTACAAAACAATGGTGGAAATGATCTGAATGTTACAGCTAATACAACTTTTACTTTTACTAACGGCTTAGCTGATGGTGCAACTTATGCCGTCACTATTCTAACTCAACCTACCGGACAAACTTGTGTGCTGTCTGATGAATCAGGCACGATCTCCGCTGCCAATGTGGATAATGTTGGTTTGACTTGTACGACAAATACTTACACCGTCACCTTCGACGGCAATACTTCTGATGGCGGATCAACTGCTACTCAAACTCTAGACTACAACACTCCAACTGCTCTAACTGCTAATGGCTACACTAAAACAGGCTACACATTCGATGGTTGGAATACTCTAGCAAATGGCACTGGCACAGACTATGCTGATGAAGCAGAATATACAATTGGAACTGCCAATGTAACTTTGTATGCTCAATGGGTAGTGAATACTTACACTGTCACCTTCGACGGCAATACTTCTGATGGCGGATCAACTGCTACTCAAACTCTAGACTACAACACTCCAACTGCTCTAACTGCCAATGGCTACACAAAAACTGGATATACTTTTGATAGCTGGAATACCGAAGCTGGCGGAGGAGGAACAGAATATGCTGATGAAGCAGATTACACCATTGGAACTGCCAATGTAACTTTGTATGCTCAATGGACAGTTATTACTTACGCTGTCACCTACAACGGCAACAGTAACACTGGTGGAACTGCCCCAGCTGATCAAACTAAAACATATGCTGTTGATTTAACTTTGCAAACAAACTCTGGCACATTAGTTAGAACGGGGTATACTTTCGATGGCTGGAACACTCAAGCTGATGGTGGAGGCACAGATTATGCTGTGGGAGCTACCTACACCACTAACGCTACTTTAGCTTTGTATGCTAAATGGACAATTAATACTTACACCGTTACCTTCGACGGCAATACTTCTGATGGCGGATCAACCGCTACTCAAACTCTAGACTACAACACTCCAACTGCTCTAACTGCCAATGGTTACACAAAAACTGGATATACTTTCGATAGCTGGAATACCGAAGCTGGCGGAGGAGGAACAGAATATGCTGATGAAGCAGAATATACAATTGGAACTGCCAATGTAACTTTGTATGCTCAATGGACAGTTATTACTTACACCGTTGGCGGAACAGCTACGGGGCTTAACGGTACTGCAGTTTTACAAAACAATGGCGGAGATGACTTGAATGTTACAGGAGAAAGTTTTACCTTTGCTACGGGACTAGCTAACGGTGCAACTTACGCTGTCACTATCGAAACTCAACCAACTGGACAAACTTGTACATTGTCTAATGACACTGGCACAATTAATTTGGCGAATGTGACTAATGTTGGGTTAACTTGTACAGAGAATAGCTATACCGTCGGTGGAACAATTACTGGACTAGATGATACTGTAACTTTGCAAAACAACGCCGGAGATGATTTGGATGTTTCAGTTGATGGAGCCTTTACTTTTGTTACTTCTATTGAGCACGGAGATACTTATGCAGTCACTGTTCTAACTCAACCTACGGGACAAACTTGTAGCGTATCAGATGGTTCAGGAACTATGGGCGGGGCGAATGTGACTGATGTTGAAGTGACTTGTGCTGACATCACTTATACTATTGGCGGAACAGCTAGCGGATTAAACGGCACCGCAGTTTTACAAAACAATGCTGGCGATGACTTGAATGTTACAGAAGACGGATCATTCACATTTGCTACGGGACTAGCTGATGGCGCAACTTACGCCGTCACTATCGAAACTCAACCAACCGGACAAACTTGTACTCTATCTGATGAATCAGGCACAATTTCTGCGGCCAATGTGACGGATGTTGAATTAAATTGTACAGACACAGCTGGTCCGACTCGCTCGGCTGGTTCTCCAAGTGGTAGTTTTTCTTCGAAGACAAAAAGCAAAGCAATTTCACTTACTACTAATGAAGATGCTACTTGCAAATATTCAACTACGAGTGGAACTGAATATGATTCAATGACGGAAACTTTCACGACTACGGGAGAAACTTCTCACTCAACAACAGTTACAGGACTAAGCAGTAATCACACCTATCGATACTATGTGCGTTGTCAAGGTGAATCATCTAATGTTAATTCAACTGATTATGCAATATCTTTTTCAGTCAAGAAAAAATCTTCTAGTGATGAGAAGGAGCCGGAAAAAAGAAAACTATCAACTAACAAAAAAGTACTTCAACGGGGAGAAGTCATTATCGAATCTGGTAAGAGATTTTCCAAAAATGATTATGTGCAACTTTATTTCCAGACAAGATATGGAGGTGCTTTTTATCCACCAGTAACAGTAAAAACTTCAGACAAAGGAACTTTTTCAATAAGCTATAAAATACCGTGGTATAAATCGCCAGGAATTTATAAATGGTATGCAGTTGATCTAAAAACCGGAAGAACTAGCAAACAAGGTAGGTATATAGTACAGTAGAATATGAATTTATGTTGAAATTATTAAATATCATGGTTCTGCGTGCAAGTTATAATTTTTAATTTTAAGTTTTTAATTTTTACTGAATTTGTAATTAAAAAATTTATAATAATAAAAATTTATTAAAAATTTAAAATTAAAAATTTTCTTATTTCTTCCAAAATATCCTCGGATATTTTTTTTATTGTTTTGAGTTCTGTGGAAGTAAATTTTTCCAAGACATAACTATGCATAGAAATTTGACAAACTTCTTTTTCTTCCAAAGCTTTGCCGATTCCTATGCGAATGCGAGAAAATTTTTGCGTGCCGAGTTGGTCGATGATGTTTTGGACGCCGTTGTGTCCGGCAGAAGATGAATCGACGGCGATTTTATATTTCCCCAGTGGAATGTCGATATCGTCGTGGATGATAAGGATGTCTTCCGGCGTGAGTTTATAAAAATCCAAAATTAATTTAACGGCTGTGCCAGAAAGATTCATATATGTTTGGGGTTTGACTAATAAAATTTTTTCATTTTCTTCGCCCGCTCCCTCTCCTGTCGCGAGTACGCGACATCCTCTCCCGAAGGGAGAGGAGGATAATGAAACTTCAGAATTGAATTTTTTGTTAAATTCAAACGCGGGAAAATTAAATTTTTCTTGAATTTTATCCGCCATAAAAAAACCAGCGTTGTGACGGGTAAGTTCATATTTTTTTTCTGGATTGCCGAGACCGATAATAATTTTCATAAAAAAATATTGTCATTCCCGTGAAAACGGGAATCTAGTCATAAAATAAATTTATTGCAATAAACTAAATCTCTACACTAGATTCCCGCCTGCGCGGGAATGACATCGGGTTATTCACTGTCTTCATTATAATCCTTAAAATCAACTTCCGCCAGAGAATAATGAGGGATAAGATCCTCTCCAATAATTAAAACTAAATCAGCCGTGATGTTGCCAATGGATTTTTTGTCGGAAAAATTAAAACTTGAAGAAGCTTTGGCAGGTAACTTTTCCACCAGTTCGTTCAAAGTAAAAAGCTTTTTCCCGCCAGTCAAATCATAAACAAAAGTCTGGCGTTCGGTTTTTTGGCCGGTGGTGGAAAGGGCAATCACATTTTTATAACCAAAATTTTCTTTGAGAAGCTTATTTATACGATTGGAAACTATACTATTGCCACTTTTATTTATTATCACAACAGTAGCATTTTCTTTATCTATCTCTTCTCTTTTTCTTTTGATTTTGTTAGTGTCGAAAATATTTTGCGCCAATTCTTGGATTTCGCTCCAATTACTGACTCGGGGAATGAGAGCAGAAATTCCTGTAATTTGGGAACCTCGGAGCAAGCTGTCTTTTTTCCAAGCATCGAGCACGACATTATTGATATTATTAGTGTCGAGATTTTTGATTAATGCGACAAAATCTGCAAATTCCGAACTGGCAATGTTAGTTTTGACATTTTCTCCCAAAGTGTTCAAGAGTTGGTTTATCGCTACAGGATTGAGCAGTGTGCCCGTAGAAAATATTTTATTTTTTATCGCTTGCATAACTTGTTGCTGTCTTTTGGCTCGGCCGAAATCGCTTTTCGGATCATTGTGACGCATCCGAGCATATTTGAGCGCAGTAGCTCCATCCAAATGGTGAAAGCCTTTCTTTAGTTCAAAGGTTTCATAACTATAATTTGGTCCTGGGTAGCGCGGATCAAAAATATCATATTCATTAGTGATGTTTATTCCGCCGATAGCGTCAACAGCTTTTTGAAAGCCGTCAAAATTCATTACTACCCAATAATTAATGTCGAGTGAGGTGATGTTTTCAATCACTTTTTTTATTGGCTCCATAGAATTTTCTTCGTCGCTAGGAAAAGTTTGCAAACCATATTCATAAACAGTATTTATTTTAGTAGTATAATTATTTTCCGGCACTTCAACGAAAAGGTCGCGCGGAATAGAAAGCAAAGCCGTTTGACCGGTCTTAGTGTTGAAACTGGCAATCATTATGGTATCAGTGAGATTTCTACCCGGTTTTCCTTGCCCAGCTATTCCCAAAAGAAGAACATTTATCCTTCCTTGATCCATTCCTTGAAGATTTATTTTTCCTGGAGAAACGATGTTTTTGAAAGTATCTAAAAAAGAAACAGTATTTTCATTTTTTATATTGATCTTATTTTCGGTATTGGTTATTTTCCAAATAAAAAATGCGCCGTAAACCAAGCCGACGAATATTATCAATAAAGATAGTCCCAAAATTATTTTTAGGAAAATATTTTTTGTTCTCATTGGTTTAATAATAAAGGGAGAAAGCCATCTCGTCAAACTTTGGCTTTGCTAAGCCACCAATCACTCTTGCCAAAGAGGTTTTTTTCTGTTAAGATAAACTAGTAAATCAGCTAAAAAAGAAAAAAAGTGAAAAAGGAAGAAGCGGATTATTCATATCAAGGAGTCGGGGAGTTTATATTGGAAATAATAAAAATTATCGCGTTGGCCTTTATAATAATTGTGCCAATAAGAGTTTTTTTATTCCAGCCTTTTTTTGTGCAAGGCGCTTCAATGGAGCCTAATTTTGAAGACGGTCAATACTTGATTATCAATGAATTTGGTTTCAAAGAAACGGACTTGAAAATTATCAATGTCGAATCGTTTAAGAATCTCGAGCGCCAGCAGGCTGTAGTTTTTCGCTATCCAATGGATCCAAAAAAATTTTTCATCAAGAGAATAATCGGGCTTCCGGGGGAAAAAATTCAAATTAAAAATAGCGAAATTACAATTTTCAATGAAAGCCATCCTCTGGGTTTTGTCTTAGATGAAAAAGAATATATTCCCTCTAATGTAAGAACCAAAGGTGACTCGGTAGTTTCACTCAAAGATGATCAATATTTTGTTTTAGGTGACAATCGGGCGTTCAGTAGTGATTCTAGAATTTGGGGTCCGGTACCGAAAGAAGATATTATCGGCGAAGTCCTTTTGCGCGCTTGGCCGCTCGATAAAATTTCTGTATATTAGTATATTTGAAAAAAGTGAAGAAGAAAATAGAAATTAGTTCAAGAGAAAAGAAAAATAGAAAAAATAGGAATCCATTTTCTGTTTTCTAATTTCCTAAACTACTTTCCAATTTCGAATTAACTTATTTCTATTTAAAATCATGGATAGCAAAAAAAATGCTAAAAAAATTATAAAAAAAGCTAAACCGGAAAAAATCAAAGAAGAGCCGCTGGTTTTGCAGACTCTTCGCGGAATGAAAGATATTTTGCCAATTGATCAGCCGTATTGGGAGCAAGTAAGAAGAATTTCAGAAAGGCTCGCGCGCGATTATGGATTTTCAAGATTGGACACTCCGATAGTGGAGTTTGCTAATCTTTTTTCTAGAAGTATTGGCGAGGGAACGGATATCGTAGAAAAAGAAATGTACACTTTTCTCACTCGAGGGGCAGATAAGGTGGCGCTTCGCCCGGAACTTACTGCTGGAAATTGTCGGAGCTACATTCAACACGGAATGAATCTTTTGCCAAAACCGGTAAAGATTTTTTCTACGGGACCAGTTTATCGTTATGACCGACCGCAAGAGGGACGATACCGTGAACATTATCAAGTTAATTTCGATGCTTTTGGCGAACAAGATCCGATTCTTGATGCGCAAATTATTCAATTGGCTCACCGGTTGGTGCAAACTTTTGGTATAAAAACCGCCCAGATGCAAATCAATTCCATCGGTTGTCAAATTTGCCGGAAAGATTACAAGGAACTGCTGGTGAATTATTTAGATTCGAAAAAAACTAAACTTTGTCAAGATTGTCGAAGAAGAATAGAAACTAATCCTTTGCGAGTTTTAGATTGCAAAGAAGATAAATGTTCCCAAGTAGCGGCACTAGCGCCTCAATCAGTTGATCATCTTTGTGAAGATTGCCGTAATCATTTCAAAACACTTTTGGAATATTTGGACGAGTTGGATTTACCTTACATCATCAATCCGCATTTGGTACGCGGTTTAGATTATTATACGAAAACAGTTTTTGAAATTTTATCCAGCGCCGAAGAAGGAAAAAAATTATCTTTGGGAGGCGGAGGCAGATATGATAAGTTGATAAAAATAATGGGCGGAGAAGATACTCCCGCAATTGGTTTTGCAATCGGAGTAGAAAGGATCGTGGCGGAAATGAAAAGGGTGCAGGCCAAGCCGTACAAACCACCCCGACCAAAAGTATTTTTGGCTCAACTGGGAAATTTAGCTAAAAAGAAAAGTCTGAAACTATTTTCCGAATTAGAAAGAAACGGAATTCTCACTGCGGAAAGTTTTGGGCGAGGCAGTTTGAAATCTCAACTCAAAGTGGCGAATCGACTCAAAGTTGAATTCACTTTGATTTTAGGGCAAAAAGAAACACTGGACGGAACAGTTATAGTCAAAAATATGGCTACGGGAGCGCAAGAAACAGTGAGCGCTGACAAACTGATTGATCTTGTCAAGAAAAAAATAAAAGCGGATAATGTGGTGGTGTATCATAACTAACAATTTACGAAAATACGAATCTAACTAAAATACTAATTACGAATTAAAATATTCGTAATTTCGCTAGATTAGTAATTTCGTAAATGCGAAGCGGCATGTGTATTTTTTGTAAAATAGTTAAAGGAGAGATTCCTTGCCATAAAATATGGGAAGATGAAAAGCATTTGGCTTTTTTGTCAATTTTTCCTAACACAGAAGGATTTGCAGTTGTAATAACAAAAGAGCATTATCCGAGTTATATCTTTGAACTTCCGGACGAAGTCTTGACAGGAATCGTTTTAGCCGCTAAAAAGGTGGGGAGATTGTTGGATGCTAAACTGGATGATGTTGGACGAACTGGGCTTATCGCTGAAGGTTTTGGAGTAGATCATATCCATTTGAAATTATTTCCAATGCACGGAACCAAATTAGCTGAATGGAAACCAATTGAGTCAAAAGTAGATAAATATTTTGAAAAATACGAAGGATATATTTCATCGCATGATTATAAGCGAGCAGATGACGAAAAACTTTCCATTTTAGCTGAAAAAATTAGAAGTTAAATATTGTAATTTATTTAATTTAAGAAAGGAGGTTTTGTATGATTGAAGTAAAAAAGAAAGATCGTGAATCATCGGAAAGTTTAATCCGTAGATTTAGTCGTCGTGTCCAGCAAACTGGTGTTTTGATGCAGGCTAGAAGATCGCGATTCAGAAAAGATGAAAAATCCAAGAGAGAAAAAATTGCTGGCGCGATATATAAGGAAAAAGTGAAAAAAGTTGTGAACCGATTGAAAAAAATGGGCAAATTTGACGAAGGAACTTTCAAAAATGTTAAGAAAAAGTTGATTAAGTAGGTTACGAAATGCTAACCAAATACGAAATACGAAAGTACGAAATTTATAGTTAGTAAAATGATTGTGTCGGTGTTTCGTAGTTCGTTAATTTCGTAGTTCGTAAATGTTATGTTGAAACAAAAAATTCAAGAAGACCTAAAAATTGCGATGAAGGCGGGGGATAGCGCTAAGCGCGACACTCTTCGAATGCTTGATTCGATGATCAAAAACTGCGAAATTGAAAAGAAAAAAAGAGAAACAGGATTATCAGATGAAGAAATTCAAGAAGTGATTGCGCGTGCAATCAAGCAAAGAAGAGATAGTGTTTCTCAATATACTGCTGGTGGTCGGCCGGAATTGGCGCAAAAAGAAAATCAAGAAATAGAAATTCTTATCGGCTATATGCCGGCGCAAATGAGCGAAGAATCGGCAAGAGTAGAAGTTTTGAAAATAATCGCCGAAGTCGGGGCAGTTTCCAAATCAGAGATTGGCAAAGTGATGGGGAAGGCAATGAAAGATCTTAAGGGAAAAGTTGATGGTAATTTAGTCAAAAAAATTGCCGAAGAAGAATTGAAATAGTTTTTATTCAAAGCGCCCCCATGAGTGGGCGCTTCTTTTTACATATGAAAATCGAAATTGATTTTAATGATAGTGAAAAAAGCGGAATTAAAAAATCATTCTTGTTTCAAGTTGCGCAAAAAACTTTAGCGCAAAAAGATTTTGAATTTTTGAAAAATAAAAATATTTCCATTAGTTTTGCCATGGTTACCGAAAAAGAAATTGCTCGGCTGAACGCAATTTATCGCCGGAAAAAAACAGCCACCGATGTGCTTTCTTTTTGTGAATATAAAAATCAAAAAGAATTGAATGAGGCTGGGGATAAAAATGTGTATCTTGGAGAGGTAATTGTGTGCTATACTTATATTAAGAAATTTTCCAAAAAAGAAAAAAAGAATTCCAAGCAAGAATTGGCCGAAATAATTTCTCATGGCATGCTTCATTTGTTGGGTCTTCGCCATTCGCAAAAAATGTTTGAGATTCAAAAAGAAATCAGTTTGCTTTGTGGAAATAGGGACTCAAAATAATTTTTTAAAAACAATTTATTTTATAAAAAACATTATGGCTAGAATCAAAGAATTTTTCAAAAGTTTCAGCCACGCTTTTCGTGGTTTGAAATATGCGATTATAAATGAAAGGAATTTTCAAAATGAATTGCTGGTGGCGATCATTGCTTTTGGCGCGATGCTATATTACCGCGTGACTCGTTTGGAAACAATTGTGATTATTACTATGGTTATGGCAGTGTTGGTTATGGAAATGCTAAACACTATTGTAGAAAGAATTATTGATATTTTGAAACCAAGTGTTCATCCTTATGCAAGGCTTATCAAAGATTTGATGGCAGCTAGCGTTCTTCTGACTTCGATTATGGCTCTCATCATTGGGCTGGTGATATTTATTCCGTATATATTTTAAAAATAAAAATAAATCTAACTAGGAGAAGCTGTTGGGGTTATTTTTGTTTTATTGTATAATAAGTGTATAATCAAAAAGAGGATATTTTATAATCAATAAGTTTTTATCATGTCGAAAAAAAATATAATTTGCGGAATTGATGTTGGATCTTCTAGTATCAGAACGGTTATCGCCCAGCTGATTTCGCCAGAAGAAAAACCGAGAATTATCGGCGTAGGAATTGCGCCGTCTTTGGGTGTGCGAAAAGGAGTGATCGTCAACATTGAAGAAACTCTTGGAGCAGTTAATGAATCTTTAGAAAAAGCGGAACGCACCGCGGGCATAACAATTGATCAGGCGATTGTGAGTATCGGAGGCAACCACATCACTTCTCAATATTCCAAAGGAGTGATAGCGGTCGGCCGGGCGGATGGTGAAGTGGCAACGGATGATATTGAAAGAGTGATTGGAGCGGCGCAAGCAATTTCTATTCCCGCCAATCGGGAAATAATCCACATTATTCCCAGAAATTATTCTTTGGACGATCAAAAAGAAATCAAGGATCCGCTAGGAATGAACGGTGTTCGATTGGAAGTTGACGCGCTGATCATTGAAGGCGCGACTCCGTATATCAAAAATTTGTCCAAATGTTTTGAAAGCGCGAAAATTGAAGTGGAAAATTTTGTATTGGCGCCTTTAGCTTCGGCCAAGGCGATTTTGACTAAAAGACAAAAGGAATTAGGTGTGGTACTTGTCGATATCGGAGGTGGAACAACTTCGCTCTCTGTTTTTGAGGAAGATGATTTGATTGCCAGCGCCATTATTCCTGTCGGCGGAAATCATATCACTAACGATATCGCTATTGGGCTACGCACTTCTATTGATGTGGCGGAAAAAATAAAAATAGAATTTGGTAGCGCCATCCCGCGAGAGATTGGTAAAAAAGAAGATATAGATTTAGCTCAAATTGATTCCAGTGAAGAAGGGATAGTTTCTCGTCATCATGTGGCAGAAATAATTGAAGCACGATTAGAAGAAATTTTCAATTTAGTTAACAAAGAATTAAAACAAATTGGCAAAGATAAATTACTTCCCGCAGGGGCAGTGTTGGCGGGAGGAACAGCCAAACTTCCTGGTGCGGTGGATTTGGCCAAAGAAGTTTTGGGCTTGCCGGCGCAAACTGGTTTTCCTGTTCAACTCGGTGGACTAGTGGATAAAGTGGATGACCCATCTTTTGCGACAGTTATCGGACTAATTATCTGGGGAATGGAAACAGATCAATCAACTGGAATAATCAGTTCGGCTGGCAATATTTTTGGCAATTTATCCAACCGATTCGGTGGCAAAGCGGGAGAGATGAAAAAATGGATAGAAAAATTCTTGCCGTAAAATTTGAAAATAAAAAATTGCTTAGCCATTCTTTTTTTGCTATAATTTAATTATGACAACAAAAGCTATAAAAAAGAAAATATTGCCAATTCTAAGGCGCCAAGGAGTTCTCAAAGCGGCTGTTTTTGGGTCAGTTGCAAGAAATGAAATGACAAAAAATAGTGATGTGGATATTTTGGTGAAATTGGCGAAAAATAAAACCCTGCTTGATTTAGTCGGCTTGAAGCTTGAATTAGAAGATAAACTAGGCAGGAATGTAGATGTTGTTTCTTATGGCGGAATTCATCCGCGATTAAAGGATATAATTTTAAGAGAACAAAATGTTATATATGAAAGCAAAAAAGGATCCTAAAATTTTTCTTGAGCATATCTTAGAAAGCATAAATGAAATTGAAAAAAATATTCTAGGAATGTCAGAAGTTGAATTTTCTCAAATAATTATGGTTCAGGATGCTGTTGCAAGAAGATTGGAAATTATTGGTGAAGCAGTGAGAAATATTCCAGAATCTTTTAGAAAAAAATATCCAAAGGTTCCATGGAAAAAAATAGCTGGGCTTCGCGATGTGCTTATTCATGAATATTTTGGCGTGGATATGGAGTTGGTCTGGAAAATTGCCAATAAAGATATCCCAAAACTTAAAAATCAAGTTGCGAATATTCTTGAGGAATTTGAAAAATAATTTCGAAGTGAACATTTTTTTGGCAATTTATCCAACCGATTCGGTGGCAAAGCGGGAGAGATGAAAAAATGGATAGAAAAATTCTTGCCGTAAGCGAAAATTTGACGCATTTTTCTGAAACAGGTATAATGGAGGAAAGCTAAATAAAGGCTGAAAACAAATAAAAATACAAGGGGATAAACTATTTGACACATAATAATTTAATGTGCTATATTTAGCTACTGATAAAATAACTAAATTTATAAAAATATGGCAGAAATAAAACCACCGGTAGAAACTTTTGCAAGAATCAAAGTAGTTGGAGTGGGAGGCTCTGGCGGACACGCAATCAGTCGCATGATTGACGCGAAACTTAAAGGTGTGGAATTTGTGGCGATCAATACGGACGCGCAAGATTTGCATCATAACAAAGCTTCGGAGAAAGTCCATATTGGAAAAAATTTGACCAAAGGTTTAGGTGCGGGAATGAATCCAGATGTTGGTCGGCAAGCGGCCGAAGAAAATCGCGATGAAATTCAAGAAATTTTGAAAGGGGCGGATATGATTTTTGTTACTTGCGGATTGGGTGGAGGCACTGGTTCGGGTGCAGCGCCGATTGTGGCGGAAACTGCTAAAGAGTTGGGAATTTTGACAGTAGCGGTGGTTACTAAACCATTTAGTTTTGAAGGCGCGCAAAGAAGAGCGATTGCGGAAGAAGCGCTGGAAAATCTGAAAGAACGAGTGGATACACTCATCACTATTCCTAACGATAAGCTTTTACAAATTATTGATAAAAAAACTACTCTCATTAATTCTTTCAAAATTGTGGATGATGTACTTCGCCAAGGTGTGCAAGGCATTTCTGATTTGATTATCAAACCCGGAATAGTCAATGTTGACTTTGCTGATGTGAAAGCAATTATGTCGAACAGTGGATCGGCTCTTATGGGTATTGGAATTGGCACGGGAGAAAACCGAGCGGCCGAAGCGGCTAGAGCCGCCATCAATAGTCCGCTTTTGGAACTTTCTATTGATGGAGCTAAGGGCGTGCTGTTCAATGTGAGTGGTTCAACTGATCTCACAATGCTGGAAATCAATGAAGCGGCTAACATCATCACAGAATCAATTGATCCAAACGCTAAAGTAATTTTCGGGGCGGTGGTAGATGAAACGATGAAAAAAGGTGAAGTGCAAATCACAGTAGTAGCGACAGGGTTTGACGCGGACAAAGTGAGCGAATCACCGATAGAAAAAATGTCGCGCATTACCATTGAATCTTCTCGAAAAAGCGAAGAAAAAGAAACGGAAGAAAAACCAAAAATAATTTTTCCGGAAAAATTCGAGTCGCGAATGATTATCGAAGAAAAAATTCCACCTAAACCGCAAAGAAATATTTTGCAATTACAAAAAAACAAAGAGCTAGAAGACGAAGATGACGAATTGGAAATCCCAGCTTTCATTCGGCGAAAAATGGGGAAATAAAAATACGAAAAAACTTTGCAAACAGCCTCCGAATTTCGGAGGCTGTTTTTTTTGTTAAGGAGGCTCAACCTCCCTTTTGGAGGTTGAGCCTCCAAGGGACAAAATGAATTTACAAAAATGCAAAAAGTTGGTATAATAAAAACAAGAAAAGAATAAAAATCAAATATATATAAATGAAAAAAATAATCTTAGTCGGATTTATATTTTTTGGGTTAAATGTTTTTTGTGTAAATGAAGCTAAAGCTACTTCAGGTCTTTGCGGTCCAGCCGGCTCAAAAGATAGGATCTCTTCATCTACAAATCCAAATTATAGTTATGCTTATACTATGTCGGAATATCGAGGAGAATTTTGCCTAAACGCGGAACCTTCTCCGCTACCGAAAATTCCAGAAATAGGAGAGGAAAAAACTTGGACTTGTTATGATGCAAACGGACAAAATCCGCAACCATGTTACGCTAAGAGAAATAGTAATGTTGAATTCAGATGCACTGAAGCTGTGCCAGATAATTCCACACCTTGTTCTAATGACAGTACCGGCTTAACTGCTAATGTTGCAAAACATTTAGTTTCTGCTTGTTCCGCTAATAACAACAACAATGCAGATAGATGCGAATATATTTGCAAAACAGGTTATCACAAAGTTGGAAATAGTTGTGTAATTGAGCAAACTGATGACGTAGATGATATAGACAACACAGATAATATAGATAATGAAAATAAGAATATTGGTAATTCTAATGTTCGATGCGGAACTGCCAGTGGTAAAGTTTATGAAGCCACTAGTGAAAGTTTTGGTAGCGACACTCTTTGTTCTAATGGAATAGCTAGTCCACTTACTCCTGCATTTCCCAAGCAAGGAGAAACAGTAGAATGGAGATGCACTCAATCAGGCAACTGGATTGCTGACGTATTTCTTTTTCGAGAAGTAGTTTCTTGTTCAGCTGGTCGCAAAAGCGCTAATACTAACATTGCTTCTGGTTGTGGCACAGCTTCTGGAAATTATTCGCAAACAACTACCGCTTTTCGATCAACTAACTTTTGTGCAGAAGGATTCAAGCTTTCTTCTGGAACTCCAATCTTTCCAACGACTGAATCATCAATAGATTGGGTTTGCAAACCAAATTGGTTTAATAATATTTTTACTAGTATGGATGAGGTGGTTTGTAGTGCAACCCTATCTTCTTCTTCTTCTTCAATAATCGCAAAGCCAACTCTCAATTTAACTATTTCTCCAATTACAATTGACAAAACTATAACATTAACATGGACTATTAGTGATGGCACTCCTACTAAATGTACTGCCACAGGAGATTGGTCAGACTCAAAATCAATTTATTCCAGCAATGAAACTATTACCTTATCTAATTCAACAAATGCAGATATTATTAAGACATACAATTTAGAATGTATTAATGCTGGAGGTTCTTCCGGAATAAAAACTGTTACCGTAAAAGTTAGTCCTACACCTAATAATATTCCTATTGCCAGTATTATTACTCCAACATCTGGTCTAGATATAACTGCTGGTCAATTAGTAATTTTCACTGGAGAAGGAATAGACACTGATCCGGGGGATACTATTAATGGTTATCAATGGCGAAATAATAATTGCACTATGGGAACAATTATGAATTCGACCGCTTCTTTTTCTAATACCTTTCCCACCGTTGGAACATACACTATATATTTTAGAGTTATGGACAATCATAATACTTGGTCAGCTTGTCAAAGTCGAACGATAACAGTTACGAAACCAATAGTGGATACATATTCTAAGTGTAAGATGGATTATCTTATGTATTTTGGCTGGAGCTGGGAAAATGGCAAGTCATCATCCTATAAAGATATAAATAACTTAGATTATTCAAAAATTTCAAGTTCGCCTATGAATAGCTATACTCCTGAACTTGCGGGTACTCCTTGGGTAAAAAAACCTCTTCCATCAGAGGAAGAACTAAATAAGATTATTACTGAACAAGAAAAAGCCAATAAATTTTTTTGGCCACGCATATATATGGTAAGACTTGCCCAAGGCGACGGAATAAAAGGATTAGATTTATGGGATGAAAAAGGACATTTAACGAATTTTGAGAATTTATTTAGATCTTCCTTGCAACTTGCAAAAGCAACAGGTGCTCCCGGTATTATATTGGATCCAGAGATGTATGGAAACAACGAAGATAATTGGATTGAAGAAATAGTAACATTGAACAATGATTATAATGCAGATCGGGTTATAACTAGATGCAAAGAAATAGGAGCCAAGCTTGCCGATATTACTAATACTGAATACCCAAATGCAGTTATCTGGTCATTATTTTTAGATTGGGATAGTGCTACAAAAAATTCTGCTTTTGATTCAATTGCTCCGATTCCTGCTAAATATTCTGGCAGAAAAAATCATAATTATGATAGAACAATTTTTTATATTCAAGAAGGAATTTTAGAACGAGCAAAAAGTAAGGGATATAACCTTAAGGTCGTAGATGGAGGAGACGCTTCTGTGTGGAAAGTACATGCGTCATTACAAGATATTAAAGATCATTTAAGATCGCAAGAAGAAAGCCTAGCAGAATATAAAGTTAAATATCCTAATTTTGAATTCGGAGCCCCAATCTCTTTGTGGCAGGATTATGAAGAAGATGTTTATATGTATAGCAATACTCTCTTTAATAATAATAATTTTTATGAAAATATATGTGAAGCAACTCCTTTTTCTTTTTGGAAAAATGGTTGTCCATGGCTGAATGCCATAGAAACTAATAAGATAAGAAACAATTTTACTACAAAAAAAATTCAAAATTTTGAGGAAGTATTACGATATATCTTTGAAAATAGAAAATATGTCTGGTTTTATGCCCCGACAGTTTATCAGAATTCATTTGATGAATCGGATCTGAATAGAGCAAAGCCGTATCGAGATGTAATTAAAAAAGCGATAGAGTTATGTCATTAATAACGATAATATTCAATAATAGAATAAAAATTATGAATGTGTTCAAGCAAAAAAACAAATTAATATTCAAGCTGATTGGGATAATGATTTTTAGTGTCAGTCTTTTGGTCATCAAATGTCGATGGTATTTTTTCAGGTTCGGGTTACAAAATCGGTTTCAATAGTAGCACTGGTGCTGGCGTTGGCGGTAGTTATTTTCAAAATCATGGAATTGTCCGTTGCGTTCGAGGAGGGAAATAAATGGCGAAAATTTATCCACGAAAGATTTTCTAAAGTTGACAGTTAATGTATTTATGCTAATATAATCCATATAGTTCCGTTTTTTAGGAACAATATGGAATAAGTATGCAATATTTAGAGATAAAAGACAATTTAAGGGATTTTGTGGTTTTTTCGGCTAATGATATATCAAAGGTTGATTTGGATTTTCATAAACAACGATTAAGCGAATGGCAGAAAAAAGGCTATATCAAAAAAATTACCAAAGGGTATTATATTTTTTCTGATACGCAAATTAATGAATCTGTTTTGTTTATCATTGCTAATAAAATTTTTGATCCATCTTACATTTCGCTAGAAATGGCATTGTCATATTATGGTCTTATCCCAGAAGGTGTTTATAGCATCACTTCTGTTATAACTAAAAAAACTTACAAGCCAGTTTCTTCGCTGGGTCAATTCAGTTATCATAGGATAAAACCCGAGCTTATGTTTGGCTATCAATTGGTTGCCTATCAAAATCATAATTTCAAAATAGCCGAAATTGAAAAATCAATTCTGGATTATTTTTATGTAAATTCTAAACTCAAGACAAGGGGGGAGTTTGAAGAGCTTCGAATCAATAAGGATATTTTTCAAGAAAAAGTAAATATAAAGAAACTCAATGAATATTTGATCCAATTTAACAATCAAGCACTGGAAAAAAGAATTAATAATTTTGTCAAATATCTCAATGCTTAGCTTACAAGAAATCGAAAAATATTATCCTGAAAATATCCGAGTTTTTAAGCGCAATCTACTGCGCGAATATTTGCAATATAAAATTTTGCAGATAATTTTTGATTCTAAATATGCTAACAAGCTGGCGTTTTTAGGCGGAACAGCTTTGCGAATCATTCACGACAACAACAGGTTTTCAGAAGATTTGGATTTTGATAATTTCGGTCTTAGTGAAAAAGAATTCAATGAGATATCGTTGGTGGTAAAAAAACAATTGGAATTGGAGGGCTATGCAGTAGAAATTAAAAATGTTTTCAAGGGAGCTTATCGTTGCTATATTCGAATTCCAAAGTTGCTCTTTGATAGTGGCCTTTCTGGCTATACAAAGGAAAAAATCCTTATTCAATTGGATACCGCTCCGCATAATTTTCAATACCAACCGGAAAAATTTATTCTTAACAAATTTGATGTGTTTACGGAAATCAATATCACCCCGTTAGACATTATTTTGTCGCAAAAAATATTTGCTATTTTCAATCGCAAAGCTCTAAAAGGCAGGGATTTTTTTGACATAGTATTTTTGCTTTCCAAGACTAAACCTAACTATGACTATCTTCAGTTGAAATTGAAAATTGAAAACGGACAAAAATTGAAAAGCAAATTGGCGACTCTTTCTGGTAAGGTTGATTTTGAGAAATTAGCCGAGGATGTTGAGCCATTTTTATTCAACGCCAAGGACTCCAAAAAAGTAATTCTTTTTGCAAGATTTATACAAAGCAGGGAACTTTAAGACTTATCCACAGGGGGGTATTTTTAAAAAAATTTACAAAAATTAAAAAATTCAGTATAATAAAGGCAAGGAAAATTTAATTTATAAATAAAATATAACAACAAAAAAATGAAAAAAAAGACATGGCTATTGCTAATCTTCGCCGGAATTATTTTGGCGGGGGGATTAAATGTAAATTCGGCGGAGGCAGGGTTTTGGAGTAATGTTGGTAACTTTATATCAGATAGTCTGTTGCCTGGTAGTGGCATAGTAAATCAAGCTGTAATAAATAATAGTGATTATCTAAAGGATTCATTTGGAAGTGTGACTAATTATGCAATAGATTCAGCCGGAAATATAGTGGATAAATCAAATAAAATAGTTGGAAATTTGCATGATTATACAATAGATGCAAATAAAAACATATTAGATGGAACAGGAAAAGTAGTTGGAGAGGCGGGTAATTGTATCGTGGACAACAGCGGAAACTTACTTTTAGAGGGAATAATTATTGGAAAGATTAATGATCAAGATAGTAGTTCGGATACTGGCTGTTGTGGTACAAATGAAGGAGAATTGGGAATTGGAAAAGCATTCGAAAATGGTAAATTTTGTGGTCAAGGTTATTTATACGATGCTGAATTAAGCGGAACTAATCTTCCTGTTCTTGGATCTAATATTGGTGATAAGGTAACTTGGTTTTGTGGAGGATCGGGTCTTGGTCAGAATTGTTCTTGTACGGCAACCAGAGCTACTTTTGCTCCTGTTCCTGCTCCTAATTCCAATCTTACTCCTGCTCCTGCCCCTGATTCTAATCCTAATCCTATTCCTGCCCCTGCCCCTGCCCCTGATTCTAATCTTATTCCTACTGCTGATAATTTAACTTGCTCAAGTAAGACAATAACTGAAACCGATGGTCAGAAGTATGGTGAATTTACTTGGAATGTAACAGGATCTGGGACTAACAATCCAACATTGAATTGTTGGGAGAATAGTAGGTTAATATATAATGTTCCTGTTGCTGGAAGAGAAGGCTCTATTTCTTATAAGCCTATTAACCTCCCATCGAATCTATCGTGTGAGATAGAAATAGGGGGTCAAAAATGCATAAGAGAAGTAACTATCACAGCTTCAGCTTCATCGGCTAATAATCAAGCGCCGGTTGCAGTGATTAGTACTACAGACAATAAAACAATCTTTAATGTTGGCGATAAGAATGTTATTTTTGATGGAAGGGGGAGTACTGATGATGATGGGATTATTTTTTATCTTTGGGAATATAAAATAGAAGGAAGTATGGGAAGTTTTACAGAATTAACACAAGGCAATACTTTTACTGTTTCAGATATAACTACAGCTTTTGCTCTTAATGGGCCTGTAAGTTATGAAATTAAGTTAACAGTTAGAGACTCTAAGGGAGCTGAAGATTCGGAGACAATAACAGTAACAGTTAATCCCGCACCCCCTAGTAGTACTACTGGAGATCTAATATCTCCTGAATTAACGAGTGTTTCTTGTAATGCTGAAAATAATACCGTAACGATTCAATGGAGTAATTATCAAAATTTTTTGCAAAAGCGCACAGCTGGCGGGGGTGAAGTTTGGGGAGCCGAAGAGGGAGGAAAAATCTCTGGAATAATTGGCGATTATAAAAATATTTCTGGTAAGTATGTATTTAATGGAGCGCAAGATAATACCGTTTATGGGGTTTATATTTATGCTCAAAAAGATGGCGTTAAATCAGAAAAATCACAAACTTTGACAGCGAGTTGTTTTTCTTGTGTGAATGATTCCGCTGTTGTTCTTACAAATGCAGCAAAATGTCTGGGAAGTGAGGAGAATGTAGCTTCGGGTACGAAAAAAACTATTGTGGATAATTGTTATAATACTGATAAAAAATGCGCGTATGTTTGCAAAAACTATTATCATAGAGACGGAAATACTTGCGTGAGAGACACTGAAACTCCCGCTACTCCTACTACTCCCACCACTCCTACTACTCCCACCACTCCTACTACTCCCACTACTCCAACTGTAAGAACTGACTACACCCCATATTATTCAATGTATACCAAAATTGCTATGGGTGATGAGTGTTTAAATTTGCCAAAATCGTATCAAGAACTGGTAGAAAAAGCTTTAGAAAGGGACACAGATGGAGATAATGAACTTAAGATACAGTGGAGTTCATATCCAGGGATTCATACGGCGTGTCTTGGAAAAACAAAAACAAGCGCTCCTAGAAATTATAAAGCTTTTGTTCCTCCAGGAACAATAGCGATGGATTTGGATCAATATTGGAGTAATGGAGGTACCGCAGAGCAAGGCGGAGATCCAGCAATTATAGCCGTTCGCTTTAAGACACCACCTCAAGGAGATTATAGTAATATACATAACTATAATGATTTGGATTGGAATACTATATGCCATTCTACTATGGATGGTCATGTTGATTATAATGTGCTTGAAACCGAACAGAAATCTTCTAGGGACAAATGCGTTTTTGAGGAAGATGATGTATTTACACATACTGGTTATCAGGGGGTTACTCCAATTCAATATAAGGATTACTACAGCAAGGACTACTATAATCGTGTGGAAAATTCTGAAAAATATGTGCCTGTGGAAGAAGGGGGTTGGATATATATGAAGGTTATAAATGGAAGAGATATAGAGAGCAATGCTTTTGTCCATCATATATTGCAAAGGGTTACTGTAAGAAAAGATATTTTTCTGGATTGGTATAATAATGCTGATTTTGATGCTAATGGAAATCCTATCGTTTCTTCTGATTCAACTTCCACCACTTCTACCACTTCCACTACTTCCACTACTCCAACCACTACCACTACCACTACCACTACCACGCCAACTAATCTTTGCGGTCCAGCCGGTTCAAAAGATCAAAATGGAAAATGGTACAACGCCTCGGTGAGTCCTGAACAATTTGCCGGAGCTTTTTGCCAAAACGGAAGCGCGCTTGTTGAAAATGAAGCAGATATTGAATTTCCAAGACTAGGAGAACAAGTGTCTTGGACTTGCAAAGAAACCGTCACCAATCAGACGCAACTATGCTATGCAAATAGAAATCGTCTCGAAGAGAATCCTAGTAATCCTTTTTCTGATGAGGACAAAGAAGAAACTGCCAGTCAAGAAGATGAAACCGATGAAACCGATGAAGCTGATGAAACCGATGAAGCTGATGAGGCTGATAATGAAGATGCGAAAGAAGAAACGGAAGAAAATAATTCTGATGTTCGATGCGGAACCGCCAGTGGTAAAGTTTATGAAGCCACTAGCGGAAACTTTGGTAGCGACACTCTTTGTTCTAATGGAATAGCTAGTCCGCTTAAGCCTGCATTTCCCGAGCAAGGGAAAATAGTAGAATGGAAGTGTAGT
Organism: Candidatus Moranbacteria bacterium RIFOXYA12_FULL_35_19; assembly: GCA_001784805.1. Taxonomy (GTDB): domain Bacteria; phylum Patescibacteriota; class Minisyncoccia; order Moranbacterales; family UBA2206; genus UBA2206. The sequence continues at coordinate 30,748 of MFSE01000007.1, forward strand.
GAATCTGGTAATTGGTGGGCAGATACGATTATTTTTAAAAAAGTAGTTTCTTGTGCGGTTGCCCGAAAAAGTGTAGAAGCTATCTCTGGTTGTGGCACAGCTTCCGGCAATTATTCGCAAACAGCTACTGCTTTTCGATCAACTAACTTTTGTGCAGAAGGATTCAAGCTTTCTTCCGGAACTCCAATTTTTTCAACGACTGAATCATCAATAGATTGGGTTTGCAAACCAACTTTGTTTAATAATATTTTTACTAGTATGGATGCGGTGGTTTGTAGTGCAACAAAAGTAAGTGTTGATTAATAATTAATAAAAGTTAAAATAAAAAAATGGACGAAACTAGAAAGAAAATTATTATAATTAGTTCGATAGGAATAGCGGTATTAATCCTAATAGTTACTTTGGTGGTTGTGTTTAGTGGCAAGAAAAACAATTCGACAGAAACGCCCCCTAAAATATTAGAACCGCTTCCTATTGCTGATAGAAATTTTATAAAGAATGTTGAAGGCACAATCAACCATATCGATCTTAACACAGTGGTGATGACTACTAATACAGGCAGAAGACTAAATCTTACATTTTCCAAGAAAGGAGTTTCTTTTATGAAACAACAGAAACAAGAGGATGGCAATATTTTGTTAACAAAAATTGGGTTATTAGATATTGCTGAAAATCAAGAAGCTAATATTCAATACGATAGTGAAACTGACGAAGCGATGTTGATTGTAGTCAAATAAAAAAGTTATCCACAGCCTGCAAAAAACAGCCAAAAATCGGCTGTTTTTTGGTGCTTGGCAGATTTTTCACTTGTGGTATAATAAATGTAGTTTATACTATATATAGTATAAAAGTAGTATTGAAGCCGTTATCCCGCACCAATTCCAAGTAAGAATTAATATTGAAAAACTTGTATGTTGTGTCCATTTTGCAATCATAATGAAACTAAAGTTGTTGATTCTAGAGATACTAATGACGGAAAAATAACTCGAAGAAGAAGAGAGTGTTTGAAATGCTCGGCGCGTTTTAGCACTTATGAGGAAGTGGAACTCTTGCGCTTAGCGGTGGTGAAAAAAGATGGCTCCAAAGTGGATTATGATAAAAATAAAATTGAAGCGGGAATTCGTCGAGCACTTACCAAAAGACCAGTGTCGGAAGAAAAAATTGCCAAACTTTTGGGAGATATCGAATATGAAATAAGCTCCAATGAAAAACCGGAAATTACCACGCGGGAAATTGGAAAAATTGTGCTCAAAAAACTTCGAGAATTGGACGAAGTAGCCTATGTTAGATTTGCCAGTGTTTATAAATCATTTGGAAGTGTGGAAAGTTTCAAAAAAGAATTGGATTCGTTTGATAAATAAGTTTTACGAAATACGAAATTAACGAAATACGAAAGCACGAAAATTAAAATTAAATACGAAAATATACTTACAACTATTTCGTATTTCGCTAATTTCGTAGTTCGTAAATGTAATTTAAATATTTTTAATTCATTAACTTAAATCCTATGGGAGGTAAAACAAAAATCAAAAAAGGGGAAAAAGTCGAAAAGAAAAAAATCCAAAGTAAAATTAAAAAAGTCGTCAAAAGGAGTGGGGAAGTGGTGCCGTTTAATCGAAAAAAAATAACTGAAGCGGTGTATAAAGCTTTTTGCGAAACTCGAGAAGCTGGCAAAAAAGAAGCCGAGCAAGTTTCACAGAAAGTTGTTCAAATGTTGGAGCGAAATGCTAAACCAGGGCAAATTCCGCAAATTGAAGAAATTCAGGATTTAGTGGAAAAAGTTTTGATGATTTTGGATTTTGATGAAACTGCTAAAGCTTATATAATTTACCGTGACAAAAGAAGCAAGCTTCGCGATACGGAAAGTTCGCTTTCTGAAGCGGTGGATTTGATTGAAAGCTACATCAAAGAAATTGATTGGCAAGTGAAAGAAAATGCCAATATGGCTTATTCTCTTCAAGGTCTCAATAATTATGTTTCTTCTATTGTTTCCAGCAAATATTGGATGGATCGAGTTTATCCAAAGTCAATCAAACGCGCTCACGAAGAAGGTGATTTTCATATTCATGATTTAGACAAAATCGCTGCTTATTGTTGTGGTTGGGATTTGCAAGATCTTTTGACCAAGGGTTTCACGGGAGTGTCCGGAAAAATTTCTTGCAAACCGCCGAAACATTTCAAAGCAGCTTTAGGACAAATTGTTAATTTTTTCTATACTACGCAAGGCGAAACCGCGGGAGCGCAAGCTTTTTCCAATTTTGACACCTTGATGGCGCCGTTTATTCGGTATGACAAGTTGGATTATTCGGCAGTGAAGCAAGCGATGCAAGAATTTATTTTTAATCTCAATGTGCCAACTCGCGTTGGTTTTCAAACACCTTTTACCAATCTTACAATGGATATGACTTGCCATCCAACCTATAAAGATCAAAATGTGATCATCGGTGGTGTGCCACAAAAGGAAAAATATGATGAATTTCAAGAAGAAATGAATTTGATCAATCGAACTTTCGCTGAAGTGATGACGGAAGGCGATGCGAGTGGAAGAATTTTCACTTTTCCAATTCCCACTTATAATATCGACAAAAATTTTGACTGGAATGACAAAAGATTTGATCCAATTTGGGAGATGACTGCCAAATACGGCATTCCGTACTTTGCTAATTTTGTCAATTCCGATATGAATCCGGAAGACGCTCGCAGTATGTGTTGCCGATTGCGTTTGGACAATCGCGAACTACACAAAAGAATGGGCGGACTTTTTGGTGCTGCGCCTCTCACAGGTTCAGTTGGCGTGGTGACGATCAATATGCCCAGAGTAGGCTATTTAGCTAAAGATAAAAAAGATTATTTCAAAAGATTAGACGCGCTTATGGATTTGGCTAAAGAAAGTTTGGAAACTAAAAGAAAGATTGTGGAAAATTTTACTTTGAAAGGACTCTATCCGTATTCTAAATTTTATCTGGAAAATATTTTCAAACGCCGTGGATCATATTGGGGTAATCATTTTTCTACCATTGGGCTAGTTGGAATGAATGAATCGCTGGTAAATTTTATTGGCGAAAAAACATCCAGTAAAAAAGGTTTAAAATTTGCTGAAAGTGTTTTGTCTTATATGCGAGAAAAAATTCTGAAATTTCAAGAAGAAACTGGTAATTTGTATAATTTGGAAGCCACTCCTGCAGAAGGGACAGCATATCGACTTGCGCTCAAAGATAAAAAACGATTTCCTAAAATGATTTTTGCCAACAATGGTGCGGTAGAAAAAGGGGCCCAGCCGTATTATACCAATTCTTCACAATTGCCAGTCGGATTTACCGATGATATTTTTGAAGCGCTGGATTTGCAAGATAGTTTGCAAACAAAATATACGGGCGGAACGGTACTTCACGGATTTTTAGGAGAAAGAATTTATGATATTGAAACCACTAAAAATTTAGTGAGAACCATTGCCAGTAAATATCATTTGCCGTACTTCACTCTTTCGCCAACTTTCAGTGTTTGCCCCAACCATGGTTATTTGGAAGGGGAGCACAAGACTTGCCCGAAATGCGTGATTGAACAAAAATGTGAAGTCTATTCGCGCATTGTGGGTTATATCCGCCCAGTCGAACAATGGAACGCGGGAAAAAGCGAGGAATATAAAGATCGTAAAGAGTTTGTAGTAGCTAACAGAAAATAGAAAATCAAAAAAGATAGCGGGGCAATTCTATCTTAAGATGGAATTGCCCTGATTTAAAAAATAATTTACAATTTTCAATTTACAATTTTCAATCAATTTTCAATTTTTTAATGAAATAATTTTCAATAAAAATTGATAATTGGAAATTTATTGTAAATTGATCATTGATCATTGCAAATTGATACTAGGTGGTTTTCAAAAATTGACGCTGATTGATTATCCCGGTAAATTGGCTACTACTGTTTTTACAGTCGGTTGTTCTTTTCGTTGTCCATTTTGTCATAACCCAGAGCTAGTAGAGGCGCAAAATTTTGCGTCTTTACACAAAGGAAAAATGGAGAAAGAGTTTTTTGAGTTTTTGAAAAAAAGAAAAGGAAAATTGCAGGGAGTTTGCATAACAGGAGGCGAACCCACCATTCAGCTGGATATTATTGAATTCATAAAAAAAATAAAAAAGCTGGGCTTTTTGGTAAAGCTTGACACTAATGGCAGTCGGCCGGATGTGCTCAAAAAAATTATCGATTTAAAACTGGTTGATTATATCGCAATGGATATCAAAAATCAGCCGAAAAGTTATCTAAAAACCGCAGGAATTACCGTAGGGAACGCGAATTCGCGTTCCATATTAGATAGAATAAAATTAAGTGTTGATTTAATAATGCATAGCCAAATTCCTTATGAATTCCGCACCACAGTCGTTCCAGGGATCCACAGCGAAAAAGATTTTTTGGAAATCGCTAAATGGATTTCTGGCGCATCAAAATATTGGCTCCAAAAATATGAGGAAACAAAAATTTTAGATCCGAAACTAAAAAATAAAACTAAAGGCAAAAAGTTAGATTTGGAAAAAATAAAAAAAGCAATCGAAAAACATTTTGAAAAAGTCGGGATAAGATAATGAACTTACGAAAGTACAAAAATATACAAAATTACAAAAATACAAAATCACGAAATTTATATTTTTTGTACTTTTGTATTTTTGTAAATATTTTGTAGTTTTGTAGTATATGAGAATTTATATTAAAGTCATTCCTCGTTCTTCTAAAAATGAAATAGTTAAAATTTCGGAAGGGGAATACAAAGTGAAACTTACCGCCCCACCGGCTGACGGCGAGGCCAACAAGATGCTGATTGAAATTTTAGCAAAGCATTTTGATGTGTCAAAAAGTCTGGTATCGATTATCGGTGGCAAATCTACACGGAAAAAATTAGTGGAGATATTAAAATAATTTTTTGAAAAATAAAAAAGACCTAAGGGATATGTTTTCCTTTGGTCTTATTTTTGGAAAATGCTGCTGGAGAAATCAAGGCAAGTTGTATTCGTCTGATAACGGATCTTTCCTCCAAAACGATGGAGTATTCAGTCTCTTTCGGAAGAAGAGTGCGTATGGGTCGCCACCCATCTCAATTCCCGAATTATTACTGACATGACCTTCCGTATCCAACACAACAAAGCCTCCCGATGGGCTTTATTTGTCCCTTGATTCTCCAGAGTTCTCCAGCAGCAAACTAAAAAAGGTACTATTTCTTAATGGGTAAAGGTTATCAAGGTATAATAAATCTGTCAAGAGAGAGGTTGTGCGAGAGAGAGGCGTAAAATAATTGTTAATTTTATGATTAAATCAAAAATATTTCTCATTCTTTCTTTGTTTTTTATCGGAGGCATAATGACGGCTTCTTTTTATTATCCAAAAATAATGGATATTTCTGTAATGTTGCTTTTTCTTATACTAGCACTAATAATAATTTTTCTTTTCTATAAAAATAAATTTTCTGTTATCGGATTTGCGATGACTTTTTTTATTTTGGGAATTTTTTTAGTTTCGGGAAAGCTTGAAAAAAATAAAGATTTAAATCAAGACGGAAATAATTTTTCGGGAGTTGTGATGATTGCCAAAGAACCAGAAATTAAGGAAAAAATGCAAAAAATAATTCTTGCGCCTCTTGAAAATGGGAAAGAAAAAATTTTATTAAACACAAATATTTATGAAAAATATGAATACGGAGAAAATTTAAAAGTTAATTGCCAGTTAGAAATTCCAAAAAACTTTGATGAAAAGTTTGACTATCGAATGTATTTGGCAAAAGACGGAATTTTTTATGAATGCAAAAGTCCAAAAATAGAAAAATTGAATAAAAATAGTGGGAATGAAATTTATGCTATATTGCTTAAAATAAAAAATAAATTTAACGAAAATATAAATCAGCTGATTCCCGCCCCAGAATCGGGGCTTCTCTCGGGTCTGCTTTTGGGTGGAAGTGATCAATTGTCAAAAAGTGTCAAAGATAATTTTTCGCGTACAGGGATGACACATATCGTGGCAGTTTCTGGCTATAATGTGACAATCATTGCGGAATATTTGATGCTGGTTGGAATATTTTTGGGATTGTGGCGTCGGCAGGCTTTTTATTTTGCAGTTACGGGCATAATTATTTTCGTTATTCTTACGGGGCTAAGTTCTTCGGCTGTGCGCGCTGGGATAATGGGCGTGCTTTTGATTTGGGCGATGAAAAACGGACGATTGGCCAATTCCCAAAATGCCATTTTATTTTCTGCCTGCGTGATGCTTTTGATCAATCCTTTGCTTTTGCGCTTCGATATCGGCTTTCAACTTTCTTTTTTGGCGACTATTGGAATCATATATTTATATCCAATTTTCGAAAATTATTTTTTGCATCTCGTAGAGACGCAGCAGTGCTGCGTCTCTACGATCATAGAAATTCTTTTTCTTTCACTTTCGGCGCAAATTTTTGTTTTGCCGATTATTATGTTCAATTTTGAAACCCTTTCTTTGATCTCGCTTTTAGCTAATGTTTTAATTTTACCAATTATTCCATTCACAATGTTGTTTGGATTTATAGCCGGCGCTTCTGGTTTTATATTTCAGCCGATCGCGCTTATTTTTTCCTGGCTGGCATTTTTACCATTAAAATATGAAACGCTGGTGATAAATTATCTGGCTTCTTTGAAATATGCTTCGGTTGAAATGAAAATCGCGTGGTGGGGAGTGGTGATTTGGTATATAATTTTAGTAGGGATAATTTATTTTATAAAAAAGAAGGTTAAGAAGGAAATATTATAAATACAAAAACATTATTTGTCATTGCGAGGGAGCGCCTGCCTGCCGGCGAGGCAGGTAGCGACCGTGGCAATCTCGAGTTTTGCAAATTTAATTCTGAGATTGCTTCGCTACGCTCGCAATGACATTTAAACCCATGTTTTCTAAAAAATATTCATATTTTATCTTATTATTTTTATTAGCTATCAGCTTGATTTTAGCTAGTATTATTTGCAATTCCCAAAGCCGAAAACTAAGAGTAGTTTTTTTTGATGTTGGGCAGGGCGATGCGATTATGCTTTCACAGGGTCAAAACCAAATTTTGATTGACGGTGGACCAAGTGGAAAAATTGAATTGGAAAAATTAGGAAGACACATTCCTTTTTGGGACAGAAAAATTGAAATTGTGATTGCCACTCATCCAGACCAAGATCATATCGGCGGACTTATTGATGTGATGAAAAATTATAGAATTGGAAAAATAATTGATAATAGTGCCGAAAGTGATTCACAAGTTTATAAAAATTATTTAGAAATAATTAAAAATAAAAATATTGAAAGATTGAAAGGTAAGGCGGGAATAAATATTAAAATTAAGGATGCTGATTTAGAAATTTTGTATCCTAATGCTGTTCTAGAAAATCCTCCAGCTGGCGGATCGAAAAATACCAATACAGATAGTCTCGTAGCAAAATTAGTTTATGGCGAAAGTTCCTTTCTTTTTATGGGTGATTTGCCAATCGAAAAAGATAGTGATCTTATTAATAAGAATCCTAATTTAAAAACGCAAGTGTTGAAAGTTTCCCATCATGGGTCAAAAAATGCTACTAGCGAAGAATTTTTGGATAAAATTATTCCAGCTGACGCGATTATTTCTGTCGGTAAAAATAATCGTTATGGCCATCCGGCAGGGGAACTTCTGGAACGCCTCAAAGCGAGAAAAATAAATATTTTGCGAACGGATGAAAAAGGAGATATCGAATATATTTGTGAAAATAAGCTTTCTTGCCAAATGGCTAATTAAATGATAAGTTATATATATTAGGATAATAATTATTTACTAAATAAATCATATGCCAGTAGCAAGACAACGCCACACAAAAGCTAGGCGAGACCGAGCCAGGGTTCAGTTTCAACTCAAATCAAAAAATTTGATTGTTTGCTCAAATTGCAAAGCCAAGATAAAAGCGCATACAGTTTGTCCAAAATGCGGATTTTATAAAGGCAAAGAAGTTGTGGACACAATGAAAAAAGTTAACAAAAAGAAAAAATAAACATGGCCAATAGACACTTATCTCGTTCAATCGCAATGCAATGCCTTTATGAATGGGATTTTAATGGGAAAAAAAATTCTGGCGTGGAGGAAATTATTGAAAAAAACACTAAAGAATTCGGACCAGGAATGGACGATATTGGTTTTGTGCAAGCTTTAGTGAAAAATATAATCGAGAATGTTGATAAAATTGATCCATTGATCGAAAAGTGCGCGCCGGAATGGCCATTGGATCAAGTGACTATTGTGGACCGGAATATTTTGCGTCTTGGAATTTACGAGCTTCTTTTTGGCAATTATGAAGAAGTGCCACCCAAAGTAGCAATTAATGAATCAATTGAACTGGCCAAGTCTTTTGGCGGGGAATCTTCCGGCCGATTTATCAATGGAGTTTTAGGAACGATTTATCGAGAATTGGGAGAACCACTTAAAAATGATGTGTCGAAAAATAAGAAAGAAGAAAAATAATTTTTAATTTTTAATTTTTAATTTTCAAATTTATTGAAAATTGGGATTTGAAAATTGTTGTATTTATGATTGAAGAATTAGCGAAAAAAATTGGAGTAAAATTCAATGATATAGAAATTTTGAGCCAAGCGATGACGCATCGGTCGTATCTTAATGAACATCGTGCTTATAAACTTGAACACAATGAGCGATTGGAATTTTTGGGTGACGCCGTACTTGAACTTGTTGTGACGGAATATTTGTATAAAAATTATCCTAATCCGGAAGGCGAGCTCACTAATTGGCGGGCGTCTTTGGTTAATGGTGAAATGCTTTCCAAAATTGCCAAAAAAATGGAAGTGGAAGAATATCTGATGATGAGTCGAGGGGAAGCGAAAGATACCGGACGGGCGCGTCAATATCTTTTAGCTAACGCTTTTGAAGCGATAATCGGAGCGATTTATTTGGATCAAAAAAAAGATGGTTATAAAAAATGCCAAGACTTTATCGAAAAAAATGTAGTTTGTGAACTTACTAATATTATTGAAAATAAATTATATATGGATCCAAAATCTCGCTTTCAGGAAGAAGCGCAAGATAAGGCTGGGGTCACTCCATCCTATCGCGTAATTTCCGAATCCGGCCCCGATCACGACAAAAAATTTATAGTTGGAGTGTATCTAGCTGACGAAATGATTGCCAAAGGCGAAGGGCAATCCAAGCAAGAAGCCCAAAGAAATGCAGCCGAAAAAGGCCTCGAAGAAAAAGGTTGGTAGGCGTATTGACGCTAAGAGGAATTTATTTTAAAATTAAACTATGGATGAGGAAAATAAAAAAATTGAATATATAACCAAGGCTGATCTTGGCGAACAAACACAAATTATACTTAGCGCAATGGATAATCGTTTTGGCGCTGTAGATAAACAGATTGAAAATTTAAATAAGGAAATAAAAGATACTGAAAAAATTCTTAGAAATGAAATTTATGCTGTTCGAGACGAGTTAAAAGAAGAAATTCAAGAAGTAAAAGAAGATGTTGGTGATATTAAAATACACTCGATGGCCTTGTGAAAAATCAGGAAGATTTCAAGCAAGAGTTTGAAATTGTAAAGGAAGAAGGAAATCAAATGAAAAAAATAATTAGTAGCAAATTAGGAGTAAATATAAGTGCAGTTTAGTTTTTTGAAAGTTTGATTTTTTTTGAGACCCCTGCTGGGGTTTTATTTTTAATGAAAATGAAGTATAATATAGACACATGTATTTAAAGAAACTCGAAATTTCAGGTTTTAAATCTTTTGCCACGAAAACTACGCTGGATTTTTTAATTGACTGCAAAAGTGGAAAAAATTTAGGCATCACGGCGATTGTTGGTCCAAATGGTTCTGGCAAATCTAATATTGCGGATGCTATGCGCTGGGTGATGGGGGAGCAATCAATGAAAAATTTGCGCGGAAAAAAATCGGAAGACATTATTTTTGCGGGAAGCGGAAAAAAAGCGCGTCTTGGAAGTGCTTATGTAACGCTCTACCTTGATAATAGCGACAAAAAAATTCCTTTGGAATTTGAAGAAGTAACAGTTACTAGAAAAATTTTTCGTTCTGGAGAAAGCGAATTTTTGATCAATGGTTCTAGAGTGCGTCTGCAAGACATTGGGGATATCCTAGCTTCTTCGGGAGTGGGCAAAGAAAGTTATGCAGTAGTCAATCAAGGAATGGCAGATGCGGTTTTGAATGCCACTCCGATTGAACGGCGCACAGTAATTGAAGATGCAGCTGGAGTGAAAGTTTATCAAATTAAAAAAGAAAGATCAATTCGAAAACTTGAATCAACTAGACAAAATTTGGAGAAAGTAAAAAGTCTGGTGGAAGAAATCAAGCCACATCTAAAAATGCTCAAAAGGCAAGCGGATAAAGCGGCCGAGAGCGAGGAAGTGTCAAAAGAACTTTCGGAAAAACAAACAAAACTTTTTTCCTATCTTTGGCATAGTTTTCAAGATGAGAGAAGTAGACTAAACGAAGCCAAGGAGGAAGCAGGAAGAATTTTATTAAATGTCCAAAGAGAGGCAGATAAATTGACGGACGAAATAAACAAAGAATCAAAAGAAGAAGAAAAAAATACCAGACAGGCTGAATTGGAAAATAAACAAAAAGAGCAAAGGGATAAATTGAATCAGCTGGAAAAAGAGCTTATCATAACGGAAGGGCGGATTGAAATTGAAAAAGAAAAACAGCAAAATGTTCAAATGATAAAAGAGGCTGAAATAAGTTTGCCTAAAAATGACGCGATAAATAATTTTTATATCAAGGAAAAGTTAGAAGAGATAAAAAAAGAACAGGAAAAATTGATTGAAAAAATTGAAAATGCCGAGAAAGTGGAGGATTTGCAAGACATCAAAGAATTTGCCAGAGGAGTGAGTCAACGACTGTATGATTTAAAAATGGAAATTGAAAAAGGGAAGAGATTACAGAATAACGCAGAAATAAAAATACAGAACGACACGGAAGAAAACAGAGCGACACAAAAAAAACAGAATGATGCAGAAAAATCTCAAGTGCTAATTGAATTTCAGGAAAAAATTATAAAAATTAGAGAAGAAATAAAGAAATCCGAAGAGGAATTGCGATCGATAGATCTAGAAATTCAACAAGAAATTGCGTTAGATCGCCAAAAGCGTCAGAAGTTTTTTGAAATTGAAAGAAGTCTTCGCTCAAAACAGGATGAGATGAATAAGCTTAAAGATAAATTCAATGAATCCAAAATTGCTTTGGCTAAAGTAGAAGTGCGGGAAGAAGATTTGAAAAATCAGATAAAGATGGAACTCAAAAAAGAAGTGGAAATTCTAGAACCAGTTTTAGATGAGATTGATCCGGGTAAATTAGGCAGTGAGATTATGAAATTGAAAGTGAAAATGGAACAAATTGGAGGAATTGATCCGATGGTAATGGAGGAATATAGCGAAACTCAAAAACGCTTTGAATTTTTGACGAAAGAATCGGAAGATTTGGAAAAAGCTATTTTGTCTCTTCGGGAAGTGATCAAAGAAATGGAGCAGAAAATTGAAGAAAAATTTGCGCTTACCTATGAAGAAATTAACAAAGAATTTACCAAATATTTTCGCATAATTTTTGGTGGAGGAAATGCAAGTTTGATCAAGAAGAAAGAAATAAGAAGAAAGAAGAAAGAAGAAATCGCAGAAGGGGAAGGAGAGAATAATATTGAAAATAGCGAGGAATTAGAAGAAGAAAATAAGGAAGAGGAAAGAGAAGAAATTGGTATTGATATCACCGCTTGTCCGCCAGGGAAAAAAATTGCCAATCTTTCTATGCTTTCCGGTGGAGAAAGATCTTTGACTTCGTTGGCACTTTTATTTGCCATCATTTCCCACAATCCACCTCCATTTGCGATTTTAGACGAAGTGGAAGCAGCCTTGGATGAAGCCAACTCTCGCCGTTTTGGGCGAATTCTCACCGAACTTTCCAATAATACTCAATTTGTCACAATTACCCACAATCGCGAAACTATGCGCCAAGCCTCGCTTCTCTACGGCGTCACGATGGGCGAAGACGGCGTTTCGAAACTTCTTTCAGTGAGATTGGATCAGATAGGGCAGGGAGGGAGACTGTTGACAACAGAAAAAAAATAATATAATCTATATAGGTAATTGATTTGACCCGAGTATAACTTGGTTTATGCTTATTTTACTATTATGTTAACTATACGATTAGCTAGAGTAGGAAAAGTGAATAAGGCTCAATATAAAATAGTTTTGCAGGAGAAGACGGTTGCTCCTGGGGGGCGACATGTTGAGATTTTGGGCTCTTATGATCCACATTCCAAAAAAGCAGTTCTCAAAGAAGAAAAAATTAAATATTGGATTTCCAAAGGCGCTCAACTTTCTGATACGGTGCATAATTTATTTTCATCCAAAGGTCTTATAACTGAAAAGAAAAGAGTGGTGAAACTTCCGACAAAAAAGGCGGAAGAAGCACCAGCGGGGGAAATTAAGACAGAAGAAATTAAAACACAGAATAGCGCAGAAGAAAAACAGAACGACACAGAAAAAGTAGAAGAAGCCAAAGTAGAAGAAGTTAAATCAGAAACTAAGATAGCAGAAGCGCCAGTAGTCGAAACTAAACCAGAAGAAGTTAAGGTTGAAGAACCTCCAAAAACTGAATAATTGAAAATTTTATAGATATTTTTTCCGCAGACCATAGGCAAAAAAGTAAGCCCTATGTAGGAAATAAAAACAATTAAGTTTTTATTTTGGTCGACTGCGGAAAGGCAGTCTTTTTGTTTATCTTTACGAATTACTAATTTAGTACGAATATACTAATTTTTTCGTAGGATAATCAAAAAACATTTATAGCTAATTCTTATTCGTATATTCGTACGGATTCGTAATTAGTAAAGAATTCATGCAGACAAAATTACAAAAAAAAGAAATAGTTAAGGATTTGGCCCAAAAAATTAAAAATTCCAAAGCGGTGGTTTTTTCTGATTTCAAAGGGCTTTCTGTTAAGGATATGACTATTTTGCGAAGCGAGCTTCGTGAAAAAAATATTGATTTCAAAGTGCTCAAAAAGACTTTGATGACTTTGGCGCTCAAAGATGCGGGCATTGAAATGGATGCGAAAAAAATGGAAGGTCAGATCGCAGTGGCTGTTTCCTCGGGAGATGAAGTGGAAGCTTCTAAAATTATCGCTAAAATGGCCAAAGCCAATGAAAATTTGAAAATTTCTGGAGGAATTTTGGGAAAGAAAATTCTTTCCAAAGAAGAGGTGATGGCGCTTTCCAAACTCCCAAGCAAAGAAGAACTCTTGGCGAAATTGGTTGGAACATTGAACGCTCCTGTTTCTGGATTTGTCAATGTCTTAGCTGGAAATTTGCGAGGCTTGGTACAAGTGCTGAAATCTATAAGTGAAGTTAAGGTATAAAAAAATAATTATTTTTAATTTAATAAATTTTTATCTTTACTAATTACTAATCAAATACTAATATACTAATAATTTGTAAATTCGTATATTCGTAAAAAATTCGTAATTCGTAGAGAATAAACATATGACTGAAGAAAAAAAGGAAGAAGTAGTTGTTCCAGAAAAATTTAAGACACTTGTTAGCGAAATTGAAAAAATGAGCGTGTTGGATCTTTCTGAACTCGTAAAAGTTTTAGAAGAAAAATTTGGCGTATCAGCGGCTGCTCCAATGATGATGGGAGCAATGCCAGTTGCTTCGGGAGAAGCTGCGGCTGTTGAGGAAAAAAGCGAATTTGATGTTGAAGTGACAGCTAGTGGTGCTTCAAAAATCAATGTAATCAAAGCAGTTCGAGAAATAACTGGACTAGGACTCAAAGACGCTAAGGATTTGGTAGACGCTGCTCCAAAAGTTATCAAAGAAAAAGTGACTAAAGCTGAAGCAGAAGATATGAAAAAGAAACTGGAAACTGCCGGTGCAACAGTGACTTTGAAATAATTTCTATTCGAATTTATTAGAAAGCCAAAAGACTCCGCCAATTGGCGGAGTCTTTAGTTTGATATAATCTTTTTTTATGCTAAAATTCAATTAAATGAAGAAAAAAAAGGAGAAAATTTCAATAAAGAAACTTCGAAAAGGGGTCGTTTTTCTTCTTGAAAAATTTTCAAAAAAGAAAAATAATTCTGAACCCAAGAGCAAGATTATTCTTAAAATTTTTGTATATATTTTTTTATTTATAATTTTTGCTATTTTATTTTTCATCGCCTATATCTATTTTTTTGCTACTCCAAAAGCTAAGGAATTACCCAATAAAGTGTCAAAAGGTACGACAATTATTTATGATCGAACAGGCGAACATATTCTTTATGAAATTTATGGGGAGGAAAATAAAAAAAATCTTTTGCATAATCAAATCCCTGATACTATTCGTGTCGCAACTATTATTTCGGAAGATGCTTCTTTCTATGACCACATGGGAATTGATATTCCTTCAATTTTTCGTGCGCTGGAAGTTAATATAAGAAACAAACAATTTCAGCAGGGCGGATCAACAATTACTCAACAATTAGCGAGAAATGTTTTTTTGGATCGGGATAAAAATATAAAAAGAAAAATTTTAGAATCAATTATTGCCTTGAAGTTGGAGCGAAAATTCAGTAAAGATGAAATTTTAGATTTTTATTTAAATCAAATTCCTTATGGTTCAAATGCTTATGGTATTGAATCCGCTTCGCAAACTTTTTTCGGAAAAAATGCTATCGATTTATCCTTGGATGAAGCGGCACTTTTAGCCTCACTTCCCAAGGCAACAACTTTTTATTCTCCTTATGGAAATAATCAAAAAGCACTGATTGATCGACAAAAAAATATTCTTCGACAAATAGAAGCACTTGGTTTGATCGATGAAAAAATAATTGAAGAAGCATTGAGGGCGGATACTTTGAAAAAAATTATACCTCCGAAAAAAAATATTGAAGCTCCTCATTTTGTTTTTTATGTTAAGGAACTTTTAGAAAAGGAATATGAAGATCTGGATTTGGAAACAGAAGGTTTGAAAATTTATACTACGCTTGATTATGATATGCAAAAAAGAGCGGAAGAGTCGGTGCTTTGGGGCGCGGAAAATAATAAAAAATATAGAGCGAGCAATGCTTCATTAGTGGTAATTTCTCCTAAAACAGGGGAGCTTCTCGCAATGGTGGGAAGCAAAGATTATTTTGATTCATCAATCGATGGGCAAGTTAATATCGCCACTAGTCCTCGCCAGCCAGGGTCATCATTTAAGCCGTTTGCTTATGCCAAAGCTTTTGAAAAAGGTTATCAGCCAGAAACCTTAATTTGGGATACCCCAACCAATTTTGGTCCGGATGGTTCGGGAAAGGAGTATGTGCCGAATAATTATAACGGATCATTTAGTGGACTCGTTTCTATGCGTCAAGCCTTATCATCATCACTTAATGTACCGGCTGTCAAAACTCTTTATTTATCCGGAATAAATGAAACAATAGATTTGGCCGAACGCTTAGGAATTTCCACATTAAAAGAAAGAAATCGCTTTGGTCTTTCGCTTGTTTTGGGTGGGGGAGAAGTGAAATTGCTTGAAATGACTTCTGCTTTTTCAGTTTTTGCTAATGATGGAGAAAAAAATCAGCTTAAAGTTATTCAAAAAATTATCGATCGAGAAGGGAATATTATAAAAGAATATCCAAATAAACGCGAAAGTGTTTTAGAAAAAGAAGTTGCTAGAAAAATAAATTCAATTCTTTCGGATAATTTAGCCAGAGCGCCTGTCTTTGGAAGCAACACTCCTTTGGCGTTTAAGGATTATGCAGTGGCGGCAAAAACCGGAACCACTCAAAACTTTCGCGATGCTTGGACGGTTGGTTATACGCCTAATATTTCTGTGGGAGTTTGGGTTGGTAACAATGACAATACTCCTATGAAGTATGGATCAGATGGAATTTTTGTGGCCGCGCCTATTTGGAGAAATTTTCTGGACAAAGAATTAGCTAATTTGCCAAAAGAAGAGTTTGGATCGTATGAGAAAATTGTTTCTTCAAAGCCAATGATTACGGGAAAAGTTTCCGGAGAAATCAAATATTTCAAAATAGCTTCCGGCAATGAAATTTCCCAAAATAAACTGAAAAAATATAAAGCTTCGGAAGTACGCCAACAAATCGAACCAGAAAAACATTCGCTACTTTTTTATGTGAACAAAGATTTTCCTCTTGGTCCGGAACTCCCAAATTATAATGACCCAATGTTTGTTCGTTGGGAAAAAGGAATAAACCAAGATTTCGAAGAAGGAAATTTTGATTTCAATCCCATAAATTAAAAAAATCACCAATCGGGGATGATTTTTCTTGAAAAGTTTTATTTTCGTCTAGCGTGTAAGTATTTTAATACGTATTAGAATATGTATTAATTTTTTTCAATTTTTTCTTTGACTTTTATTTTCGTCTTTTCAGAATTTATTCTTATGTTTTAATTCGCATAAATTTTATTCAAAAAATTATCATTGCCAGTTTAGACTAAAAAAAGGTGCCTGACCCCTTTTTCTTCCTTCAGTTTTTTAGAATCAGGGTTTTTATTTTCTCAATTTCCTAACTGTCTTGGATATTTTTTTACTTTCTGACCTTAATCTACGATCGAGCTTTTTCAAATCCTCTTCCGCTGGTAACGCCTCTGGATAAATTCCGCTTTTTCCAAGCATCTCTCGCATATTTTTGTTATTCTTGACATGCTCATGGGTAATTAAGGTTTCACCCCTAAGCGCTTGATCTTTTTTAAGATTATGATTGGTAATTTCACTGGCAAGATCTTTGGCTTTGATTGTCACTGTTGGCAAAAAATCCGCCAACGGTCTTTTTGCGGGAACTTTCAGTTTATATTTCATATCTTGAGTTGTATGTCCACCAAAAAGAGCCGCATCTCCCTGACTGCGAATTCTTGCAAATCCCTGACTATCCACTCCTCTTTGAAAAATAACTCCGGAAAGTTCTTTTTCCGAAAGAGTAAGTTTTTCCCTCGCTTGCAAGCGCTCCCATTCCCCAAGTCTTTGTTCAACTAATTCTTGCTTCCTTGTTTGAATAGCAAAATATGTCATCGCAAAAGCAATCTCATCTTTTCGTGGATCACCATTTTGCGCGATAAGATAGCAAGCATAACGCGTGAGCATGATATCAGAAATCTCTTTTGTAGCTCCTTTGGGCATTGGGATCGTTTTCGTGACGTCACGAAAATGATCGGAAATGGCTTGTTTTGAAGTTTCACATGCAATTTTTGCTTTTAAAACAGCATTTTCAAAATTTTCCCATCGATTGTATCCAAGAAGATGTTGCAAGTCTCTGGCATACCAAAATTCTATGCCATCTTCCTCGTGGACATAATCTTCGAAATTTTTGTGTAGTTTTAAAATAATTTCTTTTTCCATATCCTTTTTTTATTTATACCCCTATATTTTATCACTAAGTAAGTAATAATTCAAGATTGCAAAAGGGGAATATGAAGCGACTTAAATTTGTGCATAAAAAAACAGCATCAAAATAGCTGTTTCTAGAAAGTTATTGCAATTACATACAAAGTTGGGGCGGTAGGATTCCTGCCTACCGGCAGGCAGGCGAACCTACGCATGCCCCGCCAAGGC
This sequence comes from Candidatus Moranbacteria bacterium RIFOXYA12_FULL_35_19, assembly GCA_001784805.1. Classification (GTDB taxonomy): domain Bacteria; phylum Patescibacteriota; class Minisyncoccia; order Moranbacterales; family UBA2206; genus UBA2206. The sequence continues at coordinate 48,327 of MFSE01000007.1, forward strand.
GGGGTGCCTTACTCATTAAATTTTATATTCAATTTTTTCTCAATATCTCCTTTTAAAGATTTTAAGTATTTTTCTCTTCTCATAGCTTCTGCTCTGGTATTATAATTTTCACTATAAGCTAAAACTAAAGGTCTTCTGTTTTTTGTAGCAGTAACACAACCATTATTGTGTCTTAAAAACCTATCAGTCAAATTATTGGTTTGACCTATATAAAATTTATCATCTTTAACACTTTTAAGAATATAAACAAAAAATTGCATATATATTTTGCACAATGTTGGGGAGGTAGGATTCGGACCTACGCATGATGGAGTCAAAGTCCATTGCCTTACCACTTGGCTACTCCCCAACACTATGTAAAATTAAATTTTTAAAATGATTCGAACCTTCGCATGCCCCGCCAAGGCGGGGTGCCTTACCACTTGGCTACACCCCATCTGCTACTCTTCTACGACCTTGCCTCCCATAATTTCCAGTGCATCAGTGAGGAGGGAGTTTTGTTCGGATTTTTTGATTGGCTCGGCTTCTTTTTTCAAAACTAAGTTTTTGTCCAGTTCAATGTTAATCTTAATTTCCGATTTTAGTATCTTACTAAACACTTGCTCAACTGTCAATCTATTGGTTTTATCATTCAATCGTTCGCAATAAAAACTATAAGGCGTGCCTAGGGTGATTATATTTTTTTCAGTTTTTGTCGGCTGGCAATTGGAAAGAAGGGCGGAAAGAGAATGATTGTAAGGGCGGATGTCGATTAATAATTTAGGCCAATTAGATTTTATAGTGCTTAAATCAATATTGGTATTAACATTGTCTTCTTGCAATTTGCAATTTGTAATTAGTAATTCGGAATCTTCCTTTTTTTCTGTTTTATCAGAATTTATATTTTTACTATCTAAATTGGCTTCTCCCTCTCCTGTCCTTCGGACATCCTCTCCCAAAGGGAGAGGAGGAATTTTTGGATCTTCAATTTTATATTCATTTTTTTCTGCCGGAAAAGTTTGTGTGGCTTTGATAATGGCAATTTCTAGCGGAAGCTGGGGGAGAATAAAACTGGAAATTTTGCTTTGGGCTTCCAGAAAAAGATTTATGCTTGAAATAATCATAGAAAGTTCGGCGCCTTTGGAAAGTTCTTCCATTTTTTCCAATCTTTCGCTGGTTATTTCGCTGGAAAAATATTTTTTCAAATTAGAATCTATTTTTATAATCATCAACTGCCTAAGGTAATTGATCAAGGATTTATTGAAAACTTCCAAGTCATAGCCATTTTCCAAAAGTTCATTTATTTTAGAAATCGCGCCGGAAGAATTTTTTTCAAAAATCATCTCGGCTATAATTTCGGCAGTTTTTTTGTCAGCGGTGCCGAGGATTTCTTCCACTTCTTTTAGCGTGATATTTTTATCTTCCAAGGAAATAATTTGGCCAAGTAGTGATTCGGCATCGCGCATTCCGCCTTCGGCGCTGATGGCAATCATCTCCAATGCCTCACTCTCAATTTTTACTTTTTCTGCTTTAGCAATCAAAGCTAATTTTTCGATAATATTTCCAATCGGCAGTCGGGCAAAATCAAAGCGTTGACAACGAGACAGAATTGTTTCGGGAACTTTATGAATTTCCGTGGTGGCTAAAATGAAAACTACATGGGTGGGTGGTTCTTCCAAAGTTTTCAAAAGCGCGTTGAAAGCTCCTGTAGAAAGCATATGCACTTCGTCGATAATATAAACTTTATATTTAAGCGAAGCGTTGGAGAGCGCCACGGTTTCTTTGAGTTCACGAATATTATCTACGCCAGTGTTTGAAGCGGCATCAATTTCAATGATGTCCAAGGATTTTCCGGCCGTGATAATTTTACAAGCTTCGCATTTTTCGCAGGGGATAGCATCGCTTAAATTGGCACAGTTAATAGTTTTCGCCAAAATTCTGGCAATGGAAGTTTTGCCAGTGCCACGCGGACCAGTGAAAAGATAAGCCTGGCCAACGCGATTATTTTTTATCGAATTAGAAAGTGTGCGCACGATGTGCGCTTGTCCGATAATTTCAGAAAAATTTTTCGGTCTATATTTTCGATAAAGTGTCTCCGACATAATACATTCGTCGCGGACTTACGCGGACTAGACGCGGATTCACGCGGAATTTAATAAATTTGGAGCGCCGATTCCGGTACCCCTATGAAATATTATAGCACTGGAAAAAAATGCTGGCAATAAAATAAAAAAACCGGCCTAAGGCCGATTCAAAACTTATATAAACAAAGCGATTTATTTCTTAAACACTAAAAACTTATAGCCTAAAAAATTCCAAACAAGACCGATGATTGAGCCCATGGCGGCGCCAATTAGACCCCATTGTTCATAATTCATTCCTGATAGTGGATGAATATATTTGAAAACAAAAGAAGCAATGGCGACATTGATGATGAAGCCGACAATGCTCACGACGAAAAATTGGCCAAAGGCGGATTGACTGTCTTTTTTTTCTTCAAAAGTCCAGTATTTATTCCAAAAATAACTATTGATGTTGGCGATTGTGAAAGACAGCGCTTTATATATGGAATAAACGGAAATAACTAAAACTCCCAAACTCAACATGACATCAGTAGAATTGATTGCAAAATATTTTTTTAGAAAGATTGTTAAAATGGTCAAAACTCCAAAATCAACCAAAACATTCAAAACTCCTGTGACACCGAATTTTCCTAATTGCCAGATGATGGGAATTTTTTTGCCGATTATGTGGGCGATAGCTAGCCCGAGTGGAGTGCCGATCAAGAAAAATGGAACGATAGCTAATTTTAAAGTAATATACAAATCTGGTTTAGCAACAGCTAAAATTGGCATAAACATTATTCCAATCAAGAACCCGGAAAGCATTCCGAGCCAAAAATCTTTTTTTGGCATAGCTTGCATAATTTTTTTGTTTAAGATTGAGAAGGAGTATTTAAATTATTGTTCAATTCTTTTTTTAGTTCTTCAAGATCAGGCGACCATTCATCCATTAAGTCGGAATTTTTATCAGAATTTTCTTCTTCCTTTTCTTCTTCGAAAGAAGGTATTATCGCTGATTGTTTTTTTCCAGAATTTTTCTGTAAAACATTTTCAATTGATCCCCAATCGGAGGAGATATTTTTTGGAGTGACCAAAGTGACTTCATCTCCCGGTTCAACTTTGAAATAAGTGATAGAAGCCAGAAGAACTTTGTAAGCTTGACCTTGAGCGGCTACGAAATAGTTGCCTTGGGCGTCAAGACTGGCGACTCCAATTAGTCTTTTTCTGTCCGTTGGACCGATTTGTTTATAGATAAAAGACCCGTCTTGAGTGATGGTGAGTTTCAACATATCTCCTTCGACGAGTTTTGATTTTGAAGCGTAATTGGCCGGCACCGGATATTGCTTGCCGTCAGTACCAATCATAATTTGTCCGTCAAAAGTTCCTTCAATGATTCTGCCGTCTTCGGCGTCCTCATCACTAATTTTTTTTCTGCGACCGACTTTCTTTTTTCCTTCAAGTTGGAGTAGCATCGACTTGGCGCCTTGCAAAGTTTTTTCGGCGCTATAAATCATTTCACGAAGCGCTTGAATTTTATCATTATTTTTTTCTTCTTTTTCTTCCATTTTGATTTTTATATTTATATTACAAATAGATTATACAATTTATTCAACAGACGCGCAAGGCAAGATATTGGGGATAATAATTTTGAAATAATTGGGGTTGTTTTTTGTAGTAATAATGAGCCTTTTATAAATATATGAATACTAAAAAGGGAATGACAAAAAGATTCATCTCGCATGTTTATATGTGGATTCTTGTAACCTGCGGATTTGTTTTGGATTTTATTTTCATTCCATCTGGAATTTTGCTTTATAATAAAAATATCAATGTTTATTTTACCGCTATTTTTTTGGCTGTTTTTCTTTTTTTATTTTTAATTTATTATATCCCCAGCGCCATTTGGGAAAGAAAAAAATTTCGACTTTATTCAGCGGAGGAATTGAGAAAGATGATTCATTTGGGAGTTTATGGTAAATGCGTTCATCCCACTTGTACGACACTAGTTATTTTAGGTTGGATAGTTTTTTTCATCTTTCCGGAACTACAAATTTTTCTAGCTGTTCTTTGGTTTAGCATGGTAGTTGTTTTTTGGATGAGAGTGGAAAAATCTTTTTTTCTTGGCAGAAAATCAAAATTTGAAATGGAAGATCCTAGTTTGGGGATTGAATTCAAGAATTTAGAGCCCCTTTTTTAGAACTCTAGAGCGATAACTTCGTTAGGTGTTAAGTAATTAAGGGCTTTTC
>MFSE01000008.1 GCA_001784805.1 Candidatus Moranbacteria bacterium RIFOXYA12_FULL_35_19
CCAATCAGCTAAACCATCTTCTCTGGATTGTCTTCCTCCACCCTCTTTAGTTCTATTTTCTATAAAATCTCCCGCTTCAATCACAAAATCAGGTTTTGTCTCCTGCTCTTCCATTTTTTTAGCAAAATCGCCAATCAACTTGAATCTATTCAAAATAGCTTGTGAATCCGCCATAACACCAATTACCAAATCAGGCTTTAACTTATAATAATTTTCACTCACAAATTCCTCGTCTTTAATATCATTTGCACCTGCATCATCATTTTGAACCACAGTATTTGAACAAATTTTTTCAACCACAAAGTTTGAAACATTTTTTCCCCAAGAACTAAAACCAAAAATTGCGATCGCGATCGCAAGCAGAAAAATTAATACTATTATCCCTAACTTTTTTTTGTTTTTTAAAACAATTTCCTTGAGCTTTTTTATCTTGTCAATTATTTTTTTTCTCATATTTTGTATTATTAAAATATAAATTAATTTAATTTAATATTTATTTGCCTTTTAGTTTATTATAAACTATTTTACAAATTATTCACAATTTTATTCTTTATCAATTAACCATTTCCAAAGAGGAATGATTTCGATTATTTTATTTTCTATTTTTATTTTATCTTCCTGATCTCTGGTTATAACTAAACCTTTTTTCAATTTAAATTTTTTCATCGCCTCCAAGAGACCAGCTAATTCCCTTTCTTTCACTTTAGGATCAAAAAGCGATTGCGTAATTTGAATAGCTTCAACTATCTTAGTGGCTCTCCTAATAACAAAATCGCACTCTTTTTTATCCTTATGATAGAAAAAATCCTTTCCTCTGCGTTTAAGCTCGATAAAAGCCATATTTTCCATAATCCGCCCTATATTTTCGGAAAAACGAAAAGCAACTGCATTAGCAATTCCACTATCAACATAATATATTTTTCTATCATTAATTATTTGCTTTTTCACAGAATAATCAAATTTAAATAGACTATAAAACAAATAGGCTTCTTCAAAAAAATCAACATAATTCTTGACACTGGTAACGCTTTTCACCCCAAGAAGATTTCTTAATTTATTAAAGCTTACAGGATTTGACACATTAGAAAGTAAAAATAAAGCAACCTCGCGAAAAGCTTTTGTTTCGCGAATCTTAAATCTCACCAAAAGATCTTTGATAAGAACATCTTGATATAACTGTTGAAGTTCTTCTATATTTCCACCCACAACTATTTCTGGAAATCCCCCATATTCCATATATTTTATCAGATGTTTTCCAATTGCACCCTTCTCTTTGGCAGTATAATATTTTTTGAAATTTATTTTATTATATTCCAGATACTCCTGAAAGCTAAAAGGGAAAAGTTCTATTTTCAAATGTCGCCCAGAAAGCGTAGTGGATAATTCCGAACTTAGAAGTTTTGCGTTAGATCCGGTTATAAATATTTTCTTTCCATCCTCAAACAATCTTCGCGCAAATTTTTCCCATCCGAAAATATTTTGAATTTCATCAAAAAAATAGATTTTTTGATCACCATATAATTCCAAAAAAGCTTCCAGAAGCATCTCAAAATCCCGATAAGTAAAATCAAGCATTCGCTCATCTTCAAAATTGAGATATGCATAGCTTTTATATTTTTTCGAAATCTGTTTAAGGAGTGTGGATTTTCCGCTTCTGCGAATTCCACTGATAACACAAATTTTTTTAGATGCGATAAAACTTTCAGGGATATTTCTCTCGACAAAATCATTCTTTTTTTCAAAAGACTCTCTTTGATCTAAAATGATATTCCTGATTATATTCTTATCCATTGCCAATGTTTAATTATTATCATTTTTATACATTACTAATGTATATTATTTTTGACTATCTGTCAAACAAATCCACTGATGCAGACTTTTGTTGACCAAATATTTATTTCTTCCTCCGATACGCCAACGCAATTTTTATCGCTGAAGTTATAATGAAAATGACATAGAAAATTCCGACGATCAGATCATTAAATCCGCTTGATATCGCTCCACTAATACCCATTCCCCCACCCTGATGTTGGGAATATATTAGGAAAGTGACCAACATAATCACAGGCACAAACCAGCGCGCAAATCTCCACCAACTCTGAAAAACTTCTTCCCGCATTTTGTAGGTGATAAGGGAGAAAATAAAAACTGGAATAAAAATAAGAATTATTTCACTTACTATATTAATAGTGTCCCAAAGATTATTACACCAAGATCTTGAATAACAAATATCTCCATTTTGTATATAAGCTACAAATAATAACAACATAATTACAATACTACTTATCCACAAGACATTTTTTTTCATCATATTTTTTTAAAAAATTAATTAATAATTTATTTCCACCACGCCTTGTTTAGTCACGAATTCTGGAATAACTAAGCCGGTTAATTTTTCTCTGATTGGGCGCTTATCCGCGCTACTATCATCATCACTATCATCTAAATCTTCTGGTTTGGACATAATAATCGTAATATCTTGTTTTGATCGATAATGCGATTCCACTGCATCAGAAGATGTGCGCAAATTTGTAGCAAACATTCGATATTTCTCTTTCTTTTTGTCAAAAATCCAAATATATTTCAGTTTAGTATTTTTCAAATCAGTCAAAACGCCGTTGTATTCTATGGAAACAAGTTCAATATTTTCTATCCATTTGATATTAGGAAATTTTTCCCGATAAGTCAGCGCGGTTGTATTGCCGGCTTGATCAGTGATAGTAGCGGTGGTTATTTCGTCTTTTTGTTTTTTATTCTTTTTAAAAACTAAATTTTTAGCATAAACCACCGTCGTTGGATTTTCATCAATCCCCTCCACTGCAATTTCATTAGTTTTAGTATCAAAAAACATTCGCACTTCCGGCGGAGTTTGATCTAATGCTGGCAGGAAAACCGTTTCGCCCACTTTCGGTTCTAGCGAAAAATCAATCTCGCCATCTCCCTCAAAATCTACTACCAAGGAATTTGCGTTTTCAATAGTACCATCAGTCACTTCCATTTCAACTTTGGTTTCAGTTGAAGTTGGAATACCGGCAAAAGTTGTTTTCCCTATAACTTCACCGTTTTCCATTTCTTGCATTTCCAAAGTGAATGAACCCTCTGCCAAGCCATCTAATTTTACAGTGTGAGTTGTAAAAGCCGGCAAAGAAATATATTGTACCTCACCAAATCGTTTATACACTGCTCCTTGCATAGTTGAAATTGTAGCGCTGATTTCATTGCCAGTGCTATCATAAGCGGAAAGCGCCAAAGGCGAATGCAAAATATATTGCAAGCGTTTTTCAGAAGTAATTGAAGGTTTTGAATCAGAAAGATAATTTGGCAATGCCGTCTCTGATTGAGTTAAAATATTATCTTTGATAAAATCTCGTAGCTGTTCAACTTCTAAAATATCCGCATGTTCTCTTTTTAAGTTATAAAATGTGTCATATTTCTTTAAATCCACCCAATATCTTTTCACATTTTCCGCGTCCGTACTCATTGCCAAAGCGCTTGACGCCACCACGGTGCCATCGCCATCGATCACCATCTCTGGTGAATATTGCAATTTCGGTTGTGTTTCCAAACAAAAACTATGAAAATTTTTCACACATTCTATCCCCGTCCAATATTTTACCGTCCCCAAAGTTTCTTCTCCAAAGCCAGCAATTTGATAAACCGAAATATTTGAAGGAGCCGTCCAATTATCATCTAGCGTTTGATGAGTATTTTCTCCATATTCCAATAAATCGGAATTTATTTTGCTCGGGCTGGCGAGATCATCTGAATCAGCCGAAACCTTTCCTTCTTCGTCCAAAAGAAAATTATGCAATTCATCTGACTCGTCAATTTCGTGGCCATATTTATTGATAAATAAATCTGTGAGTGATCCATCTTCAAATGAAATGACAGGAGTGCTGACGGCACTGCCATCACCGGAAAAATATGCCTCCGATGGAAGTAAATTATAGGCGCTCGACATATTTTTTCCCAAAATCCTAGCATTTTTTGGAGAAACAAAAAACGATAGCCAATCAGTTGGCAAGCCTTGATCAAAACCATGTAAAAGTCCACCGATAGCTTGCGGTGTTCCAACTTGTGGCACTCCTACAAAAACAATTTTGTCAATTAAACTTTGGGCTTCTGATCCAAGCTTGTTAGTCAAAGCTTTTGCCAAAAGTCCACCATTGGAATGCGCCACAATCGTCACCTTGCCGGATTTGGAAGTGCTAGCCAATCGCCTAAGCTCTTTTATGATATACGGTGCGGCTGATTTTCCTATATAGGAAATTTTTTCATCATCAATCACCCCCGAATCCAAAATATCTTCCAGCGAAAATCGCCAATCATAAGGAACGGACGAATAATCCGCGATAATTCCGTCATCATTTTTCCATTTATCCAAATCAGACAAAAACGATTTATAAATATTTTTTTGACCTATCGGCAAAACATTCGTTTCATCCAATACATCTTTGGTATAAATATCATCATTTAAACTTTTTCCATCTTCGTCTAGGAATAATTTTTCCACATCCGCATTGCGATTAGGTTCCCAAAGCTGGTTATCTTCATCATATAATCGACTAGCTTCCAATCCCAGCAAAAAAAGCACGCTCGATGCACCGGCAGAAACTTCATTTGGAATTCTTGTCGCGCTCCAACTTTCCAAAGTATAATCCCCGCTAATTTTTTCTCCACCAACATTAGGAATAGTTTCAATTTCGGGGCCAGCTGGATCATTATACCAATTATTTTTCAAAATAACTTTGGTTTTGTCGTGAAAACTCGGATCATTCTCCGCTATATTTTTGCAATAATTAGTGCAAATTGGACCATAAATTGAATAATCATCTGGGTAATTGCTTTTGCATTCATCAAAACAGTTTTCAAATAATTCGCTATATACTTCCGGCTTGGTAACTTTGGATATTAGCGCCGTATTTTGAGAATTATTTTCAAAATTAGAATTTTCAATTTGCAAATAACTCTCTGTGTTCCACTCGCTGTCATATTCCATTTCCGCTTGTACATCAGCATAAGCGTTATTTTCAAAATCGCAATTTTTCATTTTCACTCTGCCTGAATAAAAATTTATTGCTGGAGCAAATACTTCTACAGGAGAGGCATACGCTGTAGGAAACAACCAATTCTTAATGCTATTATCATTCATTCCAAAGCCGGGACAATTATCCGTATCATAATTATAATAACCGCCCGTCTGGGAAAATTCCACGAATTCAAAAATAGATTCCGGATCATCAGCATAATCTCCCGGACCATAAAATTCAATATTAGCCGAGGCTGACATAAAACAATGCGGGTCGTAGGGTTCGTTCTCTTCAAAAGTAGGCGCAATTCCAGTTAATTTTATTTTTTCCTCTTTTGTACCTTGAGCAATGACATTGCCACTAATCTCCAAGTGGCGAAAAGCTAATTGCGTTCCTTTTTCGATCGTAAGTGTCGCTCCCCAATCCACATAAATATTTTCATAAATAGATAAATCCGTACTATTGTTCCAAGTGGTATTTTCTTCAATATATAAATCTTCCAATAGCGGTGTTTCTCCCACTGCAATATTTTGAGAAAAATTCAAAAGATCAATTCGTAAAGGACTAATTGCAAATATAGCAATCAGTATTGCAACGAATATTTTTTTGTTTGTTTTTTTCATTTTTTTTATTTTTATTTTTCAGCTGGCCGGCCGATTGAATAATATTTAAAACCAAGCTCTTGCATTTTTTTGACATCATACATTAGCCGTCCATCAAAAATCAATGGGGTTTTTAAGCGTTTTTTAATTTCGAAAAAATCAGGCGTGCGAAATTCTTTCCATTCAGTGATGATTAGTAGAGCGTCAGCTCCACTAAGTGCGTCATATTTATTTTCAAAATAACTAATAGCTAGATTTTCTCCAAAATATTCTGGAGTTTTTGCCATCTTCATCGCTTCTGGATCATAGGCTTGAATTTTGGCACCTTTTGCAATTAATTTTTTAATAATCGTGAGCGCCGAAGATTCGCGCATATCGTCTGTCCCTGCTTTGAAAGCCAAGCCCCAAACAGAAAAAATCTTTCCCGCTAAATCATCTCCGTATTTTTCAATTACCATATCCGCCAAAACATGTTTTTGTTTTTCGTTAGTTTCCAATGTTTGCAAAAACATTTCCGCCGTATAGCCATGGTCTTTGGCAATTTTGATCAGTGCCTTCACATCTTTCGGAAAACAACTCCCGCCAAACCCCGGACCAGCGTACATAAACGGTTCGCCAATTCGCGGATCAGCCCCAATGGCTCTGCGCACTAAATCAAAATCAGCGCCCACCCTAGCACAAATATTAGCCAGTTCATTATTAACTGAAATTTTCGCCGCCAAAAAACTATTGGCCGCATATTTCACTGTTTCGGCAGTTTTTGGATCCATGGCATAAAAACGGCCCTCCCGGCGCATAAAAGGCGCATATAGCTCTTCCATTGTTTTTAGCACCTTCTCGTCATCTGCCCCCACTACAATGCGACTGGGCTCCAAGAAGTCTTTCACAGCCGTTCCTTGCGCCAAAAATTCCGGATTACTCACGACATAAAAAGGAATGTTTGTCCCTCGCTTTTCTTGTTCTTCGGCAATGGTTTTTTTGACCAATTCCGCTGTTCCAACTGGCACGGTGGATTTATCCACGATAATCAGTTCGTGTTCTATCATCTGTCCAATTGACTGCGCCACTGAAATTACATGACTCAAATCAGCGCTCCCGTCTTCATTGGGCGGAGTACCGACTGCGATAAAAACAATCTCGCTTTTATCCAGCGATTCCTTTAGGTTAGTAGTGAAGTGTAACGATTCATTTTTCAAATTTCGCGCCACCAATTCATCCAGACCTTTTTCGTGAAGCGGTACTTTTCCACTTTTAAATTGTTCTACTTTTTCCGGATTATTATCCACACAAATAACACTATTTCCCATTTCCGCAAAACACGCCCCTGTCACTGATCCAACATAACCTGTGCCAATGATTGCTACTTTCATGATATTCATGAAACATGAAACATGTAGCATATAACAATAATTAGGCCTTATCTTTTATCCCTTTTATTGTTGTCCACAACATTGCTCCAATTTCTTCAGATAAATTAATTAATTTTTTATAATCCTCTTTTTCTACATACCCCTCTCTTTCTGAAAAATATAATAAATATTTTGTTTCTTTTAATGACCCATACGACATCTGCAAAAAATATTTCAACTGATTATCTCCAAGCCTTGCATAACCCTCAATATAATTCAACACTACTGACAAGGATGCTCTGCGCAATTGAGAAGTAATGCCATAAATTTCTTCTCTTGGAAAATTTTTCGTAACTTTATACGAAAGATATGCAAATTCATCTAATTTCTGTTTTAATATTTTATGAAAAGTTTCTTTATCTTGTTTCATGTTTTTGTATTTTGTATTTTGCCTTATGTTTCATGCTATATGCTTCATGTTATATGTTTCATGCTTCATGTTTCATGCTTTATGCTTCATGAATTTCTTTTATGGAATAGTTCATTCTGTTTTGGCTTTTGAAATAGTTCTTGATTAGGATATCTGCCAAAAGTCCGAAAATGAAAAGTTGAATGCCGATCATAATGAAAAACACTCCGATAAGTGGCCAGATTTTGTCGGCAATTGCTCCGCCCATAATTTTTTCCACTACCATCCAAGCTAGAATTAAAAAACCAATAAAGGACAAAAAAATTCCTGATCCGCCAAAAAGATGCAATGGGCGGTTGGCATATTTTCGCCAAAACCAAATGGAAATCATATCCACAAATCCTTTGATGGCTCTTTTCCAATTATATTTTGTCACACCGTGAATTCTCGGGTGATGCGAAACCTTCACTTCTCCCACTTTGTATCCTTGAATTTCCAAAAGCGCAGGAATGAAGCGATGCATTTCTCCAAAAAGATCCACATCGTGAAAACATTCGCGCTTGTAAGCTTTGAGCGAACAACCACTGTCATGAATTTTATCTTGAATCAAAATTTTTCGAAGCAGATTAGCTCCGCGAGAAAAAAACTTTTTCGAAAAAGAATCTTTTCTTTGCCAACGCCAACCGGCCACAACATCATAACCTTTTTCTATTTCCGCTAAAAGCAAAGCGATGTCCGCCGGATCATTTTGCAAATCACCATCCATCATCACAATAATATCGCCCAATGAATTTTTTATCCCTGCATCAAAAGCCGCCGTTTGACCAAAGTTTCTTCTAAACTCAATTAATTTCAAAGGTGCTAGCCCCTGACAGTTTTCTACTGTTTTATCTTTTGATCCATCATCGATAAAAATTATTTCATAGCTCTTTCCCAGTGCATCGCAGGCTTCTTTGATTCTCCTGTGGAGTTCTATAACATTCCCCTCTTCATTTTTGAGTGGAACAATCACTGATAAATTTAGTTTATCGTTCATATAAATAAAAATAAATGATTAAAAACATATTCATTGTAATAAAAATACCCAAAACGCGCAATACCCGAAAAACTTGGCAACTATTACCAAAAAATGTTATACTTATCTTATAAAAATTAGTCAAAATAAAAATGAAAAAAATAATAACTTTTTTTGTGCTGGTGAATTTTTTGGGAGTCATATTTCTTCCTATCGCATCAGCTGAAGAAACGGTAGTGAATCCATCGCCCGTTTATGCCCTTTGGAATAAAACTTATTCTTATCGGTATTTTACCCTTTCCGAAACGGAAAAAAATAAACTTCTAAAAGACAGCGCTAAATGGGAAAGTGAAGGTTCATCTTGGCAGGCGTATGCCACTCAAAAAACTGGCACCATGCCGGTTTATAAAATAAAAAATGAAACTTATGGCTATTATTATTACACCGTTTCCAAAGCAAAAAAGGATGAATTGTCCAAAGCTAAAGGATGGAAATATAGCGGTATTGCTTTTTACGCCTTTGAAAAAAGTCAATCTGATGCAACTCCAATTTATGTTCTAAAACATTCTAAAACAAAAAAATATTTTTATACTTCCAGTCCAGGAGAAAAAAATTGTATGCTCACTGACAACAATTGGACTGTTATAGGAAAATCTTTTTGGGTTCCCAAAGAAAATGCTAATGTTTCGGCAGATGATTCTTCTTGCCGATTATCCTACGGACCGGAAATCAATGTTGGTCTTTGGAGCTATACCAGAAATGGCTTAGAAGAAGAATCTTTCAAAATAGACGCCAATAAGGATTATGTGATAAAAGACCGACGAGGAGACAAGATTGCTGAAATTTCGGCAGATGAAAAAACCAAAGTGAAATATGACGGCGATGGAAAACTTTTGATTTATGATTCTATTTCAGAAAAAACTGTAAGCAAGGAAGTTCGCTTTGAAGCCAAAGATGGCAATAATTTCAATCTAATTTTCAATATCCACCGTCCAGGATCCTCCTATGATGAATATCGTGGAAAAATAAAGTTGAAATACAATGACATAAGCAAAGAAATTTGGGTTATCAACACTCTTCCGATGGAACAATACACTTGGGGCATGGGAGAAACAACAGGAACGGGACCATTTGAACATACCAAAGTTATGACGGTAATTTTTCGCACTTATGGTTATTGGTACAATAAATATGCCACCAAATATTTGAAATATGGTTTCACCATCCGCAGTGATTCCGGCTCGCAAATTTACCGTGGTTATGAATGGGAGAAAAAATATCCTAACATCAAAAAAGCCACCGAACAAACTAAAGGAATAATTGTTAAATATAAAGACGAAATTGCTTTGACGCCCTATAGTTCTTGGAGCGATGGAAGAACTAGAAGTTTCAAAGAGCATTGGGGGTCAAATGATTATCCTTGGTGCAAATCAGTCAAAGATAAATATGGAAAAAATTCCTCGCAAAGCACTAAGCAACTCCAAGACGCAGGAAATCATATGGTTGGACTGATTGCCAACGGCTCGCTGAAATTGGCTGGTAGTAAATATAAGAAAAAATATGATTGGATATTGAAATATTATTATTCCAAAATATCACTCCAGAAAATGTACTGACTTTCTGAAGAATCTTATTTTTTCGGTTTACCTGCCTCGCCGTCAGGCGGGTAACTCGGATGTCGAATTTCTTGCCAAAACTTTCGCCCCCGATCAACAGCTGATAAGCCAAAGTTTTGGAGAAATACGACATCCTCAAACAAAATAAACCTCAAAAATAAGATTCTTCAGCAGTTTTTATTTTATTTGATTTATATGTTCAAAAAAATTACCCTACTGATATTCGCCCTCGCCTTTCTTGCTTTGGCGTATTTTGCTTATCCGATAATAAAAAATCGCTATTTCAAAAATGAAGTCAAAGAAGTTATTGAAATTGACAATAAAAAATCCAGCGATAGCAAAGCGATAAATTCAAATAATATTTCTGAAGAAAATTTAAAAATATCCGATCCAAATGAAACAGAAAATACAGTTAAGGATGCGATCGATGAAAGCGGAGACATTGAAAATATTTCCGCAAAGGATTGCGACAATGAATGCGAAAATTTCAAAGACAATATTGCCGATTTGAAATATTGCCAAGATATCTGTGATCTCTCCCCAATCAAAGAAAGTGAGAATTGTGAAAAATTACTAGACAAAGAAAAAGATTATTGTTTCAAAAATCAGGCCGTTGCCAAAATAGATTTGAAAATTTGCGATTTAATTTCCGATTCAACGATAAAATCCGCTTGCAAAAATCGAGTGACGGAAGAATTATTAGAACAGCAATAAAGCTATGGAGTCTAAAAATATTTTCATTGTTATCCCCGCTTTCAACGAAGGGAAAATTATTCAAGAAGTGATCACCGACATTCAAAAAGCCGGCTATTTTAATATTATTGTGGTTGATGACGGAAGTAAAGATGATACTTTTTCCAAAGCTCAAGAAATTTTGCCAAAAACAGTTTTTCGCCATCGCCTAAACCGAGGCAAAGGCGCTGCCACTAAAACCGGTATCGAAGCGGCCAAAATTCTGGGCGCGAATATTGTTGTCACGCTTGATGGCGATGGCCAGCATGATCCAGCTGATATTGCCAAATTGACCAGGCCGATTGAATTTGATAGTTTTGATGTAGTACTTGGCACAAGACTGCTCCATCCCGAAGGTATGCCAAAACACAAAATTTTGGCCAACAAAATTGGAAATTTTTTCACTTGGTACCTTTATGGTCTGTGGGTGACTGATTCCCAATCAGGATTTCGCGCCTATTCTCGTCACGCTATTGAAGTCATCAACACCAAATCCGACCGCTATGAATATGACAGCGAAGTCATTCGCGAAATTCGAAAATATAAACTAAAATATAAGGAAATTCCCATCACTGTGCGCTATACCGAATATTCCATGGGCAAAATTCAAAAACAAGATTTCCTCACCGGTCTAAAAACACTATATAAAATGATTTGGAGTATAATTAGCTAAGTCCATAAAGTTTGAAAGTCCATAAAGTCCAAGAGAATCTTTTTTCTTAACTTTATAAACTTTACAGACTTGATAGACTTTTTAACTTAACTTTATGAAAATTCACTTGTATCAAATCGCCGTCATTATTGTTTCTTCCTTGATGATTTATCAAGGGCTGGATCGATATTTCAAAAAGCAAAAAAATCAGTCTTTTTTGAAACTTCTTATCCGTCTAATTGTTTGGGGCGGAATGATTGCAATTGTGATTTATCCCAAAGCTAGCACCAGTTTGGCAAAATTTATTGGGATTGAAGGCAACATCAACGCCATAATCTTGGTCGGCTTCATTTTGATTTTTCTCATCATCTTCAAACTAATGAACGCCATCGAACACCTCGAGCAACAAATTTCCATTTTGACTAGAAAAGATGCAATCAAAAAAATAAACGACCGATAAGCCGTCTTGTCAATATCAATATATATGGTTTGATAAAAAATCAGAATTTAATTCTGATTTTTAATATTCGGATAATATTTTCAGTATATTTTCAGAAAGCCCCTTGAATTCTTCTTTGGATTTTTCGATATTTTCTTTCGTGCCTTGATGTATCTCTGCCACTAAATTAGGATCAAGATCAAATATTGCCAATCCTAATTCTTGGCATTTTGCCGGAATCGTTCCATAATCTTGAATGATTTGAAGCGGATCTTTCCAACTTTTTTCCACTAGACCATTTCTACCATGTTTTTCTGATAAAAATTTCTTCACTTTTTTTGGCAACTCTTCAATCCAATGCCGATGATCTTTGATAGGCTGTTTTCCATATACATTATACGCATTCACGACATAACCGATAAAAAGACCATCTCCAGAAAGCACGAATTTATTTTCAGTATTGCCAGACAAAGCTTTGCCGGTTATTTTCCAATTTTGTTTCCATTTTTCAAATATAGTTCCAAGATTTTCAATTCCTTGCACACTGAAAGCATCCGGCATCATTGGCACAACAAAATAATCTGACCCGAGAAAAATAATTTGATTGAGAAGTGCCAGACTCGGAGATGTATCAATCACAAAAATATCAATTTCATCTTGTAGTCCTCTTTCGCGCAAAAATCTGTCAATCGCACTGGTTTGAAAATATCCAAGTTGTTGTCCTGAAGCGGCTTGTCCATAAGCAGTGACTAACAAATTTTCATATAAAGAAAGACTGACGCTCCCTTTCATCAAAAAAAGATTTTCTTCGCTATTGGAAATTGGAATAAAAGGCACGCGAAGATCAATGTCGCTTCCACCTTCGATAACTCCCTTCAAAACATCGTGAATATCTTTTTCATTTGAAGAGAATAAATTTTTTTCATAATGGTTGTCTCCAAGAGCCAATCGAGAAAGATTGCATTGCGGATCAAGATCTACTAGTACTGTTTTATATCCAAGCTTAGCAAAAGACATTGCGCAGTTAAACGCCAGCGTTGTCTTGCCTACCCCACCTTTATTATTGGCAAATAAAAGTTTTTTAGTTCTAACAAATTTCATATTTCAATTATACCAATTTTCCAAAAAAACACAAACAAACGAAAGTGTTTTGCAATTTGATTTTAAGTTTGTTATTATTCAACTAATAGGAAAAATAACTTGTTATAAAATGAAAAAATGAAAATATTAATTTTTTGTCCATATTATCCTCCGCATATCGGCGGGCTTGAATCGCATGCGGATGAATTTAATAAATATCTATCTCAAAAAGGGGTAGATATAACTGTTTTTGCCCCAAAATTGCCCCTAGAAGCACTGGAAAGAGAAATTAGGCATAATAATGTAAAGATCATCCGCTTTCCCGCTTTTGAAATAATTTCCAACTATCCCTTGCCCTGTTTTTGGCAACTCAAATTTTGGAAATTATTCTTTGCATTATTTAAAGAAAATTTCGAAATCATAATTTCTCGCACTAGATTTTTCAACACTTCGCTTCTGGCACTCATTTATGCTAAAATAAAAAAAGTTCACTGGATCCATATTGAGCACGGCAGTGATTTCGTTTCACTAAATAATCGCTTTTTTTCAAACATTGCCAAGCTTTATGATTATACTTTTGGAAAATTGATCCTAAAATTATCCAACAAAAACATTGCCAATTCAATTGCTTCGGCTGATTTTTGCCAAAAACTTTTCCCACAAAAATATTGCGAAGTAATTTATCGAGGAGTAGAAATTGAAAAAATATTGGAAATAAAACCAGACATTACCCTTAAAAATAATTATCCAAATGACATAATAATTACTTTTATCGGCAGACTGATTGATGGCAAAGGAGTGGCTGATCTGTTAAGAGCAATCGCCCAAATAAAAATTCCTCGCATAAAATGTTTCATCATCGGCGATGGTCCGCAAAAAAATAATCTTGAAAAATTGGCAAAAAGTTTTAATATTTCCGAAAAAATAATCTTTTTTGGATACAAAAAACACCGAGAAGCTATCGGGATTCTCAAAATTTCAGACATCTTTATAAATCCCAGCTATAACGAAGGCTTGCCGTCTTCTGTTATAGAAGCTGCTATTTGCCAAAAAGCCATAATCGCTACTCGTGTCGGAGGAACACCAGAAATTTTTACCGATGAAAAAAGCGGATTTTTAATTGAACCAAAAAATATAAACATCCTAGTGGAAAAGTTAAATTTGCTAATAAATAATCCAGAGTTAAGAACTAATTTTGGCGCAAGCGCTTATGAAGAAATAAAAAATAAATTTGATTGGGAAGATAATATTTCCAAATATCTGGAAGTTTTTGAAAAAATAAAGATGGTACCGAATAAAAAAATTTATTTTTTATCATCTCGGCACGGCGGACCATACAAACAACATAAAATTATCGGCGAAGAATTTCGCAAAAATGGCTTTTGGGTTGACCATAGATCTGATTTTTGGGGATGGATAAAATTGCATTTTATCTACGGAAAAAATAAATACATCCTAACCAATGTTCCCCTGCTATTCAGATTCACTTCAAGAAATTTTATTTTCAACATTAAGGGAAATTATAAAAAAGAAAGAAATCTCATAAAAAATCCGCTGGCATATTTATATGGCATAAATAAGCTATGGAGCGAAAAAATAGTTTTGCCGTCAAATTATTTGAAAGAAGTGCTGGATATAAAAAATGCTTTGATTATTCCTAATGCAGTTTCTGAAAAACTAATTGAAAAAAGTCTGGAAACGAAAAAACTATCAGATAAAAATACAATAAATCTTATTATGGTGACTATGTTCGGCTTTCGAGAAAAGTCCGAAGGAGCGCTAAAAGTTATTACGGCTTTATCAAAAATAAAAAGTGACAAAAAAATACACTTAAATATTTTTGGAAAGGGTTCGTTTGAAGAAGAGATTAAAAAAAGAGCCTTGCAAATTAAAATGCCCGAGAATATAACGGTTAATTTCAAAGGTTATGCAAAAAATATAAATGATGAATACGAAAAAGCCGATATTTTTGTTTATTGGTCAGATTTGGATGTAATGCCAAATGTTTTCTTAGAAGCTATGGCATTTGGATTGCCTATTATAGCCAACAATTTTCCGTCATTTAAAGAAATACTGGGAGAAAATAATTTTATCGCAAAAAATGAAAAAGAGTTTACCGATTATGCTGAAAATTTATTTGGAAATAGTAAAACTATCAATAAGATTAGTTTACAAAATAAAAAGCTTGTTTTACAATATGATATAGATAGAATAATTTCATTTTGGATTAATTTATTTTGATGAAAATAAATAAAGATAGGTTAATATTTTTCTTGAAAGATAACAAGTGGATAATTATTGCTTCCATTTTATTTTTGGCTTGGAAATTTTTTCTTGTTGGTGTTTTATGGCATGATCGTTTTTCCCCACCAGAACCAGATGATTCTTATGTTTATATTACTCATATTGAATCAGTACGCCAATGCCCCATTTTATTTTGCAAGGATAGTATTTATCCAATGAATAAATTCGGAGCATATTCTCATTTAATATATCGGGTAGTATTTGGGTATCTAGCAATCTTGCTAAATATAAGTTCTGAATCTGCCTACTATTTGAGTTTTTACATAGGCATTCTTCTTTCAATTCCTGTTTTAATATTATTCCTAAAAAATATTGGCTTAAATAAAAATTTAATAGCCTTTTCTATATTTTTTCTAATATTGCCAAGCAGTTTAAATAACACCAACATTTTTACATGGATTATCCCAGCTTTTTTTGCTTTTCTTTTATTTTTATTAATCCTTTCTATAATATTGGGTAATTATACAAAATGGAAATACTACATTATAATCGCCGTTCCAGTTGCTTTATATACACACACAATAACCTTGTATATGATTCCGATTTTAATCTTATATTTTTTATTTATTTGCTTATTCGAAAAGAAAATCGATAGATTACTTTTAAAAAAAATATTGTTTACTCTCTTTATAACAATTATCTTTTATGCTCCTCTTTCTTTTTATTTAATAAAAATAGAAGATAAAGCTATTGGTAATCCCTATGGAATTGAAACTTTTTTATATAATAGTATCAAGGAGAGTTCCGAGTTTATAACCAAAAAAGAGAAAGACACAAAAATCAAAAAAGGAAATAGCATAGAAACTAGAAAAGAGGGACCGGCTCCTTCAAAAAATATCCTTTCGAAATATAATTTTAAAAAAATATTACCAGGATATGAAATGATTAGAGGCAGATATTTTGATCTAGTCATTCTTAATTATTTTTCTTTTTTAATTTTTATTTTATCATTTTTAATTAATATTTTTTATAAAAACTACAGGATTATTTCTTTATTTCTGTCTACGCTTATTTTTATTATTCTTGCCTCCATAAATGAATTTGCATACCGTTTGTTAATTTTTTTATGGTTTATAACTTTTGTTTTTTACGCTTGCAGTTTTTGGTATGCATTATGCTTTCTGAAATTATTTTCGTTAAAAAAAATTTCAGTAATATTAAAATTAAGCATAATTCTTACTTTAATAATATTTGCTATTATCAATATACTCTTGTCATATTTTTACCATTCCTATCGAAACGAAAGAGAGAATTATTTATTAAATCCTAACTATGTATCTTATATTAAAAATAATATTTCTTCTAAGGAATATATTAAATATGAAGATTATGCAAATAAAACCTTAAAATATTTTAATCTATCAAAAGATTTATCATGGAATTCAATTGGCTCTTTCAAAAAAGATAAGCATTTAAAATATTATATTATGATTGAAGAAAAAATTGATCAAGATACAATCTATGAATTATCTGATTTAAATAATTTTATTAATTTTATATGTCATCACCTAAAAATACAAAGAAAAACTAGAAACAAAACACCGCTAGTTTCTACTGATGCCTACATAAAAGATAATTTTACCCTAGATAAGGAATTCGGGAACATTAAAATATATAAAAATAATAAGTAATTTTTAATAATAAAAAAATAAATACTTTTACATCGACACTTAAAAAAAGCTATTGTTTTTTTGCATAAATTACAAAGTGGCTATGGATAAAATATGAACAGTATTTGTTTCCTAAAAATATTTTGCCTATTGTTCTAAAAGGCACAACCCACTCTATTTTTATAATTTTATAACCAACTTTTTCCATAATTTCAGTCCATTTTTCAGGAGCCTGATGCTTATGCCATTCAATAGTAGGCGAAAATATATTCTTTACTCCTAAAAAACTAAAGAAATTCTTGTTTGAACAATCAGCAACTATAATATCAGCATCATTGCTTGACATTTCATATAATTTATTAAAAATTTTTTCATAAGTATTTTTTGCTTCATTAGAATTATTCAAATTAATACAAGCGTCCTCGTCTAAATGATTAATAGAATGGTGAAGCAAGATAACATCAAATTTTTCTTCATTATTTTCGAAAGACTGAAATGTTAATGGTTTTAAAAAAACATTATCTAAATTTAATCCTTCTTTTAGTTCATTAAACTTGGAAATGTAGTTACTTCTAGACCCTTCTATTTCTGGCTCTAGTCCAATAACTTTTTTTGCTCCATTCAAAGCCATATAGGAAGTATACGCTCCGGCTCCGGCTCCAATATCCAAAATATTTTTATCTCTTAGATCAATTTCATTGAATAAGTTTTTTAAATAAAACTTCATCGCAGATACTGACCTCGTTAACTTCAACTTTCTTATGCTTTTAAAATAATTTTCCTCATTTAATTGATTCATTTTTTTTTAATTAAAATATTAATAATTTCTTTTAATTTAACTATGTTTTTTTCTATATTATGATTTTCTTGAGCATATTTATAGGAGTTTTCAGAAAGAATTTTCCATTCTGTTGGTTTTTTTAAAATTCCCACAACTTGATTATAAATTATTTCTACATTATCGTCAACAAAAAAACCACACTTATATTTATTTATAAAATTATCAGGATTAACACTAAGACTCACGATTGGAACGCCATACATAGTAGCCTGAACAAAAGTATTAGGAAATCCCTCATGCATTGCCGTGCTAACAAATAAACTTGCTTCTGCAAAATACTTATTTATTTTTTCAAAAGAAACTTTCTCAATAAATGTTAAGTTTTTTAAAGTTTTTGAATTATTATAAATATCATCCCATAATTTTAAATCATGTTTTGGCATTATCATTAAAAATTTTATTTCGGGATTTCTTTTTGCCATTTCTAAAAATACTTCCGGTCTTTTTAATTTTCTCGAATTAGCTACCCATAAAACATACTTTCTCTGAGATAAATCATGATTTATTAAATTTGACGGTAAGTCAAATGAATTTCGTAAAACAATTGATTCTCTTTTAAAATTTTTCTTAATCATTTTTTTAAATTCATCTCCTTGCGTTATAACCAAGGAAGCATATCGCAAACCAATTTTAAAAAGTATTCTAAGGGGAAGATCTCTTCTGCCTGCTGTTCCATCAACATCGGGCGTGTTAGCAGTCATATAAATAAATTTCTTTTTAAATAAAATTAACAACAGGGCTAATATACCAGTTTCGACCCCAATTGCTCTTTGTATATATACATCAGATTCATTTTGAATAAGACACCGCATTAACTTTATTTGAGAAACTATTCCAGAAAAAAAACCAAACTTTCTTGTCAATTTCATTGTAGGAAATATTTTAACATTTTCAATAATTTCAGAACTATTTTGACCATAATCAGCTACCGCAAAAGAAACTTCAAAATTTTTATCTTGAGCCATTTTTTTTGATAATTGATAAAGTTGAACTTCCGCTCCACCAAAAATAAAACCCGACTTATTAGTAAAAAGCGGATAGGCTTTCATTGAAATAAAACATACTTTGATTTTACTTTTATTATTCATAAGTTAATAATATTTTATAATAATACCACATTTAATAAAAATTGACAATTTTAAATATCTGCATTATAGTTAAGATAATTTAAAAAATATTTTTAAAATGTAATGGCAGTTAATATTTTTCAATATAATTATCTATCAAGAAATCCAATTGAGCAAGCAATGAGGCACTTTGGAAAGAAATTTAATACCGATAAAAAAATTCTAGACATTGGCTGTGGGAAAAAACCCTATGCAAAGTATTTTAAATGTCAATATCTAGGTCTTGATCCTTTTGATACACAAAATGCTGACATAGTGGCCGATTCATGGGATATTCCTTCGGAAAATAACATTTTTGATGGAATAATATTAAATCAGTCTTTGGAACATATCAAAAAAACAGATGAAACTATAGCAGAAATAAAAAGAATTTTAAAGCCCGGCGGAATTGGCATAATAACCGCTCCCCAGACTATGAAAAATCATGGAATTATCGTGCCTTCAAAAAAAGAAGCTTTGAATAATTTCGATAAAGACAAACTAAATTATTGGAGACATGATTATTTCCGTTTTACAAAATTCGGATTAATTTATTTATTTAGAGATTTTGAAATATTAGAGATAAAGGAAACTTCCGGATATTTCAGCACTATTTTGCAACTTATAAATTATTTTTTGTATTCTCTTGGAAAAGAGCTATTTTTTCCTGTTTATTTTTTCAATAATATATTAGCATTATTCCTTGATAAACTGTTTTATTTTGTTAGCAAAAGTGGCGTCTCAATATTTAAATATTTTTATACTATTACTTATGAATCTTTGACTCTTAATTATATTTTGATTATTAAAAAAAATAGTTTGTTATGAAAAAATATTTTGATAAAAAAAATAATCGCCTTGTTGTCATCAGCCAGCTAGCCTCTTCGCAATATTGGGATAATTTATGGAGTTTAAAAAATCTTTCTGAAGCTATCCGAAAAGAGGGTGAAAATAAATTAGTAATTTATCATACAAAAAAATTTATTGCGCCTGGAAAATATAAAAAAATACTAGAAGGTGGCTGCGGAAAAGGCCAACTAGTCTATTCTTTGAACAATTTAGGATATGATGTTTATGGGGTAGATTTTGCCAAAAAAACAATAAATAAAATCAAAGAAATATTCCCAGAATTAAAAGTATCTTATGGTGATATTACACATTTAAATTTTCCAGATAATTTTTTTGACGGCTATTGGTCTCGAGGAGTAATTGAACATTTTTATAATGGTTATGACATGGCAACAAAAGAAATGACTCGAATAATAAAGCCGGGGGGATATTTGTTTTTGACCTTTCCTGTTTTTTCTCCTTTAAGAAAGATGATGGCGCTTCTAAGACAATATCCTGATTTCAATGAAAAAAATATTAACAAGGAAAATTTTTACCAATTTATACTCGATAGCAATGCAGTCAGAAAAGATATAGAAAAACTAGGATTTGAAATTATTTGTGAAAAAAAATATAACGGAATTTTAGGAATATGTGATGAGCTTCCTATAATAAATAAAATATTTAAAAAAATAAATTCCAACAATTTATTTATTTTTAAAGTTTTAAGATATTTATTAAAAAAGATGGTTCCATCCAGTTTCTTTGCCCACTCTATATTATTAATCTTTAGAAAGAGCATCAGTAAAGAAACTTATTAAATTTGATTTTTTTTGTATAAAAAAATATAAATTGCAAATAATAAAACAGCGTTTAGATTATAAGCAATAATTGCACCAATCAACCCCCAAAAATACACGAAAGAAATTATGATTATTAATTTAACAACAAAGTATATTGGATTTGTATAAAAAATAGCCTTCTTTATTTTTTTCGCCTGTGAATACCAATTCAAAAAAATTGACGGGATACAGATAATTATGAGAATAAAAAAATATTTTGAATATTTGTAATATTCCATGTATTGTTCACCAAAAAATAAATAATTTACTTTATCAATAAAAATATAGTAAATAAACCCAGAAATCACCATGATTACCGATAAGAAATATAAAAAAATCCTTTTTTGAGTTAAAAATTCCAACAAATTAAATTTATCCGATGCTACTTTTGGATAAACTATTATCATTATCGATTTAATCATTAATCTTATCTTTATTGGTATCATAGAAACTACGGAAAAAGTTGCTAAGGAAGCCGGCGATAAAAAAATACCAACTATTAACTTATCTATATTTTCTGCCATCATTTCCAAGAAATTCATTTTTGTTAGAAAAAATCCATAATCCATAGTATCCTTTTCTGTTTTTGAATTTTCAACAAATTCAAGACTTCTATAATAATAATACACGTTAAACAATGTGTATGACGACAAATAGACCACAATAATCAGGAATAAATTGTCTTTGTGCAATAAGAGAATTGCAATAGTGGCTATTGCATTTATTATTGATTGGGTAGAATTATAAAAAGCTATTTTTGAGTACCTTTTTTTTCCTTGAAAAAAAGCATTCCATGTATTGGGAGCATAAAAAAATGGGAAAAAAATGGAAGAAATCATAAACGAAAAACCTAAACTTTTATTAATATGAAAATAATAAGCCCCAATAATTAGCAAAATTGGAACCCCTATTAAACTCCAAATAAAACTTTTTTTTACAGCCACTAAATAATCACCGTCATTTCCTCTTGCTACGGATCGCGCAACTGAATTATTAAGACCTGGTATTGATAAAATCGAAACAATTGAAAATATTGAAACAAAAAATTGATAATTTCCATAAATTTCTTTCGTTGCAATTCTAGTAAAAAAAATTGAAACAATTAACCCACTAATTATTATTACAATCTGCCTTAAAGCCATCCAAAAACCATTCTTAACAAAATAAGACATGTCCAAATTAACCTTCTTTCCCCATTTTTCGGTAATATTAAAAATTTTATTTTCAATTTTCTTAATCATCATAAGCTAGTTCAAATATTTATTTCATTTTGTCAGCACAAATTGATAAAATCAACTTCTAATTACATTTTTTAAATTAAAAAAAATCCCCATCAGATTAATTTACATATCTTTCCATCCCCTTATTATAAACTACTTTCCAATATTTCCCAATATCCGCCTTTGTCGGGACCGATTCTTTTGAGCAAGCCTTTTTTAAGCCAAAATTTTTGCCATTGACATATTTTCAATTTCTGGTAGTATTATAAATACTAAGACCTGTATTCCGAACTGTTGCCGGACGGTGGCGTGATTGGGATTTCTCAATCTAGGAACGTGGTCGAGAACAACCCCCTTTGGGGCTGTTTTTTATTAATGAAAATTCCACTCATCTTCAATGCGCTTTTTGATAATATTTTTATAAATACCCGCATCATTTTTATCCTTTTGGTATGATCTATAAATTGATCCTGCCACCATATCAGCCATCTGAATCAAGACATCATTTTTTGAATCAATAAGTTTGCAATTTTTCAAAATTTTCTTTTCATTATTATTCAGCTCTTTTCTTAAATAAGTCGTAAAACTTTTTCTAAAAATCCTATCTCCACTTCCGTCTATTCGTATTTTTGCATCTAAAATAGTGTTTTCACTATATTTCAGCATCGTCTTTATTATGTACCCATAAAAAGAATTCTTATCTGTTCTAAGATGCTTGCTGTATATATTTTTTTTATCAACAACTAAACATCTTACACGAAATTTAAATTCAGATATTTTCTCAAGAAATTTTTTTCGAACATTTTTGTTAGACTTGTGAAATTTAAATTCCACATCATCTCGCCTGAAAAGTTCTCGTCGTAACTCTTTTATAGCCACAGCCGTCCTTTCCACCTCCAAATTATCATCAAAAATTATAGCGCTTATAATAAAAAATTCGCTTGATCCCTTACTAAGCTTAAATCCCGCATCACCAGAGTCATCTATAAAAACCAATGTATTATTATCTTTTTGTTTTCCTTTATTCATTTTTTATTTTATACCATTTCAACGATTGAAATTATTTTTTGTTTCAAAACTTCAAATCACAAACTAATTATAATCTACTTATGAATTATTTCCCAATATCCGCCTTTGCCGGGACCGACTCGTTTAAGCTTGCCCTCTTTTTTCAATCTAGCTATATCTCTTTTGACTGTTTTTCCATTTTACCACCTCCTGCAATTTGGTTCAAATCAAAAAAACAGTTCACAAAAGAACTGTGTGGTTTTTTTATACAAAAAACAAGACTAGCAATTTTTGCAAGTTACCAAAGAATTTATGTCCGCTTTTTCCGGTTCAAATTTTACATCTCCTTTTTTTGGTAAAGCTCTGTTAGCGGCGACTATTCTAAGCATTTTTTCTATATCCTCATTAGCGTTAACAAATGCGATTTCTTTTTTATTTTTAGTTTTCCTTGAAAAATCCTCCTTCATCACTAAAAGCGCGTGTGCGGCCGAACGAGAAACAAATTCCACCTTTTGAAAATCTAAATCAACCAAATTATACTTGGATGCAGAAATAACCTTTTCTAACGAATCAATCAGATCTCTCGAGCCGATAATTGGAGCAATTTCCCTAAACAAATTTATTGTGGTTTTTTTGATATTTTCCATATATTTTTTCAACACTTCACTATACTATAGTATAATTGAAAAGTCAATTTATTCCAAATATCCATTTTTATAAATATCCACAGATTCGGTAGGTCTTGGTATTCTGTAAGCAATAATAACACCTTGCCAATAAAAACATGGGAGATTAAACAATTTTTCACTTTTTTTAGAAGAAACAAGAGCAGCCGAACCAGATAGAAAAATAAATTCTCCATTCATAGCATTGCACACAACGC
The DNA here is from genome assembly GCA_001784805.1 of Candidatus Moranbacteria bacterium RIFOXYA12_FULL_35_19. Taxonomy (GTDB): domain Bacteria; phylum Patescibacteriota; class Minisyncoccia; order Moranbacterales; family UBA2206; genus UBA2206. The sequence goes on from MFSE01000008.1 coordinate 23,567, forward strand.
TTTTTGAAGTTCTCACGCCATATCCCCTCTCTTTATTTAACTTAGTAGAGTTTCCCTTCATTGAACGCAAAATAGCTTCACTGTCTGTAAGATTTAAACCATTCTCTTTTTTGTAAGTTTCAGCAAGCCCCCTTCCGCAATCAACAATACAAATATCCAAATAGTCTTTCTTGGGATAGAATTGTCCGAACAAATATCCTTCGTTTTGCGTGCTATGTTCAAATATATTGGTCACTAATTCACTAATTGGATAAAGAATGGCGCTACTTGTGCCAGGGACAGAACCAATGACCTTTAAGATTAAATTGGAAAAAAGAGATTCTAATCGCTCCCTATCCGAATTTTTTTCTTTCTTAAGAATACTAATTGGAATATAATTCTTTTTTAATTGAACTTCTTTCTGAAAAGAAAGCACCGAATCAATACCTTTGGGAAATTTTACCGCGTCTAAATATGATTTGACTGATCCATTCGCACTATATGAACTTTTTGTAGAATTTATATGCGCGCTTAACGGTAAAATCAAAAGAGGATAAGCCCAATCAATTTTTGATAAATTGAAATTAAAATTTTCGTTTTTGCTATGATTTCTTAGTGCCAAATACAAAACCAATAATTGCCCAGACAAGAAAATATTTTTTGGTTTTAAAACGATAACTTCTTTCATTTTTTTATATTTATTATTTACAACTCAATTATAACACTTTCTTATCAAAGCCCAGCTTAAACTCCACGATAAATGACCTAAAAATTTTCTCATCTCCTCCCCCATCTCATGTCCAAAAATCCGAAGATTGATTTTTGTTTCCAAATTTCAAATCACAAACTAATCATAATCTACTTTTGAATTATTTCCCAATATCCGCCTTTGTCGGGACTAATTCTTTTGAGTAAGCCTTTTTTTAAGCCAAAATTTTTGCCATTGACATATTTTCAATTTCTGGTAGTATTACATTACATAAGAATCCCGGCCAGAAGGTAACACTTCACATCGTGGCGGGGGTTTTTATTTTATCCCGGCGGAAAACATGACATCAGATATTTTCTCTTTCTTTTTTTGTCTTCTTTTATTTGCACATAAAACAATTCTTTCTCCATAGTTAGACCAGCGAATCTATATAAAATTTCTTTTTTCTCAAACAATTCAGTTTTTTCAATTGGTCCAGTTTTTGAATATTTTATCAACTCACAAGTAGCTTTAAAATATTTTAATCTTTGCATTCTATCCTTAACTGATTTTTGAAAAAGATGCTCGCGAAAATAATCTAGGAATATTTTCTCTTTTTTAAAATAGGCAGATCTTATATATGGTCGTCTTTTTGTTTTCTTCTTAATTTCATCAAAGACAGCCATCGCTCCATGCATAACCTCGCCATAACTTGTTCCAGAAATTTTTTTTGATTTTGTTTGGTATGGAATCATCTTTTGTTTTTGTATTTTATACCATTTCGACGATTGGGATTGATTTTTGTTTCAAAATTTCAAACATAAAATATAATAATCAAGATACAAAATACAATAATCCCGCCTGCCTTGCCGTTCGCAAGACGGCGGGCAGGCAAAATCAATGCAACTTTTTTATTTCTTCTTTTAGAATATCCTTTATATTTTTTCCGAGATTTTTGACAAATTCCCTGTCGGCAATGAAATTTTCCAGATCAAGCACAACGCTTCGACTGTCAATCTTGTCTATAATAGCTGAAAGTTTTTTTCTTAATTCTTCCATATTTTCAACTTCTTTCACACAAGCCAAATTAAGATTAACTTCTTTTTGCAAATACCACATTAGATCAAAATAGTCCCGCCCCTTGACACTAATCAAAACATCGCCTTTCTTATTGATTTTTTCCCATTTTCGATGAAGTATTGCCCTTATTTTCGTTGCCATAAGCGTTGACAAATCAAAAGTTTTGATTAGCATTGATAGGTTAAATTTGAAAAGTGGTCTGATTTCCGTTTTATGTTTTTTGCAAAAATCCGATCCGTCAAAAATTTCCACTTTCAAATATAACCAGTCCGACTGCGAATCATTAGCTATGCCAAGCTGTCCGAGAATTGGAAATTTCAAGTATATTCTAAATTTTTGTATTTTTGTTGCTACCGACAAACCAATCTCTTTTTCAAAATACATCTTCAGACTTTCGGCTAAATTATCAATTTTTATCTGCCCGCTAAGATCAACGAAATCCAAATCTTCTGAAAGACGAGGCAAGCTATAACACTGCGAAAGGACTGATCCGCCATAAAAAACTAAGTTGCCATATTTCTTGTCGGAATAGATAAAATTAAGTGCGAATACCTGCAAATAATTTTTCAGTAGATTTAATTTATATGAATCTGTTTTGTCAGAATTCTCTTTGATAATATTTTCTAATTCTAAAATTATTTTTTTCATAGATCTTTTTTTGTTAGATAATTGAAAATTTTCCTCATTTTTTTTGATTTTTCCAAATAAACATATTCTTCCAATTCTTTGAAATCTTTTTTTGCAAAACTATCCAGATTCAATCTCAACTCATCTATTTGTTCCGCAGAGAACAAAATATTTTTTCGAAAATATAAAAAATCGAACAAAGCTTTGGCGCAAGTAGCCTCAGCAATCAAAAAATCACCACTTTTGTTAATTTCAAAGCCAGTGAATAATTCTTCTTTGATATTATAATATTTAAAAATACCCAGATGATTAGAAAATTTATTAGTCTTTTTTTTACTGACTAGCGTATAAGAATTGACTGATTCAGACATTACTCCATATTTTTCAAGGACATATTCCAAGCTTAGATAACTAGGCTCATATATTATATTTCCCACAAATTCTACATACCTGCTGATGCTATTTTTTCTGTTTATATTATCTAAAAAATTTTTACTCACATACATTCCTCTTTTTAGAGACTTCACTGTTCCATTTTTGGAAAAACGGTACAGCAAAACTTTCAGATAATTTTTATCCTTTTCTATCGGCATCAAATCGTCAATGGTAAAATAAGGAAGTTTCTCAATAGCTTCCCTGATTTTGGATGACTTGTTTTTTCTAACTTCACTCATAAATAGTTGTTTCTAATGGTATACAATAATTGTACACCAAGTGAAACATAGTGTCAAATCCTTATTCTCCAAAACCACGACTGCAGGCTTTCGACAATCAGAAGTCTCTATTTAACTTTGTAATATTCCTTATACCAAGCGACAAAATTGGCAATACCTTCTTCAATTCGAGTTGTTGGCTTCCAGCCAAGTTTTCTAAGCTTAGAAATATCTGCCACCGTGGAAGGCACATCCCCTTGTTGCATTGGTAGCATTTTTTTCTTAGCAACTTTTCCAAGACAATTTTCCAACACTTCAATGTAACGCAAAAGTTGTTCTTCGCGGTCGCCTCCGATGTTCATCACGCCATAAGGAAGATTTGCATCCAAGACTGTGATGGTGCCAGAAACAATGTCATTAATATAAGTGAAATTCCTTGACATTTTTCCGCGATTATACACTTCAATTGGTTTACCAGCTAGGGTATTTTTAGTAAATTTGAAAAGCGCCATATCTGGTCGTCCCCACGGTCCATAAACCGTGAAAAATCGCAGTCCCGTCGTTTTTAGGCCATAGATGTGGCTAAAGACATGCGCCATCAATTCTGTGGCCTTTTTGGAAGCCGCATAGGGTGAAATTGGAGTATCAACATTATCAGTTTCGCTAAATGGTTGTTTTTTGTTATTGCCATAAACCGAAGAGGAAGAAGCATAGATGAAATTTTTTATTTTATATTTCGCACTTAAATTCAAAAGATTGGTTGTACCAAGAATGTTGACATCGGCGTAGAGCAAAGGGTGTTCAATGGCATAACGCACTCCCGCCATCGCTGCCAAATGAATCACTTTATCAATTTTTTCGTTCTTGAAAATTTTCTCCGTCAATTTTTCATCTCGAATATCCCCGCGATAGAGTTTAAATTTATAGCCTTTCAAAAATTGCTTGATTCTCGCTTCTTTCAAAGACGGATCATAATAATCATTGAAATTATCAATTATCACTACTTGGTCTCCCCTATCCATCAATTTTTTAGCGATAGCACTGCCTATAAACCCCGCCCCACCAGTGATTAATATTTTCATTTTTTTATTGTTTCATGTTTCATGCTTTATGCTTGTCTGCCGATGAGGCAGGATTCATGATACATGATCTTAAATAATTATAATACTCTTCATTGTGACTATTGATGTTCGTATAATCACGCAAAGATTTTTCACGCGCTTTCTGCCCCATCTCCCGTCTCAATTCTTTATCTTCAATTAATCGGCTAATTTTTTCCACCCATTCAGAAGGATTACCCGCTAAAAATCCATCCACGCCATCAGAAATTGCCTCAAAAAAAGTCTGATTGCGCACCGCTACCGTGGGAATGCTCAAAATTCCCGCTTCAAAAAATTTCAATTCTGATTTTGATTCACAAAAAGGATTATCGATTTCCAAAGGCACTAAATTAATATCGCATTTATAAACATTGGCATAATATTCTCCTCTGGAAACTCTGGGCAAAATTTCGATGCGATCTTGAAATTTATTTAGTTTATTTTCGATATCCAGCGGTCCCGCCAAAAGCAATTTAACCTTTTTATTTTTTTCTAAAATTTCCAAAAGTGCTTCTGAAATAGTGGCGAAATCTTTGTTGTGAGAGAGTGTTCCACTGTAATAACCAAGACGCAAAAATCCATCTGATTTTTTTTCTTTTTTTATAAATTTCTCCGCAATTTCCAATTCGTGATTAGAAATTTTATTCGACACGATAAAAACTTTTTTATTTTTTTCTTTTAGCTTTTCCGCTAGATAGGAAACAGTAGTCGTGCAAACCTTCACATATGGATCATTTAATGTTTCCGCGCCAATTCCTTTGGCATATTCCGATTTTTCTGCCGAAGAAATGCGAGAAAAATAATCCATATCTTTCAAGTATTGCGGATCGAAATCAAGGTCATCCGTGTCAAAAATAATTTCTTTATTTTGCTTTTTTATAATTTCAATAAATTTGGCGATTTTTTCATTATAAGTTACTTTATGCAAAACAAAAATCTTAAATCTGTCGGCAAGCTTTGACAAATTAAAATTATCCGCCACCGTCACGGCGCACTTGAAATTATGCATTCTTAGCTCTTCCGCCACGCCAAAAGCCCGAAAATGAGCTTTGTCACCTATTCCACCCGTCACAAACAAAATGTCTCCCGACTCAACTAAAAAAGATTTCAGATAATTTTTGACATACCCAAAAACTATTTTCCCGCCAGAAATAATTCCATTTCTCTTAATTATATTCCAAGTCTTGTTTAATTTTATCAAAAATGATTTCATACAATTTCTTTATTCGCCCTCATTCGTTTTAACATTCGCAACTAATTCTCATTTTTAAATTCGAATTTCAAATCTTTGTTTAGAATTTGTTCTTGATTATATTCTCCGTCTTTGGTTTTTAGATGAACTTTGAAAGGAATATTGCTCACGCCAGATTGTTTTTGAATCAGCAAGCGGTAATCATCCAAATTGAAATTTTCCGGCAATTCATATTTGATCGTGGAGTTAGTTTCTCGACCGATAAGCACATGGCAGATGAAACCAAAATAGGTTTTATCAAAATCTTCGCCCTTGTTAGTGTAACTCACCATTTTACTTTCTAGAAAGTTTGATCCTTTCGGTACATAAATCCGTAGATATGAATGATAATCAGATGTGCGCCAATCGCCATAGGTGGCAGTATTTTTGTAAATAATATTTAGTGTCGCTGTCGGTTTTGGAGTTGTCAAATCAATATCATAGGAAACTTCCCGCTTAATATAGTGATCAGTTTTTAGCGCGCCCATATTAGCATCCACCATCATCAAATAATCCGATCCCCAATTTCTAGCCACTCGTCCATCCCAATAAACACTTTCCGCCAAGCTTTGTAGTTCGGGATCTTTGAAATTTATCATAATATTTCTATTTTGCAATTCTTTGTGTCCCAATTCAGCTATCTTGGTAATGTTTCCCAAACTAAAAAGTTTTTCAACCATTATTGGCGCCATTTTTCTCATAATTTCTTTTCTGTTTTGTGTATCGATTTCCGGATTCATAATATAGCGTTTTTCCACATATTCTTCCAATTTCAAAGCTCCGTCTGTGCTATTAAAAGTTACACCATATCCCGGTACGGTAATTGGACCTGTGAGCGCCAAAACATCATTAAAAACTTCAGCGTTGACTGCAATCACTCCGTCAAAATCAGAATTTCTGCCAGCTAAGCGATAGAAATATTTAGCTTTTTCCACATTAGTCGGAAAGTCTGGCGAAAAATTTGAATCGCGAAATTTCCATTTTTTGATATCCATCATTCGAGTAAAAGGATACGGTGGAGTTATTTTAGCCGTTATCCTTTGATCCAAAAGATTAGCATCCTCAAAAAAAGTTGAGATCACTTCCCCATCTTTGATTTTCAAAATAGCATATTGACCCAAAAATCCACCCCCCGGACGAAGCTCCATATTATTTTGAAGCATTAGCATAAAAGTTCTGGTTACTCCGTCTTTTTTAGTGAAAATTTCCACCAGTTTATTCATAACTTCCAATTCTTTTTTCTCATCATCTGGAATTGGCAAAAGACCGGAAAATTTGCTGATCACCGCCAAGGATTTTATAGCAATGTCTTTTTTGTTAGTTTTAGCAAAGATGAATAAATAGTATCCCCCCACCAAAAAAGCGATTGCTAATACAAAAAGGATTATTCTTTTCTTGGTAAAAATTTTTTTCATTTATTTTTTTATTTTATTAATAAATTAATTTGCCGGTAAAAACAAAAAGTATTTCGCAATACTCGCTTTCCCCCTGCCCAATTATTCTAACTCAAATAATCAATATTGGCAAAAACAATTATTCGTCTTATAATGAACTTATGCTTACTTTCCAAAAAATCAAAGATTTTTGCAAAAAACCTCAAACTATTTTGATTCTGATTTTGTTAGTTTTTTTTCTCAAGGGCTTGCTTTTGACAATCATCCTTCCGATTTTCAACGGCTATGATGAAGCCCGCCACTACAATACAATTCAATATCTAGCGGAACCACGAGAAAAAAATTGGCCGAAAAATGAAAAAGGGGAATCTGCTGACGGAGATTTGGTCCAACGATTCAATTATTCCGAAGAAATCAAAAAAACCGCGGAAAAAATTCGTTGTGTCGGCGGAGAAGATAAATGCAATCTCTATGCTAACAATCTTTTCATCTCTGGTTTTGATGGAGAAAATGAAGCGGAAATAAATAATCGGGGTTGGAAACAATATAATGATGATTATCCGGTAAATATTGCTGGCAAAGCCGATAGTTTATATCATCAAATTGGCGAAAAAATCGAAAGAATGCTTGGAGAAAAAAATATTCTAATTAGATTTTATACTCTACGAATTTTTTCCGTTTTCTTGGGAACAATCGCTATTTTTATTTTTTATTTGATTTTGAAAAATATCGGCTTTTCTCCAAAACATAGTTTGCTCATTACTGCTATCATTTCTTTTCAGCCTAAATTCTCTTTTTACTATTCTTATGTAAATTATGATCCGCTTTTGATACTTCTATTTGCTTTTTTCGTTTTTGGCGCAATTTTGTCCATCAAAGATGGATTAAATTGGAAAAATTTATCCCTAATGATTTCTTCCATTATTTTTGGGATTTGGGTCAAAGGAACTGCCCTCATCTTGCTGGCTGTTTTTATTTTTTTAATTTTTGCAGTTATTTATAAAAAAGTATCCGGTAAAACCAAGATTAATGACAAATATTGGTTCGGTTTATTTTTTACCATTTCATTTTCTGTCATAATGATAACTTTTCAAAAACATTTACCCCTAATTGGAAATTTCAACGAAATTTCGGCCAGTTTTTTTCGCTATTTTTTGAAAAATATTGATCCAGAATTAATCAGCCTATCTTCCAAAACCTATTGGGGTATTTTGTCTTTTGACAATTGGATTTCCCTTCATTTATTAGAGATAGTCTGGTTTATCCAATTTTTTTCCATCCTTGGTCTTATCCTTTTTATTTTCTCCAAAAACAAACCCGAATTTTTGCCGGAAAAAAAATATATTTTCTTTTTCATATTAATGATCGTCGCTCTTCAAGCTGGCATCCGTCTGGCAGATTGGCAATACTTTACCAAATACGGCAAGTTAGGTTTGCAAACCCCTGGCCGATATTTTTTTCCCAACATCGCCATTCATATCACCTTGGTTTTTGTCGGACTGGGAATGCTTTTACAATATTTTAAAAAAGAAAAATATTTTGATTTGGTTTTGGCGCTAAGTTTGGTTTCGATGCTAGCTTTTTTTATGTATCATTTGCTAAGCACTCTGTTAGATTTTTATTTATAAATTTATGTTAAATTTTTCAAAAAAATATTTCCCGTTATTTCTTCTTTTGCTTTTTTTGTTTTTGATTTTTGCCCGATTGGAAAAAGAATTGGTTTTTTTTGAAGATGCTCTTCAAAAAAATTCTGATATAAAAATTCCACCTAAACAACCTTTGCAAGAAAAGTTTTTTTCTACTCGTTCCGGTTTGACGGAAATTGAAATTTTGCTAGGCGGAGGAAAAAAACTAAGCCATCCCGAAGAAGTCAAATTCAAATTGGCAGATGAAAATTGCGCAAAAGTTATTGAAGAAGGCTCGACCAAAGCATCTTTTTTGAAAATAAAAGATCTTTATGCTTTGAAATTTCCCAAAATAACTGATTCAAAAAATAAACAATACTGTTTGATTTTAGAATATCAACCGCTAAAATCAACCGCTAAAAATCTCCAAATATACCGATCCGATGAAAAAATCGCTCTTCGTCCAGGTTATAAAAATGCTTCTATCTGGCAAGATATTCACGAGCTAAGCCAGCGCATCTCTCAATATAAACCGTGGTTTTTCAAACATTATTTTCTTTGGGCAATCATACTAGGCTTTCTTGTTCTTGCCATTCTCTTGGTTGTTGTATTAATCCTGATTTAATTTATACTATATATATTGCCGTTTTAGACACTGGATGTCTCGCGACCGCAACAGCCGAAAGACATCCAGTGTCTGCAAGCATAAGAATATTATCTTTTTGGTTTATAACTATGCTCAAAATATCCCTGTCTAAAAAAGAATTATTTTCGGTTTTTATCCTTTTGATTTTGGGCCTGTTGTGGCTTTCTTTGATTTTGGCTCTTTTAGGCATTTTTTATTCGGCCATTCTTTGGGTTTATATTTTCAGTGCTAGTTTATTTCTTATTTATCTAATTTGGAAAAATTTCCGCCAAATAAAAATTGCTAAAAACGAAATATTTTTTCTCGCCTTGACTTTAACCTTAATCGCTGTTTTTTCTTTTTTTTCTAGTCCGACAATTTTTTCCGGCCGTGATCAAGGCTCTTTGAGTGAATCAGCCGTCCAACTGACAAAAAATCATAAGTTACAATTTTCTTTTCCCGCAGAAGAAGAATTTTTTCGTCTTTATGGTCCTGGCCAAGCTTTGAATTTTCCCGGTTTTAGCTACACTCAAACGGGTCAGCTGATAACTCATTTTCCACTGGGCTATATTGTCTGGCTAGCTTTATTTTTTTCTTTTTTTGGACTCTCTGGAATGATAATTGCTAATGGATTTTCTTTTTTTATTTTTTCTTGCGCTTTTTATCTACTCGCCAAACGCTTTCTCTCCCCTTTTTCCGCTTTTTTAGCTTGGCTACTTTCCGCCACCGTTTTCACTTCTTTTTGGTTTTTCAAATTTACTCTAAGTGAAAATCTGGCTTTGGCACTGGTTTGGCTCGGCATTTATTTTTTTATTCTTTTTTGGGACAATCCAAAAAAATCATCTTTTGCCATTTTTCTTTTGACTTTTGGTTTTTTGATTTTTACCCGCATTGAAGGCTTAGCTTTTTTCGCTGTCACACTAATTCTATTTTTCCTAAATTTCAAGCACCACATTTCCTTCAAAAAAGTCTTGGATAAAAAAATTATTCTTTTGTTTTTTGTCATTATTGCTTTTTATATTTTGAATGTTTTTATCGACCGACAATTTTTCCTTTCTATCGCCAAGGCTATTACTAAACCTTTTCTGGTTTCCTCGAATAATTCTTTTTTGCCCTCCAATCCTTTTGTTTCTCTTTGGCAAATTATAAAAATTTTCCATTTTTACGGCTTGCTGATTTTTTTCTTTTTCGGCTTGGCAGGATTTGTTTCTTCTTTGCAAGAGAAAAAAATCCGGCTTCTGATTCCTTTTTTGATAATTTTACCAGCTTTTCTTTACATTATTTATCCAAACATTTCCAGTGATCATCCTTGGATGCTTCGACGCTTTATGTTCGCCATTATTCCCGCCAGTATTTTATATTCCGTGATTTTTTTGGAAAAAATCTTTCGAAAGAAAATTATCCTCGGCGCTTTTCTTTTTTCCCTCTTAATCGCAAATTCCGTAATGCTCTTTTTCTATTTAAGCATTGTTCCCAACCAAAATTTACTTGCCCAAATTGAAAAAATCAGCCATAATTTCAAAAAAACCGACCTTATTCTCGTTGATCAAAAAGCTACAGGAGACAATTGGACAATGATGAGCGGGCCGATGAGTTTTCTTTATGATTTGCAAGCAGTTTATTTTTTCAATCCATCCGACATTGATAAAATTGACCGCGCTAAATTTAGTGCTGTTTATTTCATCATTCCCAACGACAATTTAGATTTTTATTCCCAAAATGATTTACTTAGCAAATTAACTCCCGTCGAAAATTATTTCATAGAAAACAAAACTTTGAGCGTTCTAAATAGTAAAGAAAAAATGCAACCACCATCCATTGAAGCTAAATTGGTTTTTGGTAAAATTTATCTGCTAAAATAATGCTCAATTTTACAAAAAATATAATCTTGGAACCAACTTGGCAAAAAATTTATTCTGTCGGGCGTGTTTTGATTTTGCTTGGTTTTTTATCTTCAACTTTATATTTTCTAAAAAATACTTTTTTTCCTTTGGAAAAATTTGTTTTGAATTTAAAAAATCAAAAAGTAGCAGAAAATTTGCTTGGTTACGAAGATGTCTCCCTTTCAGAAAAAATTTTTAGCGCTTATTCCAAGGATAATTTTTCTCTAGCTAATTTTAGAATAACTACCGCAAAAAACCAACCCGATTTGACTAGCAAAACAATATCGCTACGAAAAACTTATTCCGCTTTCGCCTATCCCTTATCAGAAAAAAAGGCAATTTTCCCCGACCGAACATTACTCAAAAATTCCGATCAGTTTTTTCTGGTTTCCAACGGAAAATTGAGAAAATTTTCTTCCCGAAAAATTTTCGAGTCTCTAGGATATTTGGAAAATAATTTTCAGGAAGCAACTAATGAAGAAATTGGTTCTATGGAAAAAGGCGAGGAAATAATAGAAACCCAAAATTATCCGGACAATTCCTTATTTTTAATTAACGATACATATTACGAATTTTTCAATAACACTTTACGCCCTTTTGCAAGTGAAAAAACTTTTCTTTCACACTGCGAAAAAAATCAAGCCATCATAAAAGATGAAGAAATTTTAGGAAAATATCCAGTCGATCAAGATAATCCGATTGGTTTTGCCAATGGCACACTTCTTTCTTTTGACATCGGCGTATTTTTAGTAGAAGACGGCAAAGTCATTCCTTTCAACAATCCAGAAACTTTTCTCGCTTTGGGTTATAATTGGGATGATATAATCCCAGCCAATGAAGAAGAGATCGGGCTGTACCAACGCGACAAAGTTTTTTCCATTAGTCGGCCACATCCTTCCGGAACAGTTTTTTTTGATCAAGACAATGGCCAATATTATTTAATTTCAGGAAAAAATAAGCAAGAGATTCAAGGAGAAAATATCAAGCGAATTTATCTTAAAAGAAAACCTATCTTGGCTAATGGAAAAAGCTTAGATTTTAATTTTTCCTGTGCCCTAGAAAAAAAATTATGGCCGTTCAATTCTTATGGTTGCCAATTGCCAGTAGTGGATTTAGCAAAAATTGCCGGAAAAGATTACCAGTTTAAAATAAATCCTTCCAGTAATTTGGATATTTCGCAAGTGAATATAATTTTTTCTCGAGAAATAAATTGGCTCAATATGCGCGATATCCTTTCGGATATAAAACAACGCCTTTTTGACGCCTATGGTTATGAAACAATCAACTAAACAACAATTAGAATTGCTCGCTTATAAACTGCTTTACGATGTCTTTTTTCTTTGGATATTGGCTGTTATTTTTTTGTTAATCGCGCAAAATATTTTGCCAAATTATTTTTTCAGTCAAATTTCTCTGGCCAAAATGATTTTTGGGCTTTTCGCTATCGTTTTTTTGATCGGATTTTTTGGCAAAAGGCAAAATATTTTGATTGATTCTAACCAAGAAAATTCAAAAAAAATAAGCAAGATTTTTATTTTCTTGCTTATTCTTTCCGCCTTATTGATTGTAAATTCTTTTAGAAATTTAGAAATTCATTTTCTGATTATCTCTTCGCTTTCCGCTTTGATAGTTTTTTTCTTTTTTCTTAAAATTATACTTTCTAATCAGAAATAATTTTATAATTTACGCGCTTGTTGTTTTAGACACTGGATGTCCCTGCCTCGCCGGCAGGCGGGTTTCGGTTGTTACGGTCGCGAGACATCCAGTGTCTACAAGCGCGTAAGTCCTATAACTTTAGCTTTTTAGATATTCCAAAGTTTCTCGCGCGCACTTGGACCAAGAAAATTTTTGGGCCTGTTTCAAGCCCTTTAAAATCAAATCATTTCTAAGTTCTGGATTATCCAGAACTTTTTTTATCTGCTTGGATAATTGCAAATAATTTTTCGGTTCAAAATATAGCGCTGCCTCCCCCGCTACTTCGGGCAAGCTGGAATTGTTGGCACAAATCACTGGGACGCGAGAAATGAAGGCCTCCAGCACTGGAATACCAAAACCTTCATAAAGCGACGGGAAACAAAAAATCTCGGCTCCGCGCATCAAATGCCCAATATCAGAAAATTTTATTTTCCCAGGAGTTATTATTTCATTTTTTACCGAACTTTTTTCAATTTGCGAAAAGATCTCTTTCCAGAGCCAAGCTTTTTCACCGGCCAAAACTAATTTTAGATCTTTATATTTTTCTTCTTTTTTAATCTCTTCAAAAGCACTAATTAAAGTTTTTAGATTTTTTCTCGGCTGAAGCGCGCCGATATAAAAAATGTAGCGACCTTGAATATTAAATTTGCTTTTTATTTCCTGCTCTTTTTGCAAATCTCTTCCTTGTTCAAAAATTTCCTTGTCAAAACCGTGATAAATTACCTTGATTTTTTCCGGTTTTATTTTAGGATAAAATTTCAAAATATCTTTTTTTGATGCCTGCGAGATTGTAATTATTTTATCACTTTTTTCTATCGCCCAGCCAGCCAAAAGATTAAGTTTTATTAAATCCCACGCCCTAAAATGATCCGGAAAATATTTGAAAGCCAAATCATGAATTGTCACCACTGTTTTTATTTTTTTGCTACGAAAAATCGGGATATTGTGCATTGGCATCCAAAGCACCTCTGGTTTTTCACTATTTATACTTGAGCAAAGCCTAATCTGCGTCCAAAAAAGTGGAAAAGGCTTTTTTAAAATTTGATAATTGGAAAAAGTCGGAGGGGTAAGTTCCGGATTGAAATTTTTCTTATGATAAATTAGAAATTGACTATTTGGATCAATCTGGCCGAAATATTTCAGCAGATTTAGGATATATACCCTCGTTCCATCAATCCTCTCCCAATCCAAATCCGCCGCTTGAATAGCAATCTTCATATTTTACGAAATACGAATCTGATACGAAATACGAAAAATTTCTTGTTCGTAATTTCGTTATTTCGCCCGCCTCGCATCGACGATCAATCGTCTTGCGAGTCGAGGCGGGTAGTTCGTAAATTAGAGTTTTAATGTCTTTATGTATTCACCTAAGTCATTTTTCAAATCTTCTCGCTCGTAAGCATAAGCTAAAATCGCTTTCATATAATTTAATGGATCGCCCGTGGTCATCCATTCCCCTCCCTCAACTTTTTTCGCCATAAATTTTCCACCATTTTTCACATAAGTTCGAATAGCATCCACTATCCAAAGTTCATTACCTTTGCCAAGCGCTGTGTCTTTCAAAACAGTGATAATATTTTGATCCAAAATCATTCTGCCAAAATCAGCTAAATTTGAAGGAGCTTCTTCGATAGTCGGCTTTTCTATGATATCTTCTATTTCCATCGTTCCTTCTTTTAATTTTACAATACCGTAGCGATTAACAGTTTCTCTAGGAACTTCTTGCACACCAATCATCAGGTTTCCATTTTGATTATAGTCATCTACCATTTGCTTAGTAAAAGAAACTTTTGATTTTACAAGATCATCGCCCCAAACAAAAACAAAAGGCTCGTCATCCACTAGGCTTGCCGCGCTAAGCACCGGTGTTCCATTACCATAAGGACCTTTTTGACGGACATAAATAAAATTTGCCATTTCTGCAATTTTTTTGATTTCTTGAGCTAATTCTGTTTTCCCATTTTTTTCCAAATCATTTTCCAATGCCCAAGTATGATCAAAATGATCTTCAAGAGGTTTTTTGTCCCAGCGAGTAACAAATATTATATCTTCGATTCCTGCTTCGACTAATTCTTCGACTATTAATTGAATAATTGGTTTATCCACAATCGGTAGCATTTCTTTGGGCATTGATTTTGTCGCTGGCAAAAGCCTAGTTCCAGATCCTGCCACCGCAATAATCGCTTTTTTTATCTTGGACATAAATTTTTGTAAATTATTTTTATTACAGTATTTTGTAATATTACAATAATCTAAGTTAATCTTTTTTCTTACTACCGTATACTAGAATACGGTAGTAAAATTATTTTATTATCCGAATTGCCTGTCTTGCTGGCAGATAGATTATTTAAAATTTAAGTTAATCTTTTTTTAGCGATAGCTTTTAATTCTTCATTAAATTCCACGATTGCTTTATCGATTACTGGATCAAATTTTTTGTAAATTTCTTTTTCTTTGACAACATTTCCTGCTTCTAGGAGTGTATCGAAAGTTCCGGCATCCAACCATTCGCCAGAAAAAGTACTCACTTGCAATTCTCCTTTTTTCAAATAAAAATTATGGATTTCGGTTATTTCTTTTTCTCCTCTTTCGGAAATATTTGCCATTTTAGCTGCCTCTGATACTCGATTATCAAAAATATACAGCCCAGGAATAGCATAATCACTGATCCACTTTTTTGGCTTTTCTATAATTTCAATTGCCTTATTATTCTCATCAAATTTTACCACACCATAACGCTCTGGATCAGGAACTTTTTTGGCAAAAATTTTTCCGCCCGATTTAAAATTCTTTATCTCCTGCGAAAAATCATCTTCAAAAATATTATCCCCCAAAATCATCACGACATTTTCATTATCAATAAAATCTTCGCCAAGTACAAAAGCTTCCGCCAATCCGCGTGGTAATTTTTGCACCTTGAAATCAATGCGAATATCATATTTTTCAAAAATTGAACCTAACAGATTCAAATATTGCCCACTATGTTCCGGTGCCACAATGATCAAAATATCTTTTATCCCCGCTTTAATTAGAGTATTTAGCGGATAAAAAATCATCTGCCGATCATAGACTGGCAAAAGTTGCTTCGAAGTTGTCGCAGTGAGCGGAAAAAGCCTTGTCGCTGTTCCACCCGAGAGAATAATCCCCTTCATATGTTTTTCTTTACTAATTACTAATTTTTTACTAATATACTAATCTACAAATTTTTTATTATTAAAGATTTTTGTATAAAGGAAATTTTCTGCAAAGCGCTTTTACTTCTTGATGAATTTTTTTGAATTTTTTATTTTTTTCAACAAATATTCGGAATTTTTTTATAACCGCTTTAAAATCTTCTTTCTTTTCAGGAAATTGAAAATCTTTTATTTCTTCCATCACATCAGCAATCCAATCAGCTATTTTTTTCATTTCTTTTTCTTTCATTCCCCGCACAGTTATAAATGGGGTTCCGAGACGCACTCCACTTGGATAAAATGGTGAGGATGGATCAGAAGGAATGGTGTTTTTGTTAAGAGTTATCCCAACAGCATCCAATGCTTCTTGCAAAAATACTCCCCGACCTTTTCCGCAATTAATAAGCATTAAATGGTTGTCCGTTCCATTGCTAACTAATTTTAATCCTCTTTTCATAAGTTCATTTGCCATTGCTTTGGCATTTTTTACCACTTGATGTCCCCACTTTTTAAAAGATGGCTTCATTGCTTCACCCAATGTCACAGCAATTGCTGCTGTTTGATGATCATGCGGACCACCTTGCAAACGCGGAAAAATTGCTTGATTAATTTTATTTCCAAGTTCTGGATCCTTTTTTAGTCCTTTAGCAGTTACTAAAATCATTCCCCCTCGTGGTCCACGAAGAGTTTTATGTGTTGTGGTTGTAATAATATCAGCAAATTTTACTGGACTTTTGTGCGCTCCAGCCACTATTAGTCCAGCAATATGAGCAATATCAGCCACCAAATATGCTCCAACTTTGTCGGCAATTTTAGCCATTTTTTCGAAAGGAAATTCTCGAGGATAAGCAGTTGCACCAACCCAAATTAATTTTGGTTTGTTCTTAATCGCTAGTTTTTCTATTTCCTCTAAATCTAAATAGCCATTTGGTTTTACATGATATGGAATAGTTTTATAAAACATGCTAGTTACACTCGCTTTCCAGCCATGCGTAAGGTGCCCACCATCTGGAAGACTTTGACCCATAACAACGTCGCCTGGCTGGCAAACAGCCACATAAACCGCCAGATTAGCCGGGCTGCCAGAATATGGCTGGACATTAGCAAATGGCACGCCAAAAAGTTTTTTCGCTCGTTCTATAGCAATAGTTTCAATTATATCAACATTGGCTTGTCCGCCATAATATCTTTTATATGGATATCCTTCGCTATATTTATTAGTAAGCACCGTTCCAAGCGCCTCAATGACCGCTGGTGAAGCCGCAATTTCCGAAGGAATAAGTTCTAATCCCTCCTCTTGTCTCTTTTCTTCTGCCTTTATGGCATTGTAAATTTTTGGGTCTTGTTTTTTTAAAAATTTCATATATAAATTTAATAATTATTTAATCTGAGAAAACCTATATAAAATCTCATCAGCAACAGCTTTAAAAAATGCCTCTTTTCCACCCCACTCAACTTCTTCATGATCAGTTATCCATTCTGATAATTCTTTAAGTGTATAATTTTGTACTAATCTTTTATTTTTATCTAAATTTAAACGAGAAAGATCATTTAATTTTATACTCGTCATTATTTTATTTATTTTATCAAAACCTCCACTCATATGGAAATCCTTTCTTAATATTCTCATTTCAGCCTTATCGGCAAAACTGTTATCAGCAGGAGAAACGCTTTCTTCAGAAGGTTTTTTTGTAAAATTTTTAAATTCAAATATCTTTGCCATCTATTTTTTCTTAATTTTTATTGTTCATTATTCCTTGTTCACTGTTCACTGAATTTAAATATTCTTGCAACGCCTCTTTCCAGCTTCTCATCGGATTTAATTTCGTGTTTACCAAAACTGAATAAAATGGTCGCTTAGCTGGACGAGGAAATTCTTTTCCCTCAACTGGGATAATTTTAGTTTTTATTTTAGCTTGACAATATAATTCTACGACAGCTTCGTACCATGTGCAAGGACCGCTATTCACAATGTGATATATCCCAAAAGGTTTCTTAGCATCAAGCATTTCTTTGGTTTTTTTGGCTAAATCCGGCGCATAAGTAAAACAGCTGGTTTCTTCATCAATCACTTTGACAATTTTATTCTTTTTTCCCAATTCTAACATCACATCAAAAAAACTTTTTTTCGCTCCATCGCTTATAGCCGGTTTGCCAAAAATTTTGGAAGTTCGAATAATGTAATAACTTTTAGTATTTTTTGCCACTTCTTTTTCTCCGATTAGTTTCGACTTTCCATAATTGCTAATTGGGCTAGGCTTTGCCGTTTCATCAAATCCAACCTCTGGTTGAAAGCCTTGATGAAGCGAACAAGTTGCACAGGAGTGGGAACAACCAGCTGGTTCAGGAATTTCAGGCTCACCATTAAAAACATAGTCTGTGGAATAATGCACCAGCACAGCCTTGTTTTTTTTAGCTGACTTGGCTAAATATCCTGGTGCTTTGCCATTTATCTCCAAAGCTAGTTTGTATTCCTTTTTGTTTTCCTCACACTTATCTACAGCGTTATATGCCGCCGCATTGATGATAATGTTTGGTTTTGTAAATCCAATTTTTTTCGCCACTTCTTTTTCACGCGAGATATCAATATCCTCCCTATCCCAAGCAATTACCTTATAATCCTTATCTTTTTTGAAAACATTCACCAATTCTTGCCCTAACATCCCCTTGTTTCCTATGATTAATATTTTTTGCATAAAAAATCTTATTATATATTATTAGAAACTAACCTTTGCCTTTTTTAAAAGGTTAATTTATACTTAGATTATAGCAAAAAGCCTAGAAAAGACAATTCGTAATTTAATTGTATTAGTATATTAGTAATTGATTAGTAATTAGTAAAGAACCCGTGAAAGAACAAATCGAGAAAATTAGACAAGAATATGAGGAAATTTCCGCCGAGCTTAATCGCCCAGATATTTTTAGTGATGCCAAAAAAATGGGCGAGCTTGGCAAAAGGCAAGCCGAGCTTTCAGAAACGATGGAAAATATAAACGAACTGGAAAGAATAGAAAAAGCAATGACAGAAAACGCGGTGATTATAAATTCTGAAAAGGAAGATCCGGAAGTGAAACAAATGGCAATGGAAGAAAATATAGAACTTTCCGCAAAAAAAATAATAGCCGAAAAAAAATTAGAAAAAGCACTGCTTCCCCAAGATCCGCATGATACAAAAAATGTCATCGTGGAAATTCGCGCTGGCGCTGGCGGAGATGAATCGGCACTTTTTGCCGGCGACCTTTTTCGAATGTATTCCCGTTACGCGGAAAAAAATCGCTGGCAAACCGTGCTCCTAAATTCAAATGTCATCGGCATTGGTGGATTCAAGGAAGTTATTTTTGAAATTAACGGCCGAAATGTCTATGAAAAAATGAAGTATGAATCCGGTGTGCACCGAGTGCAAAGAATTCCCGAAACAGAAAAAAATGGCCGAGTACATACTTCTACCGCCACCGTGGCCGTTTTGCCAGAAGTGGAAGAAGTCGAACTTAAAATTGAAGAAAAAGACCTTCGCATCGACACTTTTTGTTCTTCTGGTCCAGGAGGACAATCAGTTAACACTACCAAATCAGCTGTCAGAATCACGCATATTCCAACTGGACTTATTGTTTCCTGCCAAGACGAAAAATCTCAACTGAAAAATAAAGATAAGGCGATGAAAGTTTTACGCTCGCGCCTTTTGCAAATGGAAGAAGAAAAAAAAGCTAAAGAATCAAGTGACGCCCGAAAATCCCAAATCGGCACAGGCGACCGCAGTGAAAAAATCCGCACTTACAATTTTCCCCAAGACCGTATCACTGATCACCGCATCAAACAGAGTTGGAGCAATATTAAATCTATTCTAGAAGGAAATTTAGATGAAATGATGGTTGTCTTGCAAGAGGAAGATGTGAAAAGGAAATTAGGAAAATAATAATTTTCAATGATCAATAATCAATTTACAATGAATTTACAATGAACTAATTTTCAATAGAAGAAATTGATAAATTGAAAATTCATTGAAAATTGCAAATTGAAAATTGCAAATTGGTTGTGATAATAAAAGATTACTTTAGTAAATATTCTTCCAAAATAAACCACCTTGATTTAGAATTATTAATCTCTTGCGCTATAAGAAAACCTCGCGAGTTTGTTTTGGCGCATCCGGAAAAATCAGTAAGCAAAGAACAAAGGACAATGATCAATAAACTTATCAGGCGCAGGCTAAAACACGAGCCAATTGCCTATATTCTTGGTCAAAAAGAGTTTTATGGGCTGAATTTTAAGGTAAATAAGCATACTTTGATTCCACGCCCAGAAACAGAGCATCTCGTGGATGCTGTAATTAGTAATTTGCAATTAGTAAATAGTAAAAAAACAACGATTGTTGATATTGGGACAGGAAGTGGAAATATAATAATTTCTTTAGCGAAAAATCTTTGGACATCGAATGTCCCTAATGGACATTCGATGTCCTTTTTTGGAGTCGATATTTCTCAAAAAGCCTTAATCGTTGCCAAACACAACGCTAAAAAACATAATGTCGATAAAAAAATTAAATTTATTCGATCGAATCTTTTGGATTATTTTATTAAAAATAAAAATTGTTACATGTTTCATGCTTCATGTTCCATGATTATCGTTGCCAATCTCCCCTACCTTTCCAAAAAAATTTATTCTTCCTCAATGCCTAATGTAAAAAAATTTGAACCGCGCTCTGCCTTGCTTTCCGGAATCGAAGGACTAGATCACTACGAAAAATTATTCAAACAACTACATAAATTGGAAATTGGAAATTGGAAATTGGAAATTTTTCTCGAGATTAGTCCCGAACAAAAATCAAAAATTGCAAAATTAATCAAAAAATATTTTCCTAACGCCAATATTGAATTTCAAAAAGATTTGGCTCAAAAATGGCGAGTTGCTATAGTTGAAATTTAATTAATTTTTTACTCTATTATAATAAGCAAAAACCGCGATTTCGCGGTTTTTACTTTTGTCGATAACACTTAAGCGTTAAAGAACAACTTGAACCCGAATAAATCGGGTTATTTATTTAAAAAAGACTATATCTTTTTCTTTTTTGCAGCCTTTTTCTTTTTTGCAACTTTTTTCTTTGCCATTTTAATTTCACCTTCCTTTCTATTTTTATTTTTTTATTGAATAATATTTTTTGTAAAATATTTTTTATTTCTCTTTCGACCTTTTATTTTTTACCCTGTTGAATATTTTTAATCTATTCAACTGGGTGAAAATTATCTTTCCGAATGTTATCGGATAAAAATAATTTCTTCTTGATATAATTATACAACAACTATTTTTATTTGCAAGAGAAAAAAGTTATCCACAGGCACCTTTTTAAAAAATACTTTTCAATTTTAAATTTACAATTCATAAATTAAAAAAATAATTGAATTTCGAAATTATTTTTTTTAAGAAATTTATCTTATTAAAAATTAAAAATTTTATTCATTATTACGCCCTAAATAGCCCGCTTTGTCCAGTTGACGACTCTTTCAGATAAGGCTAAAATTTAATATAAAGAACGCTTCAACGAAAGCACATTAAAAAAATAATAATTAATCCTATTAAATATTATTAAAAATTATTTAACAGGGTAAACTAGAAAGGAAGGTGAGAATATGGAACAAGACAATGAAACAGAAGAAAAAAATTCCCAGCAAGAATCATCCCAAAATAGAGCCAAGGAATGGCTAGAAGATAATATGCGGATTATTGTAAGCATTTTTATCGTAATTTTAATTGCTGGAGGCATATACTCCTATTCCAAAAGAACTGAATCTCCTCAAGTAAGCGATAACTCGGGAATAATTACCAGCGAAGAAGAAATTAATTCCGACGAAAAACAAGCCGATTCTGATGAAAATATCGCCTCTTCAAATGATTCGGAAGAAAAAATATCTTCTACTGCTACTAGCCAAGAAACAGACACTTCCTTCATCGAAACAGCTGTTAAAGGCGATAGTCAGACAAAATTAGCGCGAAAAGCATTAGCTGACTTTTTAGAAAAAAATCCAGATTCAGCGCTCACCGCTGAACACAAGATTTATATTGAGGATTATTTGCGTAAAAATTCAGGTCACACAGGAAGAGTTTTTGTGGGCACATCCGTTGAATTTTCAAAAGATTTGATCAAAGACGCTATTTCTAAGTCAAAAAATCTCAATGAAAATCAACTGCAAAATCTGCATAAATACGCTGTAAGAGTTGTATCATTATCATGATAAATATCTTTCCGTAATCCTTTTGTTCTTTTTTTCAAATAAGTATATTATTACTTTCAAGATAAACAAAAAACCTTATCCATTTGATTGGAAAGGTTTTTTGTTTATCTGCTTTTCTAATAAATTATTACTCTATCCCCTATTTTAAAATTATATTTGTCGGAAATTCCAGCGTTGATTTCCAAAACCTTATTTGCAATAATTTTAGGATCAATTTTTTTCAAAGAATCGCAAGGTATATTTTTTTCAAGATGAACTATTTTATCGTCCGCTATCCAAATAATATCCAGATTAAATTTCATATCCTTCATCCAGAAAACATATTCTCCGTATTTCCCAAATTCAAAAAGCATTCCTTCGTTTTGGGCCAAATTTTCCCGTCCGCCTAAGCCCTGGGATTGTTCTTGGATTGTTTTTGCTAATTCAACGCGAAATTTTTGACCGTTAATTTCAATTATTTCATTATTCTCCCAATAAAAATGCCAAAAAAAAGCTACTGCTAAAAAAATTATACAAGAAAATATTGAAATTATTTTGATAAAAAATTTAGTTTTGTTTTTCATTTAAATTGGTAATTTTTTTGTTTATAAAAATAATTGCGCCTATCATAATGACCGCCACTAAAAACAAAGTAATGCCTTTTCCAATTGCTCGCGTATTTAAGGCTACCACCGCGATAACACTGGTGATTGCCCAATAAACCAAAACTATTTTTCTTTGCGACCAGCCCAATTCCATCAATTTATAATGCAAGTGATTTCGGTCCGCAATAAAGATGGATTTTTTATGTCTTATTCGTTCGCCAATCACCCAGAAAAAATCAACAATCGGCATTGCCAAAACCAAAAGTGAAGTGGCAATTTTAGTTCCAGCAAAAATCGCTAAAATTGCTAAAGAAAAACCCATAAACATAGCGCCCGCGGTTCCAGCAATAATCTTAGAAGGATAAAAATTAAATAATAAAAAACCTAGAATTATTCCCATCAAAATTGAACAGATTATAGCAACAGGGGGCTGATTCACTTCCGAATTCAAACTTAGAAAAAATATCGTCGCCGTAGTAATAAAAGCAATTCCCCCCGACAAACCGTCGATTCCATCTGTCCAATTGATAGCATTCATTAGCAAAACTATCCAAAAGATGACCAGCGCTACCGAAAAAATTACGCCTAGTCCTGAATCAAACTGGATAATTCCACCCGTCAAGGGATTGGTAATATAATAAATTCTGATTCCCATAATAAAAACAAAAACTGCCACGGCGATTTGGGTGAAAAATTGAATTTTCCAGCGAATCTCACTTAAATCATCCCAAAAACAAACTAGAAGAAGAATAATATTGCTGATTAAAAAACCGTACAACTGGGAATTGATAAATAAATCTTTGTTTATAAGCACGGTAAAATCAAAAATAACAATCATAATCAGTCCGCCCAACCGAGGAATATTATTTTTTTGAATATGGCGCAAAGCCTTTCTGCCTGACCACCTTATCTTTTTAGTCAAAATAATAATCGCGTAAGTGAAAATTACCGTTAAAAGAAAAGCGCTTAAAAATGGAATTAGATATTTCATTTTATTTTATTTTTTAGGTGTTACCCAAAATTCGCCAAAATATTTTCCTAATAAAATTCTAGTTTGTGAATCAATAGAAGGCAAAGAGCCAAGAAAGGGAGCGATAATTGGCACCAAAGCCCATTGAATCAGCATGTAGAAATTTCTCCACTTGGAATATTTTTTCGGGCGCGGTGGCATCAAAAGAAAACTTAGCGACATTGAAATTATCAATCCAAACATAGCTAATGTCATAAGATAGCGCGTGATGAAAGGCAAATTGTGCGCCAAAACTGATTGATTGAATTGATCTCCGCCGAAAATAAGTGGGAGCCAGCCCAAGATTGCTAAAATCATACTAGCAGTCGCCCAGCTATGATGACCTTCCAGCATTTCAAAAGCCACTTTAAATTTTTTCCAAAAACTGATTTTTTTATTTGGACCGATGGCTCTCATAATAATGGGAAAATTTTCTATTCCATAAGCCCAACGCCTTTTTTGTTTGTATTGATTTTTGATAGTTTTCCAATAGGTCTCCGCCAAAACCGCATCCAATGAAATCGGCAAATAAATCGGCTTGACTTGATAATCCCCATCATAATAAGTGTAGCATTTCCAATAGATGATTGAATCTTCGCTAATCATATTGACTGGCCAAAAATCAACTCTTTGCAAAGTATCAAATGGTTCACTGTGAGAAGAAAAAGTCACCATTCCTTCCGTTCTAGTACTTTGAAAAATATGCCAAAAACTTGATCCCGTAACAATTACTCGCACAAAAGCATTGGTGTCCCAAAGATTATTGTGATACATCGGGAGTGGTTGATAACTTCTTTGTAATCTTTTTGGATCAATAATATATTCATAAGTAAGGGCGGCAAAATATTCTTTGTGTGCCACACTATCGCAATCAAAATTGGAAAAAATAACTTTCTTAAAATCAATATTTTTCTCTTCAAGATACTTGGCCAATTCTTTAGCAGCAAATTTAGCATTTGAGCCTTTCGCTTTCATTTCATCATCCTTGACCAGATGAGTAGTTACGATAAAATCGCGAAAAACTCCTTGGAATTTATTTTTCAGATAGTTAACTTTTTCCAGTCTTTGTTTTTCTGGTTCGCGCTCTTCTGTAGCTAGAAGAATAATAAATTGCTGATTGGGAAAATTAGAATCAAAAATTGCTTGAATAGCTGGCTCAATTACACTCGCTGGTTCAACGGCAGTAGGAAGCGCCACGACATGGATAATTTCCCGCCAATCTAAAATCTGATCTTTTACTTTGGAAATTTCTTTAATTTCTTCCAAATATTCATAACACCTGTCTATTTCTTTTTTTATGATCTTTTTTTGTTTTCTCGGCAAATCAGCACTTTCTTTCCAACTTTTTTCCATATTATAAATCCGTTCTCTGATTATATTCGCGTATTTTTCTGGATCCATAATATTTTGACATCTTTCCCACCAATCAATTTCTTTGCCCTTTTTAAGTTTTCGATAACCTTCTACGGAATAATAAGCGATAAAAATTGTTCGATAAATCCAATAGATATCAAAAACTATAATGAAAACAGCTACATAAACTGGCAAGAGAAAAGAAAAAACAAACATTCCCACAAGTGTCGCCCAAGTCAAAATTCCCGGAATCATTTCCAATGTCCGCTGGATGCGGTGTTCTTTGGGATCTTTAGTTTTTGGGTCGGGAAATATAAACATAAGTTATTTGCTAATGAAATTACAAATCTAAACAAATTTTTACAAATACTTTTTTTATTCGCGAACATTCGCTTTTACATTCGTATCCCTATTCGCATTTAGTAGTTTATTAGTATAACACCAATTCCACCGATTATCAAGTTTATCTGGATCATAAACGAAGCGAGGAGTAAAACATAACTGGCGATTCTTTCTTGGCTTTTGTAGAAAAAAAATGCTAGATATAAATTTATTAAAAATAAAAATGAGCCGATTGCCGGCAACCAAAATGCTTGTTTCCAATTGCCTAAATTATCCACTCCAAAATAAACATTATAGTGAAGAATTATATTATTTCCCGCTTTATTGATAAAAATCGCCAGACTAATCCAGTTGGATAAATTAGCCAAAAAATTAAACAACAGCAACCAAAGAATTATATGATTTTTGAAGAAATCATTTTCAAAAAAAAGCTTGAATTTGCAAATTAAGCTTTTTTTGGAACTATCTTTTATTTTAATTTCATTAATATTCTCCATTTATGTAATTTGTAATTTATGTTTCATGTTTCATGTTTTTTATTCTTCCTTCGGTCTTTCTATAGCCATCGGCTCAATTGTTTTTTCTCCTTCGGTAATTCGAGCAATATCTTTGTCAATTTTTTCAAATTCCTTATGCGCCAAATTGAAATGGTTCACTGTTGTGCCCAAACTATTGCCCATCTTTTTCAAAAATTCTTCATAGGAAATGATGTGCTTTCCTAACTTTTCCACATTCGTTCGAATTTGCTTGGCGCTTTCCTCAATTTTCAGCGCGCGAAGCCCTTGAAGCACCGTTTGTAGATACGCTAAAAATGAAGTCGGGGAAACAATAATGACTTTCTTATCGCGAAAAGCATATTCAATCAGATCTCGCGTATTGACTTGCACCGCACCTATTTTATTAATTAAAAGATCATAATAAATCGCTTCGGATGGAATAAACATAAAAGCAAAATCCAGTGTTCCCTCTTCCGGTTTTATATATTTGGAAGTTTCATCAATTCTATTTTTCAAATCCTGCTTGAAAAGTTTTTCTAATTTTTCTTTTTCCTCGCTATCTTTGCAATTTATTATTTTTTCATAATTTTCCAAAGAAAACTTAGAATCAACCGGAATAATATTCTTTTTAACAAAAACCACCGCATCCACAATTGAATCATCCTTGAATTTATATTGCATCTGGTAAGAGTTCGGCGGTAGAACATTTTTAAGCGTTTCTTCCAAAAAATATTCGCCCAGCACTCCTCTTTGCTTAGGATTTTTCAAAATATCTTGAAGATTTTGAAGTTGAGCGGAAAAATTCACCACTTGTTTGTTGGTTTCTTCCAATTTCGTCAGTCCTGCAACCACATCGGCAATTTGACGCGCTGATTGACCCGTGATGCCTTGCACAGCATTCATTGTATGATTTATCTGCTCTTGCGTTGCACGATGTGTTTCGGAAAGTTTGGAATCCATTGTTCGGCGCAATTCGCGATTTTGTTCTGCCATCATCGACAATCGTTCCAAAATTGCCACTGATTTTTCATTGTCTTTTCCATTTTCCAACTTTTTCTTCATATCTAAAACCAGCCAGACCAACCCAGCACTAATTACTATTAAAAGTATAATTAAAACATTAAGCATTTTTATTTATTTTTATGATTTATTCGTACATTCGTACCAATTCGTAATTCGTAAGGAATCACAGTTTTCTCTGCGCAATAAACCTCTTCAATCCAGAAATCTTATTGATCACTTCTTCGTGCGGACCCTCCAGAAATTCCAAGATAAATTTATCCAGCATATTGAGACGATATTTGAATTCATCCATCGTCATCAGAACGAAATTTATTTCTTTGCCAATTTCCGCTTCTAAACTGCTCATCAGATTTTTGAGTTTGGCTTTGCTCACGGCGTCCCCCACAATTATCATATCAGCTTTGCTTTTGGCATAATTAATAAACACTCCGCTTATCACAGCCAGTTTGATGTTGCCAATTTTCGCCGTCTTGGAAAGACTTTGACATTGCGGATAGATATTTGATTTAGCAATCAAATTTTTCAGTTCTGGATAAAAATTAAATTCTTGATTCAGTTGATAGAAAGTTTTTCCACCCTTAACTCTTTTTAGAATAAATTTTATATTGGCTAAGCCAGTAAGTTCATTTCTAGTTTTTCCAGCATTTAACATATTTTTCGAAACAATCTCGGAAAAGCTGAAAGCAGGTTCTGGATTTTGCAAAAAAAATCGCAAAAGTCTAGCTCGCTCCCTTGAACCAAAAAGACTTTCTAATATTTCTGACATAAACTTAAAAATATTAAATTATTACTACTCTTAGCATATTTACAAAAGCTTGATTGCGTCGGCCACTGTAATTATTCCGATAAGTACTCCTTCCGAATCAACCACGGGATAAGAATTGAAACTGCGCTCTTTTATCAATTTTATAAAATCTTCTATTTCCATTTCTGGAGAAACATTTTCACATTTAGCGCTCATAATATCTTTAGCAGTGGCATGAAGTACAGCATGCATCGCCTCTTTTTCCTCTTCGCCATATTTTATTTTTCCCTTATTGATAAAATCAATTAGTGATGGCATATAAACCATATTGGAAGAATCTTTGGTAAAAAAATCAGTTTCCGTGATAATTCCCAAAACTTTATTTTCGTCATCTACCACTGGCAAAGCGTGGATTTTGTTTTTTGACATAATTTCGGCAATTTCCGAAATTGGCGCCTCTTCTTTCACTGACATCACTTCTTTAGTCATAATTTCTTTTATTTTCATATGTTTTGTATTAAAAAATTAAATTAAAACTACTTTTTTTGAAACCACTGAAGAATTAAAATTTTTGAGAAA
>MFSE01000009.1 GCA_001784805.1 Candidatus Moranbacteria bacterium RIFOXYA12_FULL_35_19
AGGTGAGCAAAAATTGGAAAAAGTAAAACTCGATAAAGCTTATAATAATTCCAACGAATTAAATTTAGATGGACTTTTTATCGAAGCGGGTTCAGATCCAGCGGTGGAATATTTTAGCGAACTAGGAATCGAATTGGATGAAGGCGGTTATATTAAAATTCAAAAAAACGGCGCGACCAATGTCGCGGGAGTTTTTTCTGCTGGCGACATCACCGATGGCTCCGATAAATTCCGCCAAGTCATCACCGCCGCCTCCGAAGGCGCGATTGCCGTGCGGGGGATTTATAATTTTCTCAAGAAAAATAAGAATTAAAATGAGATACAGAAGAAATAAAAAAACTTTATTTTTGCGAGTAAGAAAATTAACATTGACAAAGACTCCTAAGCTTGCTATAATAATGTCATAAGTCATAAAAATTTATGAATTACGACAATGAATTATATTGAATTTAGGCAAAAAATGGAAGATTTTCCGCTTTTTAGTACTAAAGAGCTAAAATTAATTTTGCGAACTGAATTTAATCGGTCATTTCTGAATAATTTGGAAAATTGGAAGAAGAAAGGCTATATTTTGCAACTCAAAAAAGGCTTATATCTCCTAGGTCATTTGCGACACGCTGTTGATCCGATGGTTTTGGCTTCGAAAATGTATCCACCAGCCTATGTGAGTCTAGAAAAAGCCCTAGGGTATTATGGAATTATTCCAGAGGCGGTTTTTGTCACCACTTGTGTGACCAGTCGAGAAACAAAAGAAATTTCCAATGATTTTGGAAAATTCACTTTTCGCAAAATTAAAAAAACGGCTTTTGGCGGATATGAAGCTATTGGAAAAAAAGAACTGGGTATTTCCTTTAACTTAGCTTTGCCGGAAAAAGCTTTGGTGGATTTTTTTTATCTAAACAGAAACATGCTAGATGGCAGTCAGCTTCAATTTGAAAGTTATCGGTTTAGTGATGATTTTAAATATAATAAAAATAAACTAATTAAATTTGCGAAATTCTTTGAGAATAAAAAAGTTTTAGAACTAACTAATAATTTTATCAAATTTTATGTTGCCGGATAAAAAATATTTCAGGGATTATTGCCAAGGGAAAAACATTCCTTGGCGAGAAAGAGATGTTTTGAGAGAATATTTGCAGACGCAAATTCTCAAAGTCCTTTCGATGAGCAATTTTAATGACACAGTTTCTTTTTTGGGCGGGACCAGTTTGCGTTTTATTCATAATATTGAAAGATTCTCCGAGGATTTGGATTTTGATTTATTGAAAAAAGAAAATTTTGATATTAACCAACTAGGCAAAGAGATTATTGGAAAACTAGAACTTCTAGGCTTTAGTTTAGACACAAAAATCAAAACAACCGAAAATATTCACATTATTTATTTTAAGTTTAAGAATATTTTGCAGGAATTCGGATTTAATGTTCAAGAAAATGAGAAGATAATGATTAAATTTGAAATCGATTTTGATCCATATAAAAATATCGAAGTTGAAACAAAATTCGTGGATAGTTTTGGAGAAAGATTTCCAATCTTAATCAACACTTTGCCCACTCTTTTTGCCCAAAAAATTATTGCTTTGAAACTTAGGCCATATCAAAAAGGGCGAGATTTTTATGATTTAGTATGGTTTTTGGCGCAAAAAAATATGGAGCCAAATTATGCAATTTTCAAAGAAAAAAATATCATAGTGAAAAACAAAAAAGAGTTAATCACGGAGCTTGCAAAAATTATTTTTGCTTCTGATTTGGAGCAGGCCGTCAAAGATGTTTCGCCTTTCGTTTTTCAAAACGAGCAAGTCAAGTGGATCTTGAATTTACCGGAAATGATTAAAAATTTATAAAATAAAATATTATGAAATCTCTAAAAAATCTTTTATATAAAAGAGAAAAAACTAAAAAAATAGCTTTGACGGACAAGGATATTTTTTATGTTTTTAATCGAATCATCAAAGAAGAATTTGGCAACATTGGAGCGTCGCGCCTCAAGGCGGATTTTTTCAAAAACGGGACGATTTTTATAAAATCTCAAAGTTCCGCTTGGGGAAGTGAGCTTTTTTCTAACCGCAATACGATTATGAAAAAAATAAACCAAGAATTTGGCGAGGGGATAGTGAAGGAAATAAAATTAAAGTGAGCTTAAGTTTAGACTTGTTGATTTTCAAAAATATTGTATAATAAAAACAGTGAAGAAAAGTTTATAAAAAACATTTTTAATTTTTTATTATGAAGAAAAAAATAATTCAAGATTGGCAGATTGCTTTGGTTCACTGGCTTTTGGCTGGAATCGCAATGCCGTTTCTGTTCAGTTTGATTTTTGGAATGACAATAATAAATGTGATTGAAAGTTTTGGCGTAATTGTTTGGCTGGCGATTTTGGGCGAGGTGATAAAGTTTTTCTTAATTTGGATAAGCATTATTTATTCCGCAAAATATATTTCAAAAATGTTTATTATAAAAAATAGCCTGAATGTCGTGAGACTAGCGACGATTTATTTGATTATTTTTGTAGGGGGATTCAGATTGATTTTTTTTGATGGAAGTGATGAGATAAATTACATTCTTTCCGTCATTCATTTGCTATCTCTTTTAGTTATCGCACCATTTTTCTATTTTTCAAGTAAAAATTATATTAAAAACAGAGGAGAAACTAAAGAAGATATAATTCAATGAAAAAATTAGGATTATTTACTATTTCTATTTTATTTTTCCCGTTTTATACTTTAGCTTTTTCAGATATTGAAACTCTTGATGAAATGCAGGAGTGTCTTAATAGAGAGTCTAATAAATGTATTAACGCAAAACAGTCTTGCGGAAATTCTTGTGGTTGGGAAAATACAGAATGTATCGAACGATGCTATATAGAAATGGAAAAATGTATAGACTATTCTCACCGAGTCAAAACTAAATACGATGAATGCCATAGCGAATATGAATCTTTTATTTTTGGAAAAAATAAAGTTGCAAACGCAAAAGATTTTTGTGATGGCAAGATAATGTTTGCAAGTTGTATGGATAATTTTAGTGGATTATGCAAAATGTCTTGGCCACATAATTGCAATGATCAATCTGGAAAAATAGAAGACACTTATGACGAGAATAATAATTTAGATGAAGATCACATTGGTTTGCCTGTGAATTCTGGAGCAAACACTTCTCCTTGTGTCGGAAAAACTCCCAAAAACTCTGAATTTTGTCCGGGTGATGATAAAGAAATTTATTATTATGCAGAAAATAAATTAACGGATGTTTGCAGCATTCCAGAAGGAAGCGAACCAAAATGCGAATATATTTGCCAGAATGGATATGATTTTGTAGAGGGTGAATGTAAAAATAGTGGATTTTTTGCAAGGATTATAAATTGGTTGGGGAGTTTATTTTAATAAGTAACAAAATAATATGCAAACATTACAAGCGGGGTTAGAAAAAAAACAACTAAAAAATTATATAGTCGAGCAGTTGAATGCTGGGGTATCAAAAGGGGAGATAGAAAATAATTTAAAGAATAACGGTTATGGATTTGAAAGTTATAAAAAAATAATTTCTCGCTATCCGGAATTGGCTTTGAAAAATAAATATAAAATTCTAAACAGAATTGTAATTTTCTTGCTTATTTGGATTTCACTGGCTTTTTTGATACAAAATATTTCTGTTTTATTGGAAAATAATGCTCCAGCCATACTTTCTCTTTTGGGACTTATTTTGCCAGTCATAGCTATTTTTTATGTAATTAAATATGATCGCTGGGCTTATTACAATATTGCAGTTTTTTCTTTAATTTTAATTTTTCAAAGCTTGGCTTCCGGTTATCCTTTTGGTTTGATTCCCTTGCTATTGATTCTATTTTGTAATAGTTTTTTATTTATGAAACTTTATCCGGAGTCGCCATTATTTGGTGATTTTTGGAAAAGAAAAGAATGAAATATTTAGCTAGTTAAAAATAAAAAAACTTCCGATAAACCGGAAGTTTTTTTATATAGAATTAAGAGAATTATAATAGTTCAACTATTTTTTCAAAGCCATCAAAAGCCGTAGCAATGTTTTCATTTCGGATAAATTTTTGATGAGGATGTCGGCCTGCTTGGGTGATTATTTTGAAATTATCATAAAGAGTAATTTCTATTAAGTTGTCTTTTTTGAAATCAAGATAGCCCTTAAGATTTGGATATTGCAAAAGAATATTTTCAATTTTTTCCATCAATTCTTTTATTTGAGGAATATTCGCTTGAGAAGAAAAAGCAGGTTGTGTCATATCTAGTTTATATTTCCAAGTCTCGTTTTTAGCGGCAAATTTTTTTCTTTGATTTCCGCAAAAACCAATATTTCCCACCAGATTAGCATATTTTTCGGAGGAAAAAATAAAAGAAAAATAATGGGAATATTCTTCAAAATCATTTTTATTAAAAACAGAAGAGGGTGATCCGGACAATACTCGTGTTCCTGCGGATGGCTCGAACAGATAATCAATTCCTGCAATCTTTTCTAAGAATTTGTTTTCGAAAATATCCTTTCTTTTATTAATTATTTTTAAATCTAGCATATTTTTTCTTTCTAGATATTCAAATAAATCCGAAAGTCTGGAGGCGTGGAACCATTTTTCAAAGCGATTTTTCCGCCATTTTTCTCCAATAATTCCGTAAAAATAAAAAAGATGGATAAACCAGCCAAACATAAGAAGAATAAAAAACACAATAAAAAAGATACCAGAAGCTTTTGCGATAAATAAGATCATTCCGCCAACATACAAAATTAAAAGTTGATATAAGACTCCCCAAAATCCTTTGAGCGCGTTAGTCAGTCCGCTTTTTATCTTTGGCGATAAATCATTAACATCAATATTTTTTTCTTGAAAATATTTTTTATAATCCATATTTTTACAAATTAGTTTTTATCGAAACGGTATCTGAATCAGTATCGCCATTTTTATCTTTGACGGTGGCTTTAATGGAAATGTCGGTGCCTTTTTTAGCTTCCGGCACAAAATAGTCATAATCAAAAGAAGATTTAGAAAAAGTTTTATCATCTTCTCCCTCAATAGACAAAGTTATTTTGTCCACCCCAAAAGGCGCATCCGCTTTCCCTTTTATTTTGATAGTGGAATCACTTAGAGAGGCGGATATATTTATTTCTGGTTTGAATTTTTTGAAATCATCCAAACGACATTCTTCATTCGGAGTGAGACGAGAAGAATAACCTTCTTTTTTATCTAACCATTTTTCAATAGCTTTTTCCCAATTTTTAAATTGCGGATCATCCTCTGGTTTTTCTGGTTTATCTGCGCGTGGATCATCTTTTTGGACATAGTATAAAATCGAATGGGCATCCGCGAATTTTTTCTTATCTCTTTCTGATTTCGGACAATTGTCGTTAGCCAAACAATAATCATCTGAACCGGGAATTTTACAAACTTCTAATTCTTTTTTAGCATCTAATTTTCCATCCAAAACATTTTTGCCAGTTTCTTCTTCTTCGTATTTAGGAAATTTTTCAATATCATAATTAGCTAAGGATCTTTCCATGAATTCTCGCCAAATTGGCGCAGCTATATAAGAGCCGTCAGCTCCCTCGGCCATTATAGAATTGTCGTTATTGCCAGCCCAGACTCCAGCGGTGAGTGAAGGAGTATAACCGATTGTCCAACCATCGCGCCATTCGTTGGTAGTACCAGTTTTGGCTGCGACAGGGCGGTTTTCAAATTTAAGCGGATTGTTTTCTCCAAATACCGGCGCGCGAAGTTCGTTAGTGGAAAGAATATAATCAACCATGGCTACATATTTTTCTTCAATAACTCTTTGCCCATCACTGGATTTATATTCTTCTAAAATTTCTCCGGCGCTATTTTCTACTCGCAAAAGAGAAACAGTGGGATGATGGATTCCACCTGTAGCAAAAGTAGAAAAAGCATTGACATGATCAAGTAATTTCACTTCGCCTCCACCTAAAACCAAGGACAATCCATAGTCGGCAGTTTTTTTGAGTGTGGTGATGCCCATTTTATGAGCGGTGTCGATGGAATTTTGCACGCCTGCTAGATATAAAGTTTTTACCGCGGGAACATTAAGCGACATTGCCAGCGCGTCTTTCATTTTGAGTAGTCCGCGATTTTCTCCGTCATAATTTTTTGGATTATAATCTTTTCCACTATCAGTGGAAAAATTCGTATCGACATCCCAAAGATTGGTTTCGGGAGTATAGCCTTTTTCAAAGGCGGTGAGATAGACATAAGGCTTGAAAGACGATCCTGGTTGACGAAGTGCAGTAGCCACATTGAAGTTGCCTTCGAATTGACAATTTTTTCCGGAGATGCAACCAGTTGGCTCGGCTTTACCGAAATAATCTTTGGAACCAACCATGGCCAAGATTTGTCCAGTTTTTGGATCCATTGCGACAAGCGCCTGATTGTTAGCTTTGTAAGTGGCAGTATTTTTTTCGCTGTGGTTTTTGATAGCTTCTTCGGCAATTTTTTGTTTATCCCAATCGAGAGTGGTATAAACTTTTAGCCCGCCTTGCTCCATTGCTTGGGCACCGTATGTTTTTTCCAAATATTCTTTGACATACATAATAAAATGCGGAGCGCTGATATTTTCTGAAAAAGTTCTTATTTTAGAAAAAACATCTACTTGCTTGGCAGTGTCCGCTTGTTCTTGAGTGATGTAGCCGAGCTTAGCCATTTGATTGAGGGCGTATTCTTGACGAAACTTCAGATTTTCCGTGTGGGATCCGTAAGGGGAATAATAGGAAGGAGCTTGAGGCAATGAAGCGAGAAGAGCGGATTCATCCAAAGTTAATTCACTGGCGTGTTTGCCAAAAAAAGTTTGCGTAGCAGCTTCTATGCCGTAAGCATTGGAGCCATAAGGGATTTCATTGAGATACATCGCCAAAATTTCGTCTTTTTCAAATTTTTGTTCCAACTCAATAGCCAAAATAACTTCTTTTATTTTTCGAGTAAAAGTTTTTTCTGAAGTCAAAAGAGATCTTTTGATGAGTTGTTGAGTGATTGTTGAGCCTCCTTGGGAAGTGCCTAAGTTGATAACATCTTTTAGCGCGGCGCGTATAATTCCTTTTGGTTGGATGCCAATATGATTGTAAAAATCTTGGTCTTCCAATGCAATGGAAGCGTATTTGATTGTTTCCGGCATTTGAGAAAATGGAATTTCGGTTCTTTTTTCTTCGCCATGAATTTCATAAAGCAGATGATTGCCAGTGCGGTCATAAATTTTTGTCGATTGAACGATGACGCGATTTTTTAGATTCCCAGGGCTAGGAAGATCTTTGGCAAACCAGGCAAAAACGGCAATTACAAAAAGCAAAACCGCCCCAGCAAAAGCCAAGGCTATTTTTCCCAATAATTTCCAATTGATCTTGAGTCTAAATCTCCCGCGTCCGGAATTCCCATTTGAATTTTTCGGCGAAAAAATGTACATAATTTAATTTTAAAGCATCTTGTATTTTAACGCAAAAAGGAAAATTTGTAAGAAAAAATATTAAACTAATTCAAAAGCGAAGCTTTAAAATATTTTTTTATATAGCCAACTGTTTTTTTATGATTATCTCCGCAAATAATGACTACAACATCACCTTTATGAGAAATCTCGGATGCTTTTTGTATTGCTTTTTCTTCAACTATAATTCTTTCTGCTTTTTTATTTGTTTTTTTAGAAATAATTCCATCAAAAAATATTTTTGAAACTTCCCCAATTACTCTTTTAAGATTGGATTTCTTCCCTTGATAAACTTTTCTATTTATGCCATCAATTTTATCATAAACAAAAATTATTTCAAAAAAATTGGAAATAGCTTGACCTGTTTCGAAAATCATTTTATTGGTTCGATCAGGAGCTAATCGGACTATTCCGATAGTTTTATTAGATTTTTTTTCTTTTAATTTTTCAGCAAGTTTGCCAATCTCGATCAAAGAATATTTTTCATGAGCGTAATCAAGTAATATTTTTATCCCTACTTTATTTTTAAAAAGTGTTAATCTCCCGCCAAATTCTTCTAATTGATAATTTTTTAAAATTTCCAAGGTTTTTTTGGGAATTTCTTTTTTATAATGAAAATAAAGAACGCCGATTATTAACATTAAATTATAAAGAGATGGCTTAAAAATACCATCAAAAGTCCAATGTATTTTTCTTGAATCCAGTATTTTTTTTGTGGTATTTTTTGATTTTATTACTATAAAAAAATCCTCAATGGTTATAAATTCTCCTTTATTTTCAAGATGATTTTTAAGATTGAATGATTTAAAATTAAAACCTATGGGTAAAAAAGTCGGCTTTCTATGGGAGGGGATAATTTTCAATTGCGAACATACTAATTTATCATCAGCATTAAAAACTAAACAACCACCGACATCAATTCGAGAGAATATAAAATTTTTAGCTTTTGCGATGTCGGATCTTTTTTTTAATCTCGGAGTTGCTCCTAAATGATCTTCAAGTACATTTGAAAAAACGCCGATATTATGCAAACCATATCCTAATCCAGGTTCAGCGCTACTTCCTAAAGCTGTTTCTAAAACAGCAGTAAAATTAGGATAGAATTTTTTCATTGTTATTAAGTATTTTCCAGGGCAAACAGTAGGGACTAAGGAAAATATTTGTTTACTTTCTTCGATTGTCCCTTTAATTTTTTCATTTATATAATATCCATCAGTATCAACTCGCAAGGTATTTTCTCCTGTTTTATTTATTACATAACTTAACGCCCTAGTTATTGTTGTTTTTCCTTTTGTTCCAGTGATTGAAATAATTTCCATTGTTGTTAAATTAATTTAATTAAATTTGTAAAAAATTATTGTTCTAATTTTTTAAGGTTTAGAATAAAATTAACAATGTCTTTTACGACATTTCTTGTTTTTCCATAAGTAGGATTATAATGAATATACATATCGGGTCTTCTGTTCGCTTCTATGATATTAAAATTTTGTTCAGATGGATTTTTGCTTATATCGTCGCATATAATATCTAGACCGACTAATTTTTTATCAACAATTTTCGATACTCTTACGCATAAAGCTTCAAGATCTTTATTTATAATATCAGTAACATCTTTTGTTTCTCCACCTTCGGCAAGGCAAGAATTTTTCTTTATAAATACTTCTTTATTTTCTCTTGGTATGCTTTCAAGATTTTCTCCTTGTTCTTCTAATATTTGTAAAAGTTTGTTATCAAAAGGAGTTTTCTCCTTTATATCTCTTTGTTTTATTTCAATCAGTTCTTTTGTTGTATTTACTCCATTTCCAATGATTTTTGGCGGAATCATTTCTAAAACGCCTATAGCCTTATTGTCTAAAATTAAAACTCTGTATTCTTTCCCAAAAATCATTTTTTGAGCGATAAGACAAGAAAATTTTTGTATTTCCTTGAGGATAAGTTCACTAGCTTCATGAAAATTTTGAATATTTGTAAAAACTCCCTTACTATTTGAACCGCTAGCATCTTTTATTACAATCGGATAAGAAAGTTTTGAAAGAGCATCTTTTAAGGTATCTTTGTTTAAGGTTTTTTTATAGAAACAAATCGTATCAGGAGTGGGAATATTATTTTCTTTTAAAAGTAAGTAAGTCAAATCTTTAAAATTTGTCAGTTGTCTCCTGGAAAATAAACTATTATTTATTACGAATTTTTTATTAATAAATATCCTCTCCCCATTAATTTTAATATAAAAATAATTTCTTTCGGGGATAATTTTTTCAACAGTTCCTCCCATTTCTTCAATGACTTTCTTGATAATAGATTGATTTTTTCTCATAGGATTATTTATTTACATCAATTAAAAATTTACCTAAATTCTTTTTTCCAATGATCATTTCTTTATTTAATTCTTTTCTTTCTGTTATATTAACTTGAGTGAAAATTTCAATATTATCAAGTATTATTTTAAGAGAAATTTTTGGTCTAATAGAAACACCATGAGAAGAATAAACTGCAGTGATATCAGCTAAATCTGAATGCTGTCCTATATATTTTTTTCTCAAATCTTCCTCTATTTGTTTAACTTCTTCGCGACTAAAATCTTTTGGAAGATCAAGAGTAGAAAAATAATTTAAAACATCTTCAAACCCCAATTGTTTGGCTAATTCAACATCAATCGAAGTTGAATAGGCTCCTGTGTCAATTTTAGCTTCGACTTCAATTTCTTGCCCATCTTTGCCGATGAGTTTTACTTTTTCGACGGTACCAATGACACGGCGACCGGAAATTTCTTCCAATTCTTCTTCAATTTCTCCGCCAAAAAGATCTTTGCCTACTCGCACGCCTTTTTCAATGGTTTTTATTTTTAAATCCTTTACTTTTTCCAATCTTCTTTTGAGTCCGGATAAATTGGCGATTTGAATGGAAAGCCCGGGGCGGGCATTGAGCTCGATAATGGTCGGACCGTTGATTTTGTCGATGGCGATATCAGCGCCTAAAAATCCAAGGTTGGAAATTTCTTGGGCGCGCACAGAGAGTTTCAAAATGTCATTCCAATAAGGAATTTTTATTCCTGACAAAAGCAATCGAGTACCAGGGATATAATCGATCATTTTATTTTTCCCCAAAACTGCCGTGGTAGTTGTGCCTGTTGCAATGTCTATGCCAACGCCAATTGCTCCTTGTTGTAAATTGGCTTTGCCAGAAGAAGCTTTAGTTGGCAAGCGAAGCATTGCCATAAGAGGAACTTTATTGAAAACAATCACGCGAATGTCGGGAATACCTTTATAGCAATAAGGTTTGAAAAGTTTTAGGAGTTGCAATCTTTCCTCAAAAAAGGCAATGTCAGGCGTGCCAGAAAGAGAAAAAGAGCCGTCTAAAATATTTCGAATATGAGTTTTTAAGTCTTCTATAGAAATTAATGTTCGATCAGCTTTTATCCAAGTGTCATTGATGTCTTTCTTTTTTCCATAAACTACCAAAATTCCTTCTCCGCCAAAACCGCGATTAGGTTTTAGGGCAAAGCTTTCTGGGAGTGATTGCCAATTAAAATTTTCCAATTCTTGAAGACTGGATATTTTAGCTAAAAGTTTTGGAACAGAAATATTATTTTTTTTAAGTATTTTTTTGCTAAGAAGTTTATTGTCCGCCAATTTTTTAGCGCGTGATCGATTAAATGGCCGGATATATTCCAGATTTCGACAGTTCATTCCTAAGATTTGTCGGTTTAATTTGAAAAATTCAAACATAATAATGCGATGCGAATCTACCCGCCTCGACTCGCAAAGACGATTGCTCGTCGACGCGAGGCGGGTAGATTCGAATCGGTTATAGATTTTTCATTATTTTGTGAAAGCGGAAATATTCACTAACTCGTAGTCCTGTCCATTTGCCGAGCATAATGTTAATCGGAATAGTGAGAAGCACTATCCAAGGATAAAGGGCTAAAAAATTAATAAGAGTGTGGGAACTGGCGATAAAAAAGCCGACGATAGAAATTATTAAAGTTTCAATTGCTAGTTTTATCGCGGCTAAGTCACCCTTTTCAATTTGCACGGCCACGAATTTTTCCACAATCGTTATCATAATAAGAATGGGAAAAATAGAAACAGCCGCGAGGCCCGTTCTTCTAAATTCTCCACCAATAACTAACACGCCTAAAATTAGAATAGCCACAGCCGTGAGCATAAGAGCCACTCGGGGAAGATAAAGCAGGCGAAAAGGTTTCAAGACAAAACGCATCAGCATTCCGGTGAAAATCACCGTGACAAAAATTGCAATGCCATATTTCAAGCCATTAGTCGCCAAAAAAGCGAAGGTGACAATCAGTGGTGCATAAATGCCAAAAGCTTTGATGCCGACTACTTGGCGCAAAAAGGCGATAAAGGTGGCGATGATCGGAAGCATCAGAATTAGAATGACTGTTTCAAAAGGCACGCCTTGATGCAAGAAAAAATCAATTATTGGACTAGTTTGCATATTTTTATAATTTATTAATTACCAATTTTCAAAAAATTATTTTAAACTGTTCAGTTTCCTGCTATTGATATGGCAAAGCGCAATCGCAATAGCATCCGCCGTATCATCCGGTTTTGGGAGTTGCGCTAAATTTAAAATATTTTGAGTCATTAACTGGACTTGCTTTTTTTCTGCACGGCCGTATCCGGTCAAAGCTTGTTTGACTTGGAGGGGAGTGTAGCTAGAAACTTTAACATTATTTTGTCCGAGTGTCAAGAGAATTGCCCCTCTGGCTTGAGCAACCGTGATAATGGTTTTTTGATTTTTGAAAAAGAAAATTTCTTCTACGCCAGCTTCTCGGGGTTGATATTTTTCAATGATATTTCTCAAGTCCTTGGAAATCTCTAAAATCCTCTCATCATCCGATTTTTTCGGCGAAGTAGCAATATGCCCATAAGCCACTGGTTTTATTATACCATTTTTTTCACAAAGTATCGCCCAACCAGTGGTGGCTGTGCCAGGATCAACCCCAAGAACGCTTAACGCACAATTTGTAATTTGCAACTTTTTCTTTTCTTGTTTCATGTTATATGTTTCATGCTATATGAATATATCTATATTATAGCTCAAAAGGAAAGTTTTTTAAAGGGCAATGCAAAGTGTAA
The DNA here is from genome assembly GCA_001784805.1 of Candidatus Moranbacteria bacterium RIFOXYA12_FULL_35_19. GTDB lineage: Bacteria > Patescibacteriota > Minisyncoccia > Moranbacterales > UBA2206 > UBA2206. The sequence continues at coordinate 12,539 of MFSE01000009.1, forward strand.
TAAGTTTTTTGAAAATAAAAAAATATTGAATTCAAGAATTTAGAGCCCCTTTTTTAGAACTCTAGAGCGATAACTTCGTTAGGTGTTAAGTAATTAAGGGCTTTT
>MFSE01000010.1 GCA_001784805.1 Candidatus Moranbacteria bacterium RIFOXYA12_FULL_35_19
CAGTGTTATCATTGCCGTTGTAAGTAATAGTGTAAGAATCTATTGCCTCTGTATTCCAATAATCAGTTTGCAACGTAAGAGTTCCATTTTGATAAACTCGGCAATTTATTAGATTATTTGTATCTTTGTAATTAGTTAGGTCGACTATATTTCCTTCTAAAGTAAAATCCGTATCTACACTTGATGAGTTGTCTGAATCTACCTCATCCCAAGTTGTAGTGTTATGGTTGTAAATCTGTAAATAAACAGTTGAACTCGATAAAGTAAGATTTGTTTGCCCATTCCATGTTAAACTTCTATTTGTGCTTTCTCCAACAAAATCTTTGAATTCGTGAATGGCATATTCCGAAGTGGCTGTTTGAGCAACTCTTGTTGAGTCATCAATGGCTACATCTGTATAATCTTGTTCTGAATAAACATTTTCAAGATCTGTCGTATCAAGCGGAAGCGAGACATAATCTCCTCTAGTGTAATTCTGATTCGGAATATACGGAAAATCTTGTAACGCCTCAATTGGCAATGTCAGTGTCGAATTATCCCTTAAAATATTGGTTATTACTGGATGTTCACCCCACAAAATACGGATATCTGTTATAGTGGCAGAAGCATGAGTTAATCGAACAGTTGTAGCATTTTGTCTTTCTCCCGTAGCTGTTATCCAACTTGTTGTATCTGAATTATAGACTCCAAAAGAATCAATTCCGCTGATAGGAGTAAAATCTGTCCCACCATCGTGTTGTATATAAATATCAGTATGTGTTGCATCGATTGGTTTCCAGCCAACAGCTCTAGGACCTCTGTGCCATGCATAATCCCCTGTTCCAATCTCATACCACAATACAGATTGAGCATACCTTGCAGCTTCAGATATTTCTCCAGCTTCTGCTAAATGCACTCCGTCTGCATAAAGTGGCTGGTCAACAGCTTGTCCAGCTACAATTGTTATTGTTTCATTATTGTCATCGGCTATATCTATTTGAGCTACTCGCACATCTGTATATGATTGACTGTTTACCGCTGTTGTGGTGTTTCTGGGTTGTCCAACAACAAAAATTGGAAGATTCGCAAAATCCAAAGTCGTTCGGAATAGTGCAAAAAGGTCGGTCATTCCATCATAATAATCTTGATATGAAACATCCACATTGCAATCTGTATACCCCTGATACCAAATCAGAGCATTGGCTTTGATTCTATCTATCGGATCTGAAACAGCAATGCCATCAACTAAATCATAATACCAGTTTGTTGAAGTGTCTGTCCCTAACCAATATCCAAGCCCAGTAGCATTTGCTTGTAATAATGCAGAACCACCCATACCATAATCCAAAACACCAATTGGGCAATCTAATTCAGATTGAAGTTTATTAGCAAATGGAATAGAACCTGTGCCCGTATTCAACTCCCATCCCGTATAAGCTGGTGGGACCCAAGACTGGCCTGTGGTCAAATGCCTAAATTTTGAACATAAATCATTAGAGGTTAATTCTTCTGTTGGAGTAAATGGTCCATAACCAATCCAATACCCCATATATGACTGCCCTGTATAAGCAACAATATATCCTACACCGATTTTATTAGTCGAAGTGTATGTTGTACCAGTTTCATTTGATTTTCTAACCGTAAAACCAAGCCACGCATTTGTTTTAGGTATTCCCGACAAAGATCCAGACCATGCCCCAGCTGCAATAACCTCATCAGTAATTGTATTCCAATCATTACCGCCCACCTGGACAACCGCGTCAGTGGTTCGGTTGAATACCTGTACCTCAATATGAGTAGGTGTTGTTTCCGAATAAAGTCCTGTCAAAAGTATCGCTCCTTGCTCATTTTCATCATATGCGATTACCCTTCTATCATCCATCGAAGCGGTTGTTTCGTCGATATTTAAAATAACTGGTGGCGTGTATTCCGCAATAAATGAACCAGGGTCATTCTGGTTATTATATTCAGCCGTCAACCAGTCAACACTCTTATAATCACCCTTTAATATTTCAAGTTCGTCAAGATCAAATATTCCCTGATAGGACGATGCGTAGTACTCGCCGACTCTCACATTCCCGCTACCAGTATGAAGAGTCGCAGATGATGTTATTGTACTACCCGTTTGAGTTCCATTTCTATATAATTTAATGGAAGTTCCGTTTCTGGAAATAGCATAATATGCCCAATCTGTATTAAAGGTTCCCATAGAAACCCCATTTGCAATATCATAAGAACTCCCATTTGAACTGGCATAAAAATCAATTCTTGTAGTAGAGTTATCACAAACTACCCACGGCTGAAAAGTTGCGGTAGCCTCTCTTTCAATAATCCCTTTGGGGAAGCCATGCGTTACCGACTTGGCCCAAAAGCTGATTGTAAAATCTCCATTGCCGAAATCAAAATCAGTATGGTCCGTAACATCGTAATCATCGGTAGATGCCCCATCGAAATCTATGCCATTTCCTATTTTCGCAGCAACCAGATCACCTGCCACTAAACCTCCATTGTTAGTCCCATGATGATCATTGGCTGTTGAGTCATAAAATTGCGGAGCGCCACCGCTGGGGTCTTCTTTTAAATGCTGGACTAATTTGTATCCTGTTTTCCAAACATTTTCTGAACCATAAGTATCATCCGCCACTGGTTGAGTTTCATCTGCTTTATCCCACCAAATATAAATACTTGTATCAGCTTCAAAAGATATAGAAGGAACTTTAACCCAAATTTCTGCTGAACCATTTGCTGGGTCATTGTCTATAACAAATGACACGATTTCACAGGGCAACTGTGTTGTACCAGCTTCATCCGAAGAAAATCTAATATCCCCCCCACCATTAAGAGCTGGGTAATCTCCATCAGCATTAAACATTTCCTCTGGAAGACATACCTTTGTTATTAAGATTGGAAAATCAGAAACATTCGCAGTTAATTTAGTGTGATCAATAGCTAATTGTTGACTTTTACCCCAATCTGTTGGAAAAGCAGCAAAACAATTAGTTACTGCAAATAAAAATAAAAATAAAACGAACACCAAAAAACCAGCTACCCTGAAAGCCCAGAAATTATTTTTTCTATTTTTGTTTTTCGAATTCATCTTCTAATTTCACTTAGAAGTTATTTTTATAAATTTACGCTAAAATAAATATTTTTAGCTGCTTCTATTATAAACTATTTCCGATTTTACCACAATAAATTACACATCCAAATTCTTGACACTCTTGGCGTGAGTTTGGATAAAGCGCCGGCGAGGTTCAACTTCGCTCCCCATCAAAACATCAAACATTTTGTCCGCAGATTCGGCGTCCTCAATTGTCACTTGAAGCATTAGACGCGTGGCGGGATCCATTGTTGTTTCCCAAAGTTGAGATGGGTTCATTTCTCCAAGACCTTTATAGCGTTGTAAATTTATGCCAGCAATTTTTTCCCCCACTTCACTTTCCCCTTCTTCGTTCGCATCTGTTTCCATCACTACTTCCGGCTCGATATTTTTACCTGCCTTTTCTTTTTTATCCGCTTTTTCCGCCGAAGCTTTGATAATTTTATCCACCGCTATATTTTTTTGCTCTTCCGTATAACAATACTGCACTTCTTTGCCTTTTTGAATACGATAAAGTGGTGGTTGAGCAATATAAATATATCCCGCACGGATAAGTGGTTCAAAATAACGATAGAAAAATGTCAAAAGCAAAGTTCGAATATGCGAACCGTCCACATCGGCATCGGCCATAATAATAATTCGGTGATAGCGCGTTTTAGCAATATCCAAGCTATCGCCAATCCCCGCTCCAAGCGCAATGATGATTGGTTTCAAAGTATCCGATTTTACTACTTTATCCAAGGTAGTTTTTTCTACATTCACCAATTTTCCTCGGAGTGGCAAAATCGCTTGGAATCTTCGATCGCGCCCTTGTTTGGCCGAGCCTCCCGCGGAATCTCCCTCCACGATATATAGTTCAGTTTTAGAAGCATCTCGCGAAGAACAATCCGCCAATTTTCCCGGCAGTGTCATACCTTCAAGCGCGCCTTTTCGAATTACCGCATCTTTGGCTGCCCGAGCCGCGATTCTAGCTCTAGAGGTAAGCATAATTTTCGCAACCATTTCTTTGGCATTATTTGGATGAGCTTCTAAATATTCCGCCAACGCTTCTGCGGTAACACTAGAAACAATTCCCCGAATTTCATTATTTCCTAATTTCGCTTTTGTCTGGCCTTCAAATTGCGGGTTACGCAGTTTCACACTAATCACCGCTGTCAAACCTTCTTGAAAATCTTCAGCCACAAAATTATCATCTTTTTCTTTCAAAATTCCCGCTTTTTTAGCATAAGAATTTATCGCTCGGGTAAGGGCGGAGCGAAAACCAACTTCATGCATTCCACCTTCTGGAGTGAAAATATTATTAGCAAAAGAAAAAACATGCTCTTTGTATGAATCAGTATATTGCATCGCGATTTCCACCAGTGTATCATCCACTGTTTTTTCCACATAAAAAGGCATTTCATTTTTAATCTCTTTTCCGCGATTAAGAAATTTGATATAAGAAACCAAACCTCCATCAAAAAGAAATCCATACGCACTTTTATTATTCTCTTCCCGCTCATCATAAATTTTTACACTTAAACCCTTGGTAAGATATGATTGCTGGCGAAGATAGGCCAGAATTTTTTCCCAATTATATGCTATCTCTGGAAAAATCTGTGGATCAGCTTCAAAAATAATTTTTGTTCCCGTGTCTTTGGCTTTACCCACAACTTTCGGCTCTTTATTTTTCGGCTTGCCTCTTTCAAATTCCATTTCATAAATTTTTCCATCTCTTTTCACTTGAGCTTTAAGATAAACTGAAAGTGCATTCACCACCGAAACTCCCACGCCGTGCAAACCGCCGGAAATCTTGTAACCATTACCCCCAAATTTTCCTCCAGCGTGAAGCACTGTGAGCACAGTTTCCAAGGTTGATTTTTTAGTTTGTGGATGTTTTTCCACTGGAATTCCTCGACCGTCATCTGTTATCTCAACCACATTTTTTGGCAGAAGTTTCACTTCAATATTTTTGCAATATCCTGCCATGGCTTCGTCCACCGAGTTATTCACCACTTCCCAAATCAAATGATGCAGACCTTCCGTGGAAGTTCCGCCAATATACATCCCAGGGCGTTTTCGCACTGGTTCCAATCCTTCCAAAACCTGAATGGATTTGGCAGTATATTCATTGTTCGCATCTTTCTCTTTTTTTTCTTTAGGCATAAATGTCTGAACCACTGATTATCACTGATTAGCACATGATTACACTTGAATTTAAATTTCATGTGTAATCAAAATAATCATGTGTTAATCAGTGGTTCTGATTATTCTTTACTTAGAAAATACAATTCAACTAGAAACACTCCCGCTACTACCAACAACGCGTCCCACCAAACCAACATTCGATAGCTTTGCAAAATCAATATCCCTATTACCATAATCGCCAACAGTATCCCTTGACGAAAACTCAATTCAATATTCTCCACCGCCATTTCGTGACCTAAAAATATTCTCCGAATAAAAAGAAGAATTAGATTGAACATTCCGCTTAAAACAAAAAAAACTGCCAGATAAAACAAAAATATTCCAATCATTCCGGAATTTTCCGGATCAACATAAAAAATGACCGCTCCTAAGGAAAAAAGTGAAAAAAGCGTAATAAAGCGCATTCCCCAGATGTAAGATTTGAGCGTCATAATATCTTTTTTATTCTTGCAATTTTAAAAATAAACAGCCAAGATGATTACCCGTTGTTTACTTTCCTCTATTTAATTATAGTCTTTCTAATCTACTTTTGCAAGCGCCAAAATAACAAAAAACAGCTCGCGTAAATTGAGCTGTTTTATAATTGGCGGGTCCGACCGGATTCGAACCGGCGATCTTCTCCGTGACAGGGAGACGTGATAAACCGCTACACTACGGACCCATCTTGGAATGCTATCTGTTTTTTAAATATTTCTCAAATCTTTCCTTTTTTCTTAATAAAAATAAATCACCGCATTGATTGTACATAAAATTATACAAACTAACACTATCGTTGGTAGAAAAATAAAGACAATAATATATATTATTTTTACAATACAATGATCCTTTTTTAATATTCGCTGTTTTCTTTAATTCAGAAAATATTTTTTCTAAAAAAACCTCACTCCCACAGGTAAATCCCGCCAGCAAACTTAACTTTCCTTTTCTGTCTTTTCTTTTGTGAATATACACATTTCCATCCCCATCAAAATATCCTCTAACAAAATGATTGAAATATTTTTTAGGAATTATTGGTAATTTTAGCGTATTACTTTTTCTCGATGTCATACCTAATGCAATCAAATCCTCAAACATTTTCTTACTACCTATTTGCAAACGATAAGCCATTTTCCATTTTATATTATTTTTTCTTTCTGTAATTTTATGATTAGAACCTAATAATTTCTTGATTTTCAATAAAATATCCTTATCAGTAATTTGAAATTCGATAAAATGTGCTCCCCTGTTATTCTTAATCATACATCCATCAGCTGCAAAAAATCCGAGCACATATGCCATTTCAGGAGACCATTTTTTGAAAAAATTTTCATTTTTTGTTTTATGTATTGGCATTTTGTAGCAGGGGTGAGGCTCGAACTCACGACCTCAGCGTTATGAGTGCTGTGCTCTAACCAACTGAGCTACCCTGCCAAAAATTGTTGCGGGGGTTGGATTCGAACCAACGACCTGGTGGTTATGAGCCACCCGAGCTACCAGACTGCTCTACCCCGCTGTAATTTCAAAATATCGCCTAAACTAGACGCTACTAAGCATTCTAAACATATAATAATTGACTGTCAAATGTATTCTATTTCAGCACATCAAAAAAATCAAGAAAGTTTTCAAAATATTTCAGCACTTCTCGTGCTTGCTCTTTGGTTAATTTTAAATTTTCTTCGTGAATTATCCGATTTCTAAATTCATGAGCTTTTTTAAGTTCTTCAATATTTTCAATTTGTCCAGGATTTATTCCAGCTAAGCGCTCTCCCATATTTTCGCCTTTGTATCCCATCCTAGCTATCAAATCATCAATGATATTATCCGCTGAAATTATCGCTATTTTCCAATCTTCTTCTCTGGTGCTTCTTATTTTTTCCCGCACCTTATCCCATTTTTTTCGCAATCTTCCTTTTCGCGTCAAAAGTTCCGGCGGAACATCTAAACCTAAAAGGGTTTCTCTTATATCGCCACTAGAAAATCCTCTTTGTGCCAAAAGAAGCACAATATCCGCAAAAACCACTACCGCATAAATTCCCAAAATAAATTTCACCACTGAAAAAAAAGTGGAATTATAAAATCCTATAATATCTATTCCATTACTATTTAATAGGCTTATTAGATTGTCCATAAATTTATTTTGATTATACCCCAATTTCCCCCAAATTGCCAATCAAAATACTTTTAGCTGGCTCGAGAATATTTTTGGAAATTGATTTTTTATTTTGAATATCATCCAATAAATTTTCTATTTCTCGATTGATATTTCTGGCTAGGTTTTTGAGCAATCTATTTTTGAAATTAGCCGGCCAAGGACTAACTTTTATGGCCTCATAAAACATTTTTTGCATTTTGATTATTTTCAATTTAGCATCGAGATAATTTTTGGTAGCTTTTTCAGTAATAAGTTTGTCGGCATAGTAGTGATCAATATTTTCCATTATTGAATCAATGGTTGGCTGAATAGAAAAAGTTATTGCTTCTTCCGTAGAATTTCCCGCTTTGTCCATTGCTGATATTTTCAAATTATGCTCGCCTTTTGTCAAATACGCCATATCAATTTTATCTTGGGAAAATATTTCACCGTCTAAAAATATTTCTGTTTTTTCTTCGTCTATTCCAGAAGAATCATCCGTAGTGGTAAATTCTAGTGGAACAATTTCATCACTTTGATAGCTTTTGTTTTGTGGAGAATCAATGATGATTGTTGCAGGAACAGTATCTTTCTCTTCAGTCACTATTTCTTCTTCCAAAACTTCCACCGTTTTTTCTGTCTGCACTCCATTTTCTGCAGTGCCGATTATTTCACCTGAAATTTCACTGGCAATACCATTTTCATCTTCAGAAATTTTAGCCATCTCAATTTTGTATTCTCCGTTGCTTGTGCCTTCTGTAATAACTTTATATTCCCCATTTTCGGGATTTGGAATAGTGAGAAATTCATTCTCTGTATCATATCCAGTATAATACGCTCCGTCGATTTGTTCATCTTCATCCAAATTATTTATATTCTTCCCAGCCCATTGTCCGCTTGGTGCGATTATTTGAATGTCGATGGGAGAGAAAAGATTAAAAATTAAAATATTTGGAATATGTATTTTATCCACTCTAGAACAATCATTTTTCCCAGTGAGTTCCGATAGAATCTCACACTGGGCAAAGGTTGGTAAATTATTATGCGTTGAATTTAATTCTATTTTCTTGTTAGCCGGTACAGACTCCGCGCTAACCAAGGGAACAGTTTCATCTCCATTACTTTTTTCTAGACCTTGGTCGGTTTCATTATTATAAAAATTCTCTGGCATTCCATGTTCCCAACGATCGCTTACGGTACTGTCAACAACTCTAATTTTTGCAATAGTGCTTTTTTCATTTTCCAGATTTCCAATAATATTTATCCAATTAACTTTTTCCATTTTTTCAATATTCCCTTGTTCATTCAATTCTTCTAAAAAATTATTTTGCGGATAATTATCCGGATAATTTATCATTGAATTTTCTGCTATACCAAACAGATAGTCATAATCAGGAAGCAGTTCTTTCACAGAAAGCACTTTTTCTTGTATATAGGAAAAAACATTATCGTATCCTTTGTGATAAGCTTCGTTTTCAAAATGATGCTTAGCAATTAATTCTTCAATTCCAAAAAATCCCTCTCCCGCTTCCCATCTTAAATAAGCCTTGACAGAACCTCTATGCGGAGTTCCTAAAGTTATCAACTGATCAATATTGTTTTCATAAATATCATTTTCAACATAATATCGCGCTACCAATCCGCCCATACTGTGAGCCACTATGTCCGCTTTGGAAATTTTAGTTTCAGTTAGGATTGTTTGAATTTTTTCCCGCAAACTCTGGGCAGTGATAGAATTTTCATTTCTCCACTCATAGGGAAATTCAAATAGATTTTTTTCTTTTTCATAGCCGTTTTCTTCCAGTGAAGCAACTAGATCATCATAGGTATGTAAAATCGGATCGAGCTTCCACTTATTGGAAACTTTTTCCGATCCGGTAATCCCCGGAATAATTATCACTGGATCAGCGATTAAATCACTTTTTCTCCAACTATCCAAAATAACACTGCCAATCACGCTAACCCCATTAGTTTCATCATTTAAAACCTCTCCCGAGGGACCATTTAAATCTCCGTACCAATTATTTTTCAAAATAAATTTACTTGGGCATTCTTCTTCGGTTTCTTCATTATAGCAAAAAATCGACGAATTTATAGCCAGTTGACTTGCATCACCATTGAAATTAGAATTAACGATTTCTAAATAATCCGAGTTTTCAAAGGAAAAAAATCCACCAGCACTAATATCGCCGTAAATATTATTCTTAAATTCGCAGTTTTCCATATGCATTTTGCCGGAAAAATATTGAAAAGCCGGCACACCGCCCTCTAGCGCTATGGCTGTATGGATAAAAGGAATTTTTCTGCTATTTTTAACCATTTGCGGAATGTAACCGCCATTAGAAATTTCGACATAACGAAAAAAGGAAGCTTCTCTTTCTGGATTGTTAGAAAAATCTATATTAAAAACACCACCGTCCTCTTCATCCGCAGTGAAGATTATTTTTTCCTCTCTAGTGCCCTCCGCAATAATTGTTCCGTCAATCACATCCAGCGAAGAAAGAAAAATATCATTTTTTCCAAATTTCACAGTTGCGCCTTTTTCAATGGTGAGCTTGGCACCATTAACAACAACTACCTTTTTGTTGAAAAAGTGCGTATCCTCTTTTTTCCAAGTTGTATCTGAATTAATAACATTATATCCTTGATCTTCCCACCATTCTTCCGCGCTAGTTTCTCGTAAAGGCAAAATAAAAAATACTAGTAGAAAAAGAAGTACAGAAAACTTATTTGTTTTTATTTTTTGCATATTTATTTTTGAAAAAAATAATGATTAGTGAAATAAATAAAGCTAGGTTCATATATGGCCATATTTTTCTAACAAACTTAAATAACCACATAATATTATAATATTCTGCAAACTGATAATACATGCCATAAAATAAAATCAAGTTGCTCAACACTGACAAAATAAAAACTCCTAACAATATTTTTTTTGTCTTGAAATACACAAAAGATGCCACTGCAACAGAAATAACCAATAGAAAAATAATAATTTTTAAATCACTACTTGGACCTGACCAAAACATATTTTTTCTCCCTCAACCTCCCGCAAAAATTATATTTATAATTCCAGCTTGAAGTGAGTTTTTTTAATTTTTATTTTATTCTTTTATTATACCATTCCCTTGAAAACATCTTCGCAATCACAATCATTTTCACAATCGCAATTATCTTTTTCATCCTCAAGAGAATTTTCGCCGAAGTTAAAATCAAAATGCTCGAGATGGTGCGCTGGCATATTTTTATACCGTGCAGTAGTGATCATTTTTTTAGCCTCTGCCACCCAAGCCTCGTCATATTCAAGATCTTCTTCGATTTTATGCAATTCATTTTCTTCCATCAACACAAAATCTTGCATCCAATTATATTTCCAGTCTTCTTTTTTGTTTTTATGTTTTGCTAAAACTTTTTCATGCACTTTTTTCTCCAGCATCAATTTTTCAATCCTTTCTTTGATATCACACATTTTCATTGTTCGCTCATCAATATAGCGCTCTTTTCTTCTAATTAATTCACTCAATGTAAATTCTTCATCCTCTTTTTCGTTTTTAGGTTGATAAAAAAACATTTCACATTCATTCAGCGCTATTTGAGCATAAGTGCGTTTTTCATAATCTTTTTCTATCTTAATATATTTTTCAATTTTTTCAATCGCCTCTTTTGTGCCCGAATGCGCCAACTTTTGCAATTCGCTTTGCGAAAGTTCTTTCACTACAACCACCTCTTTTTTTGCTTTTTTTGACATAGGTTTTTTAGTTTATAAAATTATTTTATTTTTTAGACTTTTGTCTTTTATATGCCTTGATAATTTTTTTAAGCAATTCATTCGGATGAGCTTCATATTTTTTGAATGTTTTAATATTATCCCTATTCAAATGAAGCTGTCCCTCTCCAATATTTCCTCTATGTTGCCCCCTTGAATAATACTTATTTTTTTCTATATCTTTTGAAGCAAAGATCCAATATTTGATTGCGTCTCTCCAAACAGCCACCCAAACAAAAACATCGCAATGTTTCGGTTTTATTTGCTGAAAATTCATATCAAAAGGTTTTTCAGAATTCAACGCAAGTGCTTTGATAAAAAGTGGCTCGTCACTTTTTGCATCAACCGCTCGAGATGCTTTTACTTCTATTCTAACGCGATTTTTTTTATAATCACAAAAAAAATCGTACTCATTATCAAAATCAGAATTTTCCTTTTTTGTAGGTTTTTTCATTTCCGGAACAATTGCATGAATATGCGACTGCGCCCAAGTAATACCAAAAGCTGTGGGTGATCCATATTTTTCATAGATATGCAAATATTCATTTCTCACCAAATATTCCTCACGAATCGCAAAATAATCCACTAGTGTTATTTTTTTCAGACAAAATAGATTTGAAATTATATATTCATATTCATTGAATGGATAAACAGACATTAGTTTTTTGAGATTATTTCTAAGTTTTTCTTTATCATTAATTGGTAATGATTCAATAAGCTTTGCTAAATTTTCTTTTAAAATTTCCATAATAAAAAAATTATTTGTTAAATTTATTAATATAATCTTTTTCTTTTTCAGAAAAAGAAAATTTGTTCATAATATAGTTATCTAATTTTATAAAATTATTGTTACCACCAATAATTTCGTTGACTATTTTAATAATTTCAGAAAAAGTTTTTTCATCCCAAAGAGGCAATGGCATTTGCTCGATATGATTTCGCAACACTTTTATACTTGAAAATTTTTTTTGAAATAAAAATTGATAGGGTGAAGAATTAAATAAAGCCACAATCATTTTTATCGGATAATTTGGAATTCTAGGAATCACAACATTCGCGCTGTTTAAAGTTAACTTCTGTTTATTATCATAAGCGAAAAATAGATATTTAGAAATAAATCTGTAAATAAGTTTTTCTTTCGCACGATACTTTTCTATTGGCGCTACTTGTTGAAATTTTTTCGGCACAAATCTGATATAGCTTGAGGGATTATTTAATATAAATCGTCCGATTTCTTTCCCTTTGTAGATAGGTTCATAACCATCTTGTGGCTCGCTTATTATAAATTCTTTATTATTCCCAGTAACGATTCCCAACGCCCAATCAGCATTATTTTTTAAAGTTGTATAATTAGTTTTATACATTTTATCAATTATTTCAGCATCAAATTCACTCGTATGGATGTCAAAGATAAAATCTTGATTATTCAACCATCTTTCTTGATTAATATTATATTGCTCATTCCCTTTACAAATCGATACTTTGTTATTATTGACTTTATTTTTTTTGAAATCCAATCTGACAACAGGAGTAAAAACATTTTTAAAAATCCGATCAAGATAGATAATTTTTTTAATTTGAGAATTTTTTAAAATAATATTTCTTATATCTTTATGCGTTTTTACATTCAAAATTGATTCTGGTAAAATAAACGAGCTCACGCCACCGTCACAAAGCAAATCTAGACTTTTTTTAAGAAAATATGAGAAAGATTCAAGAGATGATATTTCAGGATAAATTTTTTTCAACTTTTCATTATCTTCCTTCGCAAAATGAGCTCCCCATGGCGGATTCGTTGCTACAACATCAAAATCTCTAATGTTTTCATCATTCAAACTGAATAAATCATAATTGCCAATTTCAAAAAGTGTGTTTTTACAAACAACATTAGGAACAAAATACTTTTCTTTAAACTTGATAAGAATATTAAGTCGAGCAATTCTAACGGCAATTTCGTCAGAATCAATACCATAAATATTTGCAGGATTCTCTACAATATCAGAAAAAGCCAGAAGGAATTGTCCCGTTCCGCAACAAGGATCTAAAACTTTTGAATCTTTTTTTACATAATCTGCTGTTATTTTGTTAACTATATCTGATGGCGTATAGTATGATCCGCTTTGAGATTTTTTTCCTTCAATCAGAAGCGATTGATACAAAAAACCAAGAATGTCTCTTTGTTTTGGAAGACTGCAGTCCAGCAAAAAAGAAAAACTGTTTTTTATTTCTCCTTCTTTTATTTCTGAAATCCAAGATTCTATCTCTCCTTTAATTTGCTTATTCGAAAAAAATAATTCGTTTTTTCGAATAACATCATAGACATCTACCTTTAATAGTATCCCTTCTTTTTTAAGCAAATTCAAACTAACCAACAAGAGTGCTGGAAAAATTGCTATGTTATTATTTTTTATAAAATTAACAATAGAATTTAATTCCTCAAAACTATTTTTATCTTGTATATATTCATCGGGTAAAAATGTTTTTTCAGCCCCTATCTTGTTAGCGCGCTTATTTATTTTTTCCAGATCGCCATTTAAAATTTTTGACTTAATATTTTCAACATCCTTTTTGTAAAAAAAATCCTTAACATTTCCACTAAATGATTGCAAATGACCACACTTGACCCAATTCCTAACCGTTGCAGTTGAAATTCCTAAAAAAATAGCTGTGCTTTCTAAATTCAACACTGCTTCGTTATTATTATTGGTTATAAAACTTTTTTGCAATGTATTTGGCATTTTTTATTTTTCTATTTTCTTATTTCCTAATTCCTAGTGATATTATATCATCCTCAAATTTATAGTCAACCCTCGGCCTGTGGATAAGTTTATTTTTAGTTAACTTCAAAAGTATACGCCGTGTTGAGTAAAGTTTCTTCATCAAACCATTTTCCTAGCAGTTGGAAACCAATGGGTAAATTTTTACCATTATTTTTTATCTCTCCCCCCGGCACGGAAATGGCGGGAACTCCGGCAATGTTAGCGGTAATAGTGAAAATATCTTCCAGATACATTTGAAGTGGATCTTGCGTTTTTTCTCCGAGCTTGAAAGCAGTCGAGGGAGTAGTCGGAGTTAAAATTAAATCCACTTTAGAAAAAGCTTTTTGGAAATCCTGTTTAATAAGTGTGCGAACTTTTTGCGCGCGAAGATAATAGGCATCGTAATAGCCAGATGAAAGTGCATAAGTCCCGAGCATTATCCGGCGCTTCACTTCTGCTCCAAGTTCATAAGCTCTTGTATCTAAATAATTTTCTAATAAATTTTTCGGTAGCCCATCTGGATTATAATCAGAATTTTTTTTGTCATCCGCGCGCATCCCGTATTTTATCCCATCAAATCTGGCCAGATTAGAACTTGTTTCGCAAGGCTGGATTATATAATAAGTCGGCAAAGCATATTTGGCATTAGGAAGTTCTATTTCAACAATTTGGGCTCCTAATTTTTTATATTTTTCAATCACACCATTTATTATTTTTTTGACATCTTCGTTCAATCCTGCCAAATATTCTTTAACAATCCCAATTTTCAAATTTTTTATTTCACCTGTTAAATAGTCTTCATATTTTTTATTCACGCTCGGAGTTGAAGTTGCATCTAATTTATCTTTTTCAGAAATTATAGAAAGAATTATCGCCGTATCTTCCACACTTTTTGCCATTGGGCCGATTTGATCCAGACTTGAAGCCATCGCGATAAGACCGTATCGCGACACTCGCCCATAAGTTGGTTTCAGTCCAACTATTCCACAAAAAGAAGCAGGCTGACGGATTGATCCGCCCGTATCTGATCCTAAAGACCAAACCGCCATATCTGAAGCCACCACTGATGCCGATCCACCAGAAGATCCCCCTGCGACTCTTTCTGGATCACGCGGATTTTTTGTTGCGCCATAAGCACTGTTTTCCGTAGAAGATCCCATCGCAAACTCATCTAAATTAGTTTTACCAAGAATTATCGCTCCGGCTTCTTTCAATTTTTTTATAACCGTCGCGTCATAAGGAGCAGTATAGTTATCTAAAATTTTTGATCCGGCAGTTGTTCTGACATTTTCAATGCAAATATTATCCTTAATTGCACCGGGAATACCTTCTAAAATTCCAATTTCTTCACCGCGTGAAATTTTTTCGTCCACTTTTTTGGCCTGTTCCAATGCTAATTCCTTAGTCAAAGTTAAATAGGCATTGATATCTTTATTTTTTTGAGAAATCACAGCAAAATATTGCTCGACTAATTGAGTTGAAGTAATTTCACCGGATATTAATTTTTCATGAAGTTCTCTAATCATACTTGCATTTACGAACTACGAAATTATCGAAATACGAAACATTCAAACAAGCTCTTTTCGTACTTTCGTATTTCGTATTTATTTCGTAGTTCGTAAAACTATAATACACTTTTCACTTTGTTATACCCACTTTTCTCTTCCGGAAATAATTTTTTGATTCCCTCTATATTTTCAAATTTTTCAATTTTATCTTCCCGAGATTTATTTTGAAGTCCTGTGATATGCGCTGTCGGTTCAACATCTGTTATATCCACTTCCTTAAGTTTTTCAATAAAATCCAAAATCGACGACAAATCATGAGAGAACTTTTCGATCTCTTTTTCTTTCATCCCAATGCGAGCAAGATTGGCAATATGCTGAACTTCGCCTTTATTAATCATGTTTTTCTTTACTAATTACGAATTACTTACTAATATACTAATCTAAGAAAAATTTCACATATTAGTATATTCGTACTAAATTAGTAATTCGTAAAGATTTATTTTAATAAAACCTTAAATTCCTCTTCCCCAATTATCTTCACTCCTAATTCTTTAGCTTTTTCAAATTTAGAGCCAGGATTTTCTCCCGCCAAAACATAACTGGTTTTTCGACTAACCGAGCCCGAAACGCTCCCACCTTCTTTTCTTATAATATCTTTTGCCGAGTCTCTTGTAAAGCTTGTAAGTTCTCCCGTAAGAACAAATGTCAAATTTTCTAGTTTTTTATTCTTATTTTCTTCTTGCTTTTCTAAAATAATTTCTACTCCCAATTTTTCCATTGTTTGGAGAACTTTAATATTTTCCCAATCAGCAAACCACGCACTCACACTTTCTGCCATTTTTTCTCCAACACCTTTTATTTTCATCCAATTTTCTTTAGAAATTTTTGGAAAAACCCAAATCATTCCCCCGATTCCCCTAATTTCCCCAGTATCCCCAATTACCCTTTCCAAGTTCTTCCCTATTAACACCCCGCCTTCTTCGCCTAAATGTCTAATGCCTAGCGCAAATAAAAATTTCGGCAAAGCAATTTTTTTACTGTTTTCCATAGCTTCGATTAAATTATCCGCTGATTTTTCAGCAAATCTTTCCAGCGGTTCCAAATCCCCTTTGGTAAGTTCAAAAATATCGGAAAAATTCGAAACTAAACCTTCATTCATTAATTGTTCAACAATTCTTTCTCCTAGTCCGCCAATGTTAAAACCTTTTTTGGAAACAAAATGAATAATTTTTTCTTTTTCTTGGGCAAAACATTTTTTATTAACACAATAAGTAGCCGCACTCAATTCAACTTCGGAGGTTTGACCTCTTTGGGTCGTTTTGGTCGAGAGAGGTCGAGCCTCTAAATTTTCCTTTTTCACAGCGTTTCCACAAATCGGACAAAATGCGGGCATCTGGAATTTTTTTTCCTTGCCTGTTCGCAGATCTTTCAAAACTTCCACCACTTCCGGAATAACATCCCCCGCTTTTTGAATCACGACCGTATCGCCAATTTTTATATCCAACCTTTTTATTTCATCCTCATTATGAAGCGTGGCGCGAGAAACTGTCGAACCAGCTACTTTTACCGGCCGAAGATGCGCTACGGGCGTGAGCGCGCCAGTCCGGCCAACTTGCACTTGAATATCTTCAATTACCGTAGTTGTTTTTTCCGCTGGAAATTTATACGCCACTCCCCATCGCGGAGATTTTCCAGTATACCCCAGCGCCTCTTGAATTTTTTTGGAATTTATTTTAATCACTACTCCGTCAATGCCATAATTTTCTTTGTCTTTTTTATTTTTCCACTCGTCATAAAAATTTTGTATCTCTTTAATATTTTTGCAAAGTTTTCTTTCTTTATTTACATTAAATCCCAACTTTTCCAAAAATTCCAACTCCTCTATTTGTGTCTGTGGGATTTTGAGTTTTGAGTTTTGAGTTTTGAGTTTTATATAATCTATATCGTAAACAAACGAGTCCAATTTTCGGTTGGCCGCAATTTTTGGATCAAGCTGGCGAATCGATCCAGCCGCCGCATTTCTGGAATTGGCAAACAATGCTTCCTTTTTTTCTCTTCTTGTTTTATTTATTCGTTCTAATTCGTGTTTACTTAACCAGCATTCCCCCACCGCCACTAAATCAACTGGCAAATTAAGCTTCAATGGGACCGAATAAATTGTTTTGATATTTTCCGTCACATCTTCCCCGATCACTCCATCTCCGCGCGTCGCTCCTCTTTCAAAAATTCCGTTTTTGTAATTTAAAATAATTTTCAGTCCATCAATTTTTATCTCGCAAATATATTCTAAGTTCTCCATATTCAGGAGAGGGTTCTTTTCCATCAATCGTTTTACTTTTTCTTCCCACTTTCCAAGTTCCTTAAAATCAAAAACATCGTCAAATGACCATTGGCGGATTTGATGTTTTACTTTCTGAAATTTTGCCAGTGGCGCTCCGCCGATTCTTTGCGTCGGCGAATCTGACTGAATCAATTCAGGATATTCGTGCTCCAATTCGCGCAATTCTTTCATCAAAGAATCATAAACTTCGTCCGTCACATCTGGCTTGTCCAAAACATGATATTCATAGCGAAATTTATTAATTTCTCGAGAAAGTTTTTCTATTCGAATTTTTACTTGGCTTTTATCCATAAAATAAATTATGGACATCAAATGTCCACAATGGACATTTGATGTCCACTAAGAATTTTCCTCTAATAAATACTTGCCTTCTTCTTTTTTATCTTTCAAATAAAGCGCATTGTCATTTAAAAATTCCATATAATCTTTTTTATCTTTAAATTGCTCTAAAATAGGAACGGTGTTACAAAGCTTATTTTCTTGGTCATTTTCTTTTTCATATTCTGCCAAACTAGAATATTTCCAATTAGAATTATTATAGCCATGAATAAAATTATTTTTATTCACATAAGCCGAAAGATATAGCAGATATCCATTGGAATCTATGTGGATGGATTTGAATACTCCTTGGAATAAAACTCCTGATCTTTTATATTTATTGTTAAAATATTTAGTATATCCATTTCCAATTTTTTGCATAAATTTTTCAATACCTTTTTCTTGTAGTTGTTTTAAAATAAAATGATAATGATTAGAATTAAGACAATAACAAATAACATCGATTAGTTGCGGAGAAGAAATGGACATCAAATGTCCATTGTGGACATTTGATGTCCATTTCTTCGCTAGAGAGGTTGAGCCTCCATTTTCGCTTTTCCCTTTCTTTTCTCGCAAATATTTTTCGTATAAACTTCCAATTGGCTCTATTCTGTTGAATTCTTTCATTGATTTTAGAAATCTTTCGTAATCAAATTTATCCGAAAAAACTTCGCGTTTATCCACTCCGCGGTTGTAGATATGATAAAATTCTCCGTTAGCAAATTCGGTTTTTCGCATAGTTTTATTATAGCATAAATTTAAAAAAAATCAGAAGTTGAGCTTCTGATTTTTTGACTATGAAAATTGCCTGAAAAAGCTAATCGTTCGGCTGGTATTCAATTTCCCAAGGAGCAAAATTTGTAGATGTGGGAAAGCGAGCTATGCCTTTGGTGATGCGCAGTTCATCCATATCGCCAACAAATTGATAATTAGTATTTATTGATGAACTAGCTCCATCTAAAGCAGCTCCTATATAAACATCTTTTTGTGGTAATACATTTCTTATTTCTCTAGAATTAATATAAATCATCCCTGTTTGACTCTCGTCAACAAAAAAATATAAATTAGTGCCTTTTCTCTCTACTGCTATATGATGCCAACCAGTTAATAAATTCACTGGATTAGTCGAACATGCTAAATAAGGAGTCCCGCTTGTGATATAATATCGAAAACATAATTTTTGATAAGTTGTTAGCTGACCTGTATTATTACCATAAAAAAAATTAAACTGATTTATATTGGGTCCCTCATATTGACTAACTATTGTTGCATAACGATTTAAAGAAGTATTTTTAATATTTACCCGCGCTTCGATGGTGAAATCTTGGTCGAGAAAATTGAAATCAATGCCATCGTTATCATCATTGTCTCCAATTTTTATATAATTACCCGCAGAAGAAAAAGTCGCGTAATCCGTATCATCTAAAGCAGCAGGAGAATCATTAGAAAAAGTAACCCCCGTATTATCAATAGTATATCCATCGTAAAAATATGAGCTATCCGTAGGAGGATTTTCATTGAAATGCATCAGTAATTTCGTGCTTTTATTTAACACTAGAGCTTCGACTGCTCGTTTGGAATTGGAAGATGTACCCACTGATTTTATCTTGACGATTTCTGAAACAAGCCTAGAAGTATCATTACAATTAATTTGAGTAGAATTTCTATCTAATAATTGAACATTATAATCAGTACCTTCCAAAAGCCCTGTACTCGTATTGCAATCAAGACCGTTTGGCAAATAATCATATAAATTATTTACGCCATTACTATTATTAATATAATCATGATTCCCTCGCGTTATCGCTTGCATCACTGTTTCAATGCCTTCCTCTGAAGCTTGATAGGCTTTGTTGGATATAGCGGAACCCATTGAAGCCTTGCGTTCTTTCACCGCCACTAAAGTTGTGCTCAATACTGAAATCAAAATTACCGTCAAAATCAAAAGAGTGACGACTAAAACTGAACCTTTATTTTTTTTATTCAACGATTTTTTTTCCCACATACTAAATTTTTATTGAATTATCTCTTTATAATCTCGAAACGAAACGGTAGTTTGCATAGTTGTTGTGCCATCGATTGTCAAAACAATTGTCGCTTTGCCAACTCTTTTCGGTATAGCAGTGGCTAAGGTTGGAGTTATCGAAAAACTTCCCGAAACATCACTTGAAATTATAGGATTGTATGTATATGCTATTGTACTACAATTACTCGAATTCGCTGAAGGTATTTGGCTTATTTTTAATTTATTATCAGAATCAAATTTATAACTAATACAGTCTCCCTGTGAAGTGTTGAACATATAAATTTCCTGATGAGTATTGCCCACTTCACTAAGTCCAGTGCTCATTCGCATATTCTTCGCCATCAGATCCAAGGCCGTTCGAGCATCTTCCATATTTCTTTGAATCTCTCGACTTTTTTGCCGAGTGGAAGACACGCTGGCAAAAATTGAAACGGCGGTGATAATTGTCAAAACAAAAATGAACATTGCAATCAAGAGTTCCAAAATAGAAAAGCCAGCATTGTTTTTTGTTAGATTTTTATTTGTCATATTTTTACATTCCACCCCAACGAGTTAGGGTTGTTGTGGTATAAGCACATTTAGCAGAAGAATTGCAATTTGATGCACTTGGATTGGATGGAGGATCGACATTGTTCCATGTAACTGCGCTAATTATTGTAGCACTTGTTGCAGTGGTATTTCCTGCAGCGCTCGGATAATAGGTAATTATGATTCTTCTGCGAAATTTGGTCGCCGTAGAATTAGTAGTGCTATGCTTATAAGCCTTGGTTGAGTTGTTAGATCTTAAAACATAAGTACCAAATCCATTAGCATTAGGAGAATCAATATCAATCCTCCTAATATTGCTGGTGTTAGCTGGAAAACCAGTAAAAGTATCATCGCCTTTCGCCCAATTGTTATCGCGCAAATTTCTCACCAATTCAATGCCTTCTTGCGAGAGAAGCACTCCGATGATTTGATTGCGACTGTCCATTGATTCTTTGAGACTGCTTGACATCAAGCTTGCCACCACAAGCATTTCAAAAGACACAATAAAAACGGCCAGAATGGATTCTGCATAAGAAAAGCCAGCATATTTTTTGTTTTTAGAAAATCTTTTTTTATTCATTATTTAGTTTTTAACTTCACTTACTTACTAAACCAGTTGAACTTATGGTTATTCCTTTTTTTTCTCCGCCAGAATCAAATGTAAATGTTTTAGGGAAAGTCCCACTAAACACTCTTGCATTGGGAATACTAAAAAATATTCTTGTACGCGATAATGTCGTAGGTGAAAATAATGTCACGCCATTTTTTAGGGTTTGAGTTTCAACAACTTGAGTCAAATTGTCAATATTAATACTCCCTGTGCAATTTTGACCACTCATTGTGTAATAATAAATTGCATAAGTACTGCTATTTGTAAACACAAACCTGTATCCGCAAACTTTTTCTACACCAGCAACACCTCTTCCTTGCAAAGCATAACTTTGCGCCAATTTTATCGCAGAAGTCACTTCCTCTTGAGCTGTTTTCAAAGCATAATGTCTTTTGGCAGAACTCAAAGAAGCCAATCCGACTCCAGTCATAATGCCTATAATTGCAATTGAAGCCATCAGTTCCAACAGCGTGAAACCTCGCCTAGAAAAAACATTATTATTTTTTTTGTTTTGTTTATCAGACATTGTAATATTAAACCTAAATTATCCAAAGCTCAAATTATTTCAAATTAATTTTCAATAAAATAATCCCAGATACCAGCTGACAATCGGTTCATAAAAAAATATTGCCGAAAAAGTTCCTAGTACCAGAAACGGCGCAAACGGCACTTGGCTTTTCATTTTTTTCTTTTTCAGGACTAACATTATTATACCATAAAGTGCTCCGATTGCAAAAGCCAAAAACAACGCTAGAAGAATTTCCGGCCAGCCTAAAATTAGTCCCAAAAAAATTACCAAATAGGCATCCCCCATCCCCATCCATTTCTCGCGCGAGCCAGCTGAAAGAATAAAGAAAAAAACAAAGGCTAAAAAACCCGCCAAAACACCGGAATAAATTGCTGGAAGCGAAGCTTCCACTATGGAAGCTTCGCTTCCGTAGTTTCCATAAATCGTTATCCAATCTGCGTATAAACCGTATGCGATAGCGACAAAAATTCCCGTCCACAAAACAATCATCGGAATTTCCAAATACAGAAAATCATAAACTAAAATTGTGACAAGCGCGCTAGCGATGAAAAGATAGTAAGCGGTTGATGCCCAAGAAGCAGTGTCGATCAAGACAAAAAATTTCCAACCGACAAGCGCAAAAATCACACCCGTGAAAATTTCCACGATTGGATATTGCCAAGAAATTTTTTCTTGGCAATCGCGACAACGAAATTTTAGTAGCACAAAACTGATCACCGGGATATTGTCATACCAACGAATTGGCTTTTGACAATGCGGGCATTTCGAACGAGAAAGAAAAAGTTCTTCGGCTGTGTGAAGCCGGTACACCAAAACATTCAAAAAACTTCCAAAAATAAGACCGAAAATGAAAAAAATAATAAGCATAATTATTCATTAAATGTTATACTATCTGATCTAATCGTTGCGCTAGCATAAGTTCCGCTGTTTTTTGTGCCCGTATCGATAGTAACAATAAAATTTCCACCATTGCATCCATTAGAAACAACGACTCCTCCTCCCATAGACTCCGCTCCTGGGTATGTTTCTGGACCAGCAGAGCAAATTCTTCCGCCGGGTGCTGGCGGATTTGTTAGCGTCGTCGGAGTTATGCAACAAGAAGTAAGGGCAGTTTGAATACTATGCGCGGTAGTCTTGAAAGAATTGTCTTTCGCCCGCGTTCGAGCCACACTCAAAGTCACCAAAATAACCGTGCAAAGAATGCCAATGATCGCAACAATAACCAAAAGTTCAATTACGGTGAAACCTCGCCGGCTGTTGGATTTGGCTTTTTTATTTAGCATAATTCAAGAATTTTATAATTTTTAATTTAAGAAATTATTTATAAAATTAAAAACTAATCATTTGGATTTTAGACTTGATTTTGGTTTATCAAACTAACTTGCTGACGCAACATTACCAATTATACTTTTGCATCCTTCTTCGGTGCAAACAAAATATCGCGGAGGATTAGTTCCAGCTAGAGTTTGAGCAAAAAAACAGAAATCGGGAGTATTCCATTTCCCACCGCAAGTTTGGGAGCTATCGGTACTATAGTTACCGCAACTCGTAGGATAATTGATTGCGTTAAAAGAACCTAAGGAAATAGTTGTATCACACCACCTAGTTCGATCCCAACCTTTTGTATTATAATAACTTGGGCTTGGCCATCCTCCCATTTCCGGACCCATTAAATTATCCCAGCATATACAGTAGTTTGGAGCGGTAGCAGAACAACCAGCAACATTATAATAACCTAATCTTGCTACTCTTCCGCTAGCCATACAAGTAAATGCGGCTGATTGGATACTTTTCATTGTAGTCAAAACTGCAGCATCCTTGCTTTCTCTTTTGGCGCTATTCGAACTCACCAACACAACCGACGCCAAAATACCGATAATGGCGATAATGATCAGAAGTTCAATCAGGGTAAAAGCTTTTTTATTTAACATAATAATCTTGATATAATTTTCAACTACCAATTTTCAATTTACAGTAAATTTTCAATGATTCAATTTTCAAGCGCGTACTATGCTTGAAAATTATTTAATTGAAAATTTAACATTGATTGAAAATTGTGAATTGAAAATTGAAAATTAATTAAGTCCCCGCACCAACCTTTTTATTTTTAAAAGTTAGTCCGGGAACTTGCCAATTTCGCCTAGGCGGGTAAATTGGCAAGAACATACTTCAATCAAAACTAGTCTAAGTAGCATTGCAAGTATAAAGATCGATAGGAGAGGTTCCGGTGTTATTAACATTAGTAATAACCAATGGAGCACCAACAGTTCCACATCCAGCATTAAAGCCAGTCGTACTTGTAGGATAAACACTAATACTAAATGTTCCATCTCCCGTGCATGTGATAGTAGATCCACCAGCAACTGTTGTCTTTGAAAAGGTTGGAAGTAAAAATGTCGTAGCAGCAGTTCCACCATCGCACGCTATAATACCAGCTGGAGCAATACTAGCCACCTCACCTTTATATGCGGCAACATTAGCTTTTGCTCTAGCACTATTCAAACTCACCAACACAATCGAAGCCAAAATACCAATAATGGCGATAACGATCAAAAGTTCGATCAGAGTAAATCCTTTCTTTTTCTTAGTTGCTTTTTTGGCAACTTTTTTTGTTGTTTTTTTCTTTGTCATATTTTCACCTCGCTTTCTAGCTTTACCCTATGGAATATCCCGACTTGTCGGGATAATTTTGTAATCCCGCCTACCGACGAGGCAGGCAAAATTTATTCCATAGGGTGAATATTTATTTTTTTCTATATTAAATCTGCCAAATATCTATATAATTTTTAATTTTGTAATTTTTAAATCTCATTTTTCAATTTTTTCCAGCTTTTTGATTCCAACATTTCCAGCTAATGATTTCATTTGAGAAATCGCACTTTCATTCAACTTAATCAGGCGTTCCTTTTGAGAAAGATTGGCGCGAATAAATTCCGCGTTGAGATTTTCCAAATTTGCCAAACATACTAACTGCGTAACATCCGCATAACCACGAACATTTCCTCCGAGTTTTGCGTTTTTATCTCTCCACTCTTTTGCCGTCAATCCAAAAAGTGCCACATTTAGAACATCCGCTTCATTAGCAAAAATAATATCCGCTTGCGTTTTTGGAATGCGATTAGGAATCAAATGAGCCTTAATTGCATCTGTGTGAATTCGATAGTTTATCTTAGTAAGCATTCTCTTTGTATCCCAGCCAAGCGCCATTTTTTCATTTTCTTCAATTTTCAATCGCTGAAATTCTTTGATCAAATATAGCTTAAACTCCGGAGAAAGCCAAGTTGCAAATTCAAAAGCAATATCTTTGTGTGCATATGTTCCACCATATCGGCCTGTGCTAGATCTAATGCCGATAGCATTTGTTTTATTGATCCACATAGATGAAGAGATGATAAATCCATTGGTGCCTGCCTCGTTTTTAATCCTATGGTATTCCATAAGATTAAAATTGGGATTATGCACTTGCTCCCACGCACCCATAAACTGCACTGTGTATTTAGTAGTGAGCCAATTCGAAATAACAACTCCACTATCATACGATTTAAATTTCGCCATATCCGTGAGACAGATAAAATCATTATCCTTCTTGGATATTTTTATATTTACAACAATATTTTGAATTTTTATTGTTTTTGGCATATTTCCATATTTGAAAATTATTAACTTGAAAATTCATTGAAAATTGTGAATTGAAAATTGAAAATTTTCTATTGTATCTGTCCTGCGATATTGTAAATCGGCATCAAAATGGCAAAGGCCATAAAGCCGACGGCTACTCCGATAAAAATCATCAGGATTGGCTCCAGAAGCGTGGAGAGATTTTTGGTCATAATTTCCGTTTCTTGATCATAAAATTTGGCAATGTGGCCCAAAACTGCGTCAATTTGTCCAGATTCTTCTCCGATTTTTATCATATGCGTCACCATTGGCGGAATATCCGGACTTCTTTGAAGTACCACGCTCATATTGCCTCCCTTTCTCACTTCTTCAGCTGCTCTCAAAAAAATTTCTTCAAAAACAACATTGTTTATCACCGCACTCACCACGGTGAGCGCTCGAATGATGGGAATTCCACCCGTAAGAAGAACTTCCAAATTTTCGGAAAATCTAGTGATATAAACAAAACGGAAAATTGGACCGACAATCGGCAATTTTATTTTTATCTGATCCCATTCTCTTTTCCCCTCTTCTGTATTGAGATAATACCAAGCAACTCCCACTAGAGTCACAATCACAATCGCCACCGCCCACCAATAGGAAGCCATAAAATCTCCCACCGTGATGACTACTTGCGTGTACCATGGCACATCAGCACTCATTTCCTTTATTATTTGTGTAAGCTTGGGGATAATGAAAGAAATAACCAAAAAACCAATTACAAAAAATACGATTAGCACTAAAATAGGATAAATGAGAGCCGAGCGAACTCTAGTTGCTAGGGTATAATTTCTTTCAATATTTTCCGCCACATAAGTGATGGATTTTTTCAAATTGCCGGAAGTTTCCCCAGCCTTTATTATGTTGATCGAAAGATTGGAAAAAACATCTTTGTGTTTTTCCATTGAAGAAGAAAAAGGCATTCCGTCTTCGATATCATTTATCATTTCTTGAATAACTTTTCTAAAATAAACATTGGAGGTTTGATCTTCAATAGCAGTAAGAGAAACAACAATCGGCACTCGCGCTTCAATCAAGATTGCCAACTGACGGAAAAAAACCACCAGTTCTTTTGCCACCACTCTGTCATAATATTTCAGAAAAGATTTCAACAAATCGCTTTCTGCATTTTCTTCTCTGACACTTATCGGCAAAAGATTATTTTTTTGCAAAATTGCCACCGCCAATTCTTTGGAAGAAGCGTTGATAATACCTTCTTTATATTCTCCTGTTTTTGTTTTGGCTTTAAAATTAAATTTCATATTTTTATATTAGCACAAATTATAATTAATGACAAAAAATATTTTTCAAAAAAATTAGTTCCGCATTAGCATATCTAAATTTTTTCCGTCCTTGGCATAAGTCTTAGCCGTTTCCAAAGAAATTACGCCTTTTTTTACCAACTCGGCCAAAGACTTATCCATTGGTACCATTCCTTGATCAAGACTAGTTTCAATCACATTGTCAATTTGATATGGTTTATTTTCTCGAATGAGATTTTCAATAGCATGATTTTTGATCATTATCTCCACCGCAGGAATTCTTCCACTATCAATTTTCGGTAAAAGCCTTTGCGAAACCACCGCCAAAAGAACATTAGCCAACTGTGATCTAATTTGATTTTGCTGATGGGCAGGAAAAACATCCACGATGCGGTCAATGGTTTGAGCGCTGTCATTGGTATGCAGTGTGGCAAAAATCAGGTGCCCCGTTTCCGCTGCCGTCAAAGCTGTGCCAATAGTATCCAAATCTCTCATCTCTCCAAGCAAAATCACATTGGCATCTTCCCGAAAAATCGCCTTTAGCGCCAAAGAAAAAGAGGCGCTGTCTTGATAAACCTCTCTTTGTTCTATTATGCACCGGTCTTGCTCATAAATATATTCCACTGGATCCTCAATGGTTATGATATGTTTTTCTTGCGTTCGATTTATCTGATTGATAATCGCCGCCAAAGTGGTTGATTTTCCATGTCCCGTCGGTCCAACAATCAGAACCAGTCCTTGAGAAACTTTAGTGAAATCATACAAAATTTCTGGCATACCCAACTCTTCCAATGTCTTGATATTGCTAGAAATTACTCTAAAAGCCACACTAATATAGCCCTGCTGAAAAAAAGCATTCACTCGAAAACGAACTTTGTCTTCAAAATTATAAGAAAAATCCGCCTGACCTTCTTTTAGCAGTATCTTTTTTTTCTCCTCACTTATAATCACATCACACATTTCTTTTGTATCTTCAGGAGTCAAGATGCTTTCTTGAGTAAAAGCTATCAATTTTCCGTCTATACGATAGGTTGGATATCTTGCCACAGAAAGATGCAAATCAGATGCTCCTTGTTGGGCAGTGAGACGCAATAAATTTTTTATCCTTTGTTCCGCATGAGTCATAATAATTAGACTAAATATTTATTAATTTTTTCCATTACTTCTGAAGGAGTAAAATGAGACTTGATCAAATAATCCTTAGCGCCTAATTCAAAACCTTCTTGAATTTCTTCTTTTTGACTCAAGTTAGTAAGCAGTACTACGGGAATTTTATTTAAATTATCATCCGCTTGTATTTTTTTGAGAACTTCCAGCCCGTCCATATATGGCATAATGATATCCAAAAGAATCAAATCCGGCTTCGCCCCATTTTTTAATTTTTTTATCGCTTCCGCTCCATTGATCGCTTTGATAACACTGATACCTTCTTTGGTTATTTTGGTTTCATAGATATCCATCACAAAAGAATCATCCTCTACTATCATTATGGTTTTTTTTGTTGCATTCATAATTTTATTATTGACAAAAATATTTAGTTTTAGCTTAACTATTCTCCTCTTCTAATATTATACTTCCTTCTGTCACCCTGTCTACCTCTTCAATCGTGGTAAGTCCCTTGATTATTTTCAATATTCCATCTTGTTTAATAGTTAGGATTCCCAAAGCTTCCCTTTCTTTGTTGATAAGGTCTTCACTTCCTTTACTTTCCGTAATTATATTTTTGATATTTTCGTTAATTGGAACCGCTTCATAAATCGCCAGCCGACCACGCAGTCCTGTACCATTGCATTTGTCGCATCCTTTGCCATGATAAAATTTTATCTCTTTTACCAAATCAATTCCATATTTTTTCAATTCGTCTTGGGAAATATTCTTAATTTCCTGTTCTATGACTTTTTTTATCGATTCTGGAACTTTCTTTTCTTCTTTGCAGTTTTCACATATTTTTCGCACTAATCGTTGAGCCACAACAATGCGAAAAGAAGATGCAAGAAGAAACGGCTCGATTTGCATATCGATAAGCCGAGGAATGGCCCCTATAGCTGTATTGGTATGCAAAGTTGAAAACATCAAATGACCCGTAAGAGCGGCATGCACTGCCAACTCGGCCGTTTCAGCATCGCGAATTTCCCCCACCATAATCACATTCGGATCTTGACGCAAAATCGTGCGCAAACCCGATGCAAAAGTATAACCTATTTCCGGTTTGATCTGACTTTGATTTAGTCCTTCAATATTATATTCAATCGGATCTTCTAGGGTGATGATATTTCTTTCTTCGATATTTAATATTTTCAAAAGCGCATAGAGAGAAGTGGATTTGCCCGACCCAGTCGGACCGGTAAAAAGTATCATTCCGTAAGTTTCTTTCAAGGCTTTTTTCACATTTTCCAAAGCGGTACCAAAAAGTCCCAGTGCTTCAATATTGGCCAGTCCCTGATCTTTGTCCAAAATTCTCATTACCACTTTTTCTCCGGAAATAACCGGCAAAGTAGAAACACGAAAATCTATTTCCTTGCCTTCACTGATTGTTCTAAATCTTCCATCTTGCGGTTTTCTTTTTTCATCAATTTTTAAATTAGCTAGAATTTTTATTCTGGAAATCACCGCCGGTCCAATTTCTTTGGGCATAATGAGACTCACATGCAAAATTCCATCCACGCGAAATCTCACTCGGTAATCTTTATCCATCGGTTCGATATGAATGTCACTCGCGCTTCCTTCCACTGCATGCCCGACAATCACTTCCACCAGTTTAGTCACAGGAGCATCTTTTAAGAATTCGCCTTGTTTTTTGATTTTTTCATTACTCTCTTCTTCGCCCTTATCAAAAATAACTTCCTTTTTAAATGATTTTACCGCTTCCTTAAGCGCTTCTGCCGGACCGCTATATTGTTCAATAATTCCAAGAAAAATATCCTCGCTCGCTTGATAGACTTCTAATTCAATGTTTTCTTTTTCTGCCACAAAACGCAAAGCGTTTAACGCTCCGATATCTTTCGGATTAACCATCGCGATTTTTACCAAATCTCCTGTTTTTTCAAAAGCAACTATTTTATATTTTTCAGAAACTTCTTTGGGGATCAAATTGATCACATCATCTTCTATTTTTTTAGGAGTTTTTTCTAAGCAAGCAATTTCTTTTTTTTCTTTTTCAAAACCAAGATCTGATTTTTCGTCAGTTTTTTTTTCCAAAAAACCGAAAGGATTATCGATGGCTTTTTTGCTTTTTATAGACACTGGACTCGAAACGGTTTTATCGTCTAAAAGTGAACTATTTTGCATAATTTTTAAGCTTTATTGGCTACTCGAAAAATTAGAGCTGAAAAGGATTACTCTTTCCTTTTTGATCAATATTTAGCTGAAAATTGTTAGCATTTTTTTGACTTTTTATCTCATTGATAATCCCGACTTCTAATTTATCGCCAGAAAAAACTTCATTATTAACATAGGACTTGGTCATTTTTATTTTTTTCAAAAGATTAAATTCTATTGAAGCAGAAACTAAAAGACTATCCGCATTAGCAGATTCTTCATTTTCAGAATTATTTTTGCTAATTTTTAAAACATCAATGTTATTGTTTCGATTTAATTTCCCAATGTTGGTTAAAAAATCCTTTATTTTTTCATAACTGCCGATCAGATTTACTTGTGTTTCGAAGTTATCAGCCTTAGGTAATGCGCTTGAAACTGCTAGTGGATCTTGCCCACCACTGGAATTCTCTTCTAAGTCTTCTGCGATAACAGCTTTTTGATTTGGTTGATTAATTGTTGTTTCCATAAGCAACACACCAGCAGAAGACGCCGTGTTGATCAAACTGTTAACTATTTTTTCTTCTTCCGTTGCTTCTGGAACAAAAGCGTAGAGAATGTTTTTTTCCGGTAAAGAAGTGAGTTGTGAAAGAAGATTATTAACAGCTTGACTTTTATTTTGCAATTCAACTAATTTGTTTTGTTCATTTTTTAACATTTTGTATTTCTCCAACACTCCATCCGATCCATTTGTAAAGGCTGGATAAACCCAGCCGATAAGAAAGGCGACCGCGATTACTATTATAAGGGGAATTAATAATACTTTTGCTTTCATATTTTTATTTTTACCCTGTGCAATAATTATGCCTTGGGCGTAAATTGCATAGGATGAATTATTTTATTATTTTATTATCAAATCTATATCAAAATTCACTTTGTTTGCATTTTTTGAATCCAACGAACTATGTCCCAGCATAACTGCAGAAAAATAATTATCTTGTTTGAAACTCAAAACTTGCTTGGCCACTGTTTGAAAATTATCCCCCATGCAAGATATCGCCACTTTGTTTGTGCTTTTGTCATAATCCAAAGAATTTAGATACACTGTTGGCAATGTAGCACTTTCTATATGGCTCAAAATATTTGCCATAGATTTGTTCTCTACAAGCATTTTTTTTGCCACATCGCTTCTATTTTTAAAATCAATAATTTCACTACTATTTCCAGCTAAAAAATTATTAAATTCCATTTCATAATCATTCTGAACTGATTTAATTTTTGAGGATATTTCCTTGTTAGTTAAAATAAGTACCCCATATACTATTCCTAAAAAGACCAAGATGGCTATAGAGAGGGCTAGACCTTTCCCAACTATACTCGAACCTTTTGTTGACACTTCTTCAGTGGTTGACAAATTTATGTTTGACATATTTTTTGTTAGTTATTTTATTAATTATTTTATTTTTTTCGCAAATTTTCTACTCCCTTAAGCGCCAATCCCAAAGCTACGGATAATTGGCTTTTTATTTTTTCCAACTTCGGTTCCAATTTTCTATTATAATCCACTCGACTTAATGGATTGCCAATCATAGTTTTCACTCCCAATTTTTCCTGAATAAACTTTTCCAAACCATTCATTTTCACCGTTCCGCCAGAAAGAATGAGCGCATCAACTTGTGAACCATTTTCATTTTTTGGCAAAGCATTGATAATTCTGGATATTTCTCCAATAATCAATTCCAGCGAAGGAAAATTCAAATTATATTCCACTCCAAAAAAATTATCTCCGGAAATTTTCATCATTTCTGCTTTCTCTTCAGTGATGCCAAGACTTTTAGCAATAGTTTTGGTAATATCGCTTCCGCCGGAATCAATATTGCGATTAGCTTTTATAATACCTTTTGAAACATAAATAATATTGCAAACTCTCCAGCCAATATCCACAATCACGAAATTACCCGAATCATTGCCAACTAAAGAATCCACCATGGCTAAGTTTTCCATTTCAATGCCTTTTAGCTTAAGTCCAGAATTTTTGATAATTTTTTCATAAGTTAAGATTTTATTTTTTGAAGCAGCCACCAAAAGAACTTGGACATTTTCATTGGCCGTCCCTTCTTTTTTTTCATTCTTGATTATCTCCCAGCTGGTCACCACTTCATCCAGCGAAGTTGGAATATATTTATGCGCTTCAAACTTGATAGCTTGTTCCATATCTTCCGGCGTCATAGCCGGAAAATCAATGAGCGTTATCAAACCGCCAAAAGATGGGATTGATATATAAGCTTTTTTAGCTTTAAATTTACCAGTTTTGATAATTTTTTTTATATATTCTGGAATAGCCGTTTCAAAATAACTTGAACCGGTACTTTTATTTTTTTGAGAAATATCCGGAATTGTTATCCAGGCATAATTGGAAAGATAAGGTTTTCCGGAATTCAATTCTAGTTCCACTATCTTCAAAGATGAAGCACCGATATCAATGCCTAAAACTTTTTTTCCGCCAAAATCAAAATCAAAATCAAACATTTTTATTTTATCCGCCCTGACGCCAATTAAAATTTAATTAGAGCCAGAACTTAGATTCAAATCCTTGTTTTTATTTTCTTGAGATAATTATACCACATTTTTTAATTTTCAACTATCCCCCAAAGTTATCCACAGGGAGTCCTTACAAATTACGAATTTTTACGAATGTACTAATGTTATAATTAGTTATTCGTACATTCGTACGGTTTCGTAATTCATTCGTAAGGGAAAAGATGTCTTTCAAAAAAATCAAAAACTTTATTCTCGACACTCTCTTTCCTATCCATTGTTTATATTGTCAAAAATACGGGGCGTGGATTTGTAAAGAATGTTTGGAAAAAATAAATATTCTTCCAATTCAAGTCTGCCCGTATTGTGAAAAAAATATTTCTCCCGCTGGTCGAATTTGCCCATTATGCAAAGATAAATTCTTAAGAAAGAATGAGACTTGGCCATTAGATGCTTTGATTGTGAGCGCAAAATACGAAAAAAATGGAATTTCTCGTCTTGTCCATTGTTTTAAATATAATTTTGTTTCAGATTTAGGCGCACCTTTAGCAGAAATAGTTTCCAAAGCCATTATTTTCCATAATCTTCCGTTGCCTGATTTTATTATTCCTATCCCCCTTCATTATCGACGTCTACGCTGGCGAGGTTTCAATCAAGGGGAAATCTTAGCTAATAATCTTTCCGAGATTTTAACCCCTAGCTTTCCCTTGTCAGTTATTTCTAATTTTCTTATTCGAAAAAAATATACCCCTGCCCAGATGAAAATAAAAAATTATAGCGAACGGAAAAAAAATGTTCGGGATATTTTTGGATTGAACCCCAATGTAGAGACGCAAAATATTGCATCTCAAAATTTTGCGTCTCTACAAAACAAAAATATTTTGTTAGTTGATGACATTTGCACTACAGGAGCTACTCTTTTTGAAGCGGGGAAAATTCTAAAATCCGCCGGCGCCAAAAAAGTCTTTGGCGCAGTAATCGCCCGACAAGAAATAAAAGTAAAAAAATAAAAAATGCATCATAATTTTACGGCCGTCGTATTATGATGTATTTTATCAATAAATTTTAAGTCTCCTTAATTTGGTCGGAGACCTGGGAATTGAACCCAGTCTACATCCACTTCACCCCGCACCATTTTTCTGTCGGAGTGTGGAGAATCGAACTCCAACTACAAGACCCCCAGCCTTGCGTACTGCCACTATACTACACTCCGATAAATGGTGCGGGGCACGTGGACGCGTACTGCCGGTATACTAGTCTCCGCTACCCGCCTCTTCAGCGGGTCGCCGATGAGGCGACTACACCCCGATAAATATCAATAAAAAAAATTAAAGCCTTAGCAATCGTTCCAGTGTATCTACCATTCCCGGCTTATGCTCTTCTTCTGGATTATATTGCAAAAGAATTCTCCTGATCTCGGACGGATCTTGATCAGCGATAGGAATGTGAATGTAGGGCGCCAGATAGGATTGAGTGTGCAAACTGATGACACGCAAACCGTCTTCCTCATAGAAAATCCAAAAAGAATTTATATTATCAAAACTATAAATTTCTCGCCCAGCCACCACGCCTTCACGCGTTATCATAAAATCCAAAACACGCGGTTCTTTGTTAATATAGATATAGCCAACCACTCCAAACAGAATAAAAACCACTGCCATTATGAGACTATTAGTGAAAACTGCATACGCAACAATCGCAATTAGGATAGCAGACATATATAAATACCATTTGCGATCCCGCTCAAATATTTCAAATTCACTCGCACGCCAATGAAGCAAAACATCTTTGGAATATTTTTCAATCAGCATATCGTGCGGAGCTTCCAATTCAGAAAAATCATCCGGGGGTAAAAATTTTTGCGGTTCTTGATTTTCCAATAATTTTTCTTCCTGCTCTATTTGTTCTTTATTTTTTTGTATATACATAAATTTATTAAACAATTTTTTTATTCGTAGATTCGCATGTCATTCGTAGTTTCGCATCGCGTTTATATAATAGCACAAAAAAATTTGCTTTCATAGCCAAGATGCGCTAAATTTGAAATAAGTTTAAATATAAGATATTATGGTGAGGTACCGAAGTGGTCATAACGGGACGGTCTTGAAAACCGTTAGTCTCGCAAGGGGCACGTGGGTTCGAATCCCACCCTCACCGCAAAAAAGAAAAAGGTAAAGTCTAAAGCGAAAACTTATGAATTGCGTTTATATATTACGAAGTACAAAAAATCAAAAATTTTATATTGGCTCAACAAACAATTTAAAAAGAAGAATTAAAGAACACTCGAAAGGAACAGGTTGTTTATACACTAGATTAAATGGCCCATGGATATTGATTTGTTTTAAAAAATGTTTTTCAATAAAAGAAGCTAGAATTGAAGAAAAGAAAATAAAATCCTACAAAGGTGGCAATGCTTTTAAAAATATTATTTTTGGAAAGGTGGCTGAGTGGTCTAAAGCGGCACCGTGCTAAGGTGTTGTCTGGGCAACCGGACCGTGGGTTCAAATCCCACCCTTTCCGCAAAGTTTAAAAAATATTCAAGGTGGCTGAGCTTGCCCCGCCAAAGGCGGGGTGAAGTCTAAAGCGGCACCGTGCTAAGGTGTTGTCTGGGCAACCGGACCGTGGGTTCAAATCCCACCCTTTCCGCCTTCGCTCGCAGTAGCGAGCTACGGCGGACAAAGTCCGCAAGGTAGCTTGCGAAGGCGAGATTCGCTCGCAAACAAAAAAATAAAAAATGACAAAACAAAAAAACATTCTCAAGAAAACTCACACACTTATTATATCCGATCTGCATCTTGGTTCTTCGGTTAGCCAGCCTGAAAAAGTTCTCGGGCTTTTGAAAAGTTATTCTTTTAGAAAATTAATTCTTTTGGGGGATGTTTTTGAAAATCTTAATTTTAAAAATCTCTCTGAAGAAAGTTGGGAGCTTTTGAATTATATCGGAAAAATTTCCCGAAAAACAAAAGTCCGCTGGGTTGAGGGCAACCATGACAAAGGCCTTTCGGAAATGTTTAGCGCGCTAATCGGTGCCAGAATTTACAAAACATATACTTGGCAATATAAGCAAGAAAAATATCTGGCAATTCACGGCCATCAATTCGATCGCTTCTTGATTAATGACGCTTTTTTGAGTTATCTAGCCAATAAGCTTTATGATTTCATCCAAAGAATTGATTTTGACGACAAAAGAATCAGCCATTATATAAAAAGAAAAAGCAAAGGCTGGCTTCGACTTTCAGAAAAAGTTTTCCACTCCGCCATTTTATACGGCAAAAAACATAAGGCTGATTATATTTTTTGCGGACATACTCATAAGGCTTTGAAAAAAAATAAAAACGGCCAAAAATATTTCAACTCTGGTTGTTGGACAGATACTCCCTGCACCTACATCACAATCGACGAAAAAAATATCGTCATCAGAGAATACTAAAAAAAACAGCCTCAAAAAATAGCTGTTTTTTTATTTCATCCATCTTATGGTAAAATTACTTAAGTTTTGAAAACCACTGAACTGAAGAACTAAATTTTTTGAGAAATTACTGTTTGAGCAACTTGATTTTCTCCAAAATTTTTCATTAGTTGCCGTTGATTGAGGAAAAATTTTGGTTAGAAAATCAGGTTGCGAGTTAAATTTCGAAAAAAATTAAGTTCTTCAGTGACTTATTATGGATACTGAAGATAAAAAAATTATTGACGATTTTTTTTCCGGCAACAGTCAAGCTTTTGAAAAACTTCTAAAAAAATATTTGAAGCCGGTTTATAATTTCTTGCGCAATTTTGTGCAAGATCCAGAAATTTTAGACGACCTCACACAAGTTACTTTCATCAAAGCTTGGAAAAATTTAAAAAGTTTTGACCCAGAGAAAAATTTCAAAACTTGGCTTTTTACTATTGCTAAAAATACCGCTTATGATTTTCTCAAAAAGAAAAAGACTCTCCCCTTTTCCAATTTTGAAGATGACGAAGGAAATAATTTTTTAGAAAATATCGCTACCGAAGAAATTCTACCCAATGAACTTTTGGAAAAAGCCGAACAAGAAAAATTGTTTGAAAAAAAACTAAACGAGCTGTCCGCTGATTATCGCACACTTTTATTATTGTGCTACAAAGAAGGTTTTTCGCTCCAAGAAATCTCCGTAATTCTCGCCATTCCTTACAGCACCATCAAAAGCCGGCATCTGCGAGCATTGACTAATTTAAGGAAGATATTGCTTTAATAAATTGGAAGCTTCCTAAAATCCTAACATCGAATGTTAGGATTTTAGCATTGCGTCTTTTTTAATTTTTAAATCGTATAATGATTATGAGCCAAAAACTTGTCAATTTATTTCAAAATATATCCCAAAACAATCCGCCAGAAAAATTGGAACGGGTTATTTTATTGCGTATCGAAAAAATCCAAAAAAGACGATTGTTAGCAAAAACTATCCTTTCTTTTTCCGGAGCCTTCTCTTCAGTTTTGGCTGGCGCATATATATTTTCAGTTTTTGGAAAAACTTTTTTGAATTCACAATTTTGGAACATTCTTTCATTAGCTTTTTCTGATGCTTCAGTGGTTGCAGTTCATTACCGCGAATTTTTCTTTTCCCTTTTGGAAACATTGCCCGCAATGACTTTTGTCATAATGCTCGTTCCAATTCTAACTCTGCTTTTATCCCTATATTTTATCTGCGAAATTTACAATAAATTTAATAAGCCTAAATATTATTTTTAAAAATATGGAAAACCCAATTGAAGTTAAAAAATCTAATAAATTAAAAATTGCGCTGATTGTCATCGGAGAAATCCTGCTTCTTTTTTCAGTTTTTTCCTGCGGAATGGCTGTTGGTCTAAAAAAAGATCGCTTCTCGCATAAATTCGCAGATAATTATGAACGAAATTTTATTGGACGAGAAAAAAATGACAAGCACCTAGGGTCTATGCCAGCTCCTTTACCTAAATTTATGGATGATTTTTCCGGCCGAGATTTTCGCAATGCTCACGGCATCGCTGGCACCATATTTTCCATTTCCGACAGCACTCTAATCGTGCTTGATCGCGATAATAAGGAAAACACTGTTTTAGTAACAGAAAAAACACTTATCAAATCTCAGCGAGATGATTTAAGCCGAAGCGATTTGAAAACAGGCGATGAAATTGTGGTAATGGGTAGTCCAGATGAAAATGGTGTGGTAAGCGCTAGTCTCATTCGAGTTTTTAATCCTAATAATATTACGAAATAATATGAAATTTATCATTGCCAAGAAAAAAATTATTGGGATTATTGGAATTATCCTAATAGCTGGGGGAAGCTATTATTGGTATAGTGCGTCAAAAAATAAAACTACTGCGGTGCAATATAAAACTGCGATGGCTGAAAAAGGTCTGTTGTCTGTTTCTGTTTCTGGTTCTGGCAATATCATTGTCGATAACAGCGCTAACATCGATCCAACTATTACAGGAACCGTCGCCAACCTTTCTGTAGCCGTTGGAGATAAAGTGGAAAAGGGCCAATTTCTTTTTAGTATAGAAAATGAAGATTTAAGCGTGAATGTAAAAAAAGCTTATGCCTCATATTTGCAATCACTAGCTTCTTTGGAAACTGCCAAGGCTAATCGAAAAGAAGCGGAAAATAATTTTGAAGATGCTGATTCGGATGAAAGATCAATTTATAAGCGAAAATTGGAAGCGGCGGAAATTTCTGTAAGTGTCGCCGAAGAAAATATCAAATCATCCTTGGAAAATTATCAAATTGAAAAAAATGATTACGCCAAAAGAAATGTACTGGCTTCAATTTCCGGCACAGTCAATGCTGTAAATATTAAAAATGGTGACGACCTTAGCCGGCTTTCAGGAAATAGTAATTCCCAAGCGCCAATTGTACTAGGAGACTTGACTACGCTCAAAGCTCAAGTTGAAGTGAGTGAAGTAGATATCAGTAATGTCCAAATTGGACAAAAAGCTGTACTGACTTTCAACGCTCTTTCCGATTTTGAAACTTCTGGCAAAGTGGAAAAAATAGATTCACTGGGTACTTCTAATTCGGGAGTTGTTACTTATAATGTTATCGTCGGCTTTGATTCGCTGGATGAAAGAATCAAACCAGAGATGACCGTTTCTGCTTCCATTATTACCGAAACAAAACAAGATGTCATCCTTGTGCCAAATAGCGCAGTCAAAATAGACAATGGAAATTATTATGTCGAAATTTTGAAAGATGGAAATTCGCAAAAAAAATCAGTTGAAGTAGGCTTAGAAAATACTACCAAAACAGAAATTATCAGTGGAATAAATGAAGGTGAAAATGTCATCACCCAAACAATCAAATCTAGCGCCACAACTTCTTCCAACTCGTCAAGCTCTAAAAATAATCAAAGCGGAATAAGAATTCCCGGAATGTAAAAATAATATGATCTCTTGTAAAAACCTGACAAAAATTTATAAAAACGGCGAGGTGGAAACAATTGCCCTCAATAATGTTTCTTTCGAAATTGCTAAGGGAGAGTTTGTTTCTATCATCGGTCCCTCCGGTTCAGGCAAATCCACGCTGATGCATATTTTGGGCGCGCTGGACAATCCAACTAGCGGAGAATATTTTTTGGATAATCGCGAAGTTTCCAAACTTAATGATGATGAACTTTCAGAGCTTCGCAAAAATAAAATTGGTTTTATTTTTCAATCTTTCAATCTTTTACCCCGCACAACTGTTCTTCGCAATGTTATACTTCCCCTACTCTATACCAAAACCACCTCTCAAGAACGCCTACTGCGCGCCAAAGAATGTTTGCGTTATGCCGGGATGGAAGAAAATAAATTTCAAAATCTTTCCAATCAATTGTCTGGCGGACAAATGCAACGAGTAGCCATCGCTCGCGCGCTCATCAACAATCCTGCCATTATTTTAGCCGATGAACCAACTGGCAATCTTGATACTAAAACCAGCCAGATTGTTATGGAAGCTCTGCAAGAATTAAATAAAAAAGGCCACACGATAATTCTCATTACTCATGAAATGGATGTCGCTAACTATGCCAAAAGAATAATATATATAAGAGATGGTTCCATAGAAAAAGATAGTATGATAATTTAATTTTTTAAATAATTTTCAATAATCAATGATCAATTTACAATAAATTTTACAATGATTCAATTTTCAAACATTGGAAATTGAAAATTCATTGAAAATTGTAAATTTGGTGATGTTTTTAGATTTATTCAAGGAAACACTTTGGTCGCTCTCGGGAAATAAAGTTCGCTCCGGACTTACGATTTTGGGCATTGTCATTGGAATCGCTTCGGTAATTGCACTTGTTGCCATTGGTCAAGGAGCACAAAATTCAATTGCCAAAAATATTGAAGCTATTGGATCAAATTTAATAATGGTAAATCCGGGTGCTCAAAGAGTAGGCGGGGTAAGTCAGGGCGGAGGTAGCGCACAATCACTCACTATTGAAGATGCTGATGCAATTAAAAACGAAATTGAAAATGTAAAATCCGTCGCTCCAGCCATAACAAAACGCAGTCAAATTACCGCTAGGAGCAATAATACCAATACGCAAATTATAGGAACAACCGCAGATTATTTAATAGTACGCAGTGTCACAATAGATTCTGGATCATTTTTCAGTGATCAACAAATGAAAACTTCCGCTAAGGTTGCAGTTATTGGACCAACAACTCGAGATGACCTTTTTGGGCTTGATGCTGATCCTGTTGGACAAACGATTCGCATTAATAAAATGGATTTTCAAATAATTGGTATGACAGTTGCTAAGGGCGGAAGTGGGTTTAATAATCAAGATGACATTGTTTATATCCCACTAACTACGGCACGGCACTATCTGTCCGGTAATGAATATTTGAATAACATTGGAATTGCGGCAACTGATCAAGATTCTATGGCGATAGTCCAACAACAAATTTCTGATTTGCTTTTAGCGCGCCATAAAATTTCCGATCCAGCTAATGCTGATTTTAATATTATGAATCAAAATGATATCCTTGCTACTGCCACCAGCATCACGGGTACTTTCACAATTTTGCTATCTTCTATTGCCGGAATATCACTTCTGGTTGGCGGGATTGGAATTATGAATATGATGCTCACCACTGTCACAGAAAGAACCAGAGAAATTGGTTTGCGAAAAGCAGTCGGTATTCGAAAAATATACATCAATCTTCAGTTTTTAGCAGAAGCAGTTGTTCTTACTTTTCTCGGTGGATTTATTGGAATTATTTTAGGCTGGATAACATCTTTGACAGTCACTCATTTTATAAGCACCCTCACAACCAGTATTTCTTTGTCTTCAATTCTTCTGGCTTTTGGCGTCAGTGCGGGAGTAGGAATTATTTTTGGATTCTATCCCGCCCGTCGTGCGGCCAATTTGAGTCCCATTGAGGCGTTGAGATATGAGTAATTAATTTTCAATTTTCAATTCACAATTTTCAATCAATATTCAATTTTCAAGTAAATAATTTTCAATAGACATATAAGATATTTGGAAATTAAATCATTGAAAATTCATTGTAAAATGAAAATTGGTAATTGAAAATTATTTAAAATATGAACAAAAAAATCATCCCCGTTGCAATTATTGCAACGGTATTAGTCAGCATTGGCTCTTTTTATGGCGGAACTATTTATCAAAAAAAGAAAATGGCTCCGCAAAATTTTTCTCGCGGTGGAAATAATAGTGATTTTCAAAAAGGTCAAAAACCGGATGGCCAAAGAATGGGTCAAAATAATTCTGGCGGAGCTTTTGAAAATGGAGAGATAATTTCCAAAGATGATAAAAGCATCACAATCAAAACTCGTGACGGTGGATCAAAAATTGTTTATTTTTCCGATTCCACCACCATCGGAAAAACGATTGACGGATCAATTTCAGATTTAAGCGTTGGCAATCAAGTAATGGTCAACGGCAAAAACGATTCCTCTGGAGTCATCACCGCCCAAAATATCCAAATCCGACCAAACTCTCCTGTCGGACAAAATAGATAAAGTTTATAAAATAGAAGAGACCCAATTCTTTTAATAAAGAATTGGGTCTTTTAAAAATTTTATCCAGATTTAATTAATTTTATTCCACATCCACATCCGAAAAATCTAAATCTGGAAATTCCATTTCAGCCCCCGGAGCAATAGCGATTTTTAC
This sequence comes from Candidatus Moranbacteria bacterium RIFOXYA12_FULL_35_19, assembly GCA_001784805.1. Taxonomy (GTDB): domain Bacteria; phylum Patescibacteriota; class Minisyncoccia; order Moranbacterales; family UBA2206; genus UBA2206. The sequence continues at coordinate 41,608 of MFSE01000010.1, forward strand.
TGTTTTATTATTATCATCGTCATCTGCAAAAACAGGAACATTGCCATCTGGATCAGGAAATTTTATCTCTACACCTGGTGCAATAGCCCTTACTATTGTTTTTCCCATTTGCTTATCCTCCTTTTTTATTGTAGTTTAAATTATTTTATTACAATAAATCGTGTGTTACCTCTCACCATTTTGTGTCCTCGGGAGGAATCGAACCTCCGACCTTCTGGACCGCAACCAGACGCTCTATCCACTGAGCTACGAGGACAATGATATTTCTGGACCGCCCGCCTCGACTCGCAAGACAGCTTGCTTGTCGATGCGAGGCGGGCAACCAGACGCTCCCCGCCTGCCGACGAGGCAGGTATCCACTGAGCCCTATAAGCGCTTTATTCCACACTACTATAAACAATAATTTTTTACAAATTTTTAGATAATTTTATTTTCTGAACTTTTATTTTTTCTCCGTAAAAATGTTTACCTAAAATTTCGAATTTTTTCACCAAGCCAGTAGAATAAAAAATTCTTTTCTTTTCTCGTCCTATTTTTTTCTCAATTTCCTGATGCCTTCTTAAATAATCCTTGAGTTTTTTTGCAACAATATCAGATTCAACAATTATTTTTATATTGTTTCCTATAATTTTTTTGATTTTATTTTTCAATATCCCATAGTGAGTGCATCCAAGAATCAGTGTGTCTATTTTTTTATCAATTAAAGGCTTTAGATAGTTTTCTAGAACTTCATTAATTTTTTCAGTTTTAATTTCTCCCGCTTCTATAATCGGAACCAAAAGAGGGCAATCTTTTTGAAAAATTTTTATATTATTGTCAATTTTTGAAAATTCTCTTAAAAAAGATTTCGATTCCACCGTTCTTAAGGTTGCAATAACTCCCACTTTTTTGTTTTTTGTTTTTTGCACTGCCAATTCCACTGCCGGAATAATAACGCCCAGTGCTTTTTTCCCAGGATAATACTTTGGAATATATTTTTTCTGAATTTTTCGAAGAGCATTACTAGAAACAGTATTACAAGCAAAAATTATAATTTCGCATTTTTTTTTAAACAAGAAATCTACTGCTTGTTTGGTAAATTTATATAAAACTTTTTCAGAACGCACTCCATACGGTACTCTAGCTGTGTCTCCTAAATATATGAAATTATAATTCGGCAATTCTTTTACAATACCTTTCATAATATCCAGTCCCCCAAAACCGGAATCAAATATACCAATAGATTTGTTTTTTGTCATAATACCTATTTTATTAACTTTATAACTACTTATTTTACAGCACTTTATACTTTATACATAATACTTTATACTTAATGCATGGTCAATTTAAACCTGCCTCTAAAATCCATTCCCCGCATTACGCCGAAATATGTTCGAGTTTTGGAAAAACTCGGGGTTTTTACGATGAAGGATTTTTTATTTTATTTTCCTTTTCGTTATGATGATTTTTCCCAAATTGTTTCAATCTCCGAAGATTATTTGAATCAAGTTATTACCGTTGAGGGAAAAATTATAAAAACCAAACTCAACCGAATTTTCCGCCGAAAAATGAGCATAGTAGAAATCATTATCGAGACTGAAAATAACATTCCCCTGAAAGCCGTGTGGTTTAATCAACCTTTTATTTTAGAAACTCTAAAAGAAGGAGTTGAAGTGAGATTGTCCGGAAAATTAATTTTAGACGGCAAAAAATTTTCCATGAACTCCCCTGCTTGGGAAAAATCCTCTCGCGATATGACTAACACGGGACGACTCATTCCAGTTTATCCGCAAACTTCCGGCATCACTTCCAAATGGATCCGCTGGCAAATGAAAATGCTCTTAGAACCACTTGGACATCCGATGTCCAAGTGGACATCGGATGTCTTAATTGACATTTTGCCGGCTGAAATTAGAAAAAAATATAATCTTTATGATATTTATACCACTCTTAGCCAAATTCATTTTCCAGATTCAAAAGAAAAATTGATTCGCGCCCAAAAAAGAATGGCTTTTCAGGAAATGTTTTTAGTGCAACTCAAAACCATTCAGATAAAAAAAGAATTTGCAGAAAAAAATTCTACTGGCATAAAATTTGATGAAAAACTAATCCAAAATTTTGTGAGCCACTTGCCTTTCAAATTAACTAACGCCCAAAGAAAAGCTTCTTTTGAAATTCTAAAGGATTTAGAAAAACCGCGCCCAATGAATCGATTGCTCAATGGTGATGTTGGATCAGGCAAAACAATTGTCTCTGCTATTTCTGTGCTACAAACAATTTCCGCTGGATATCAAACGGCGATTATGGCACCCACCGAGGTTTTGGCCAGACAACATTTTGAAAGTTTTTGTGAAATATTCAAAGATTATGGAATAAATATAGCCCTTCTAACTAATTCTTATCGCAAGATTAATAATTTTCAATTTTCAATTTTCAATTTTCAATCAATTTTCAATGAAAAAATTTTAAAAAATAAAAAAAACGGCAGAGAATATTTATTGAAAAATATAGCAAACGCAAAAATAAATCTTGTTATTGGAACGCATGCTCTAATTCAAAAAGATGTAAGATTTGGAAATTTAGCTTTGGTTATTATTGACGAACAGCACCGTTTTGGCGTCACTCAACGCGCCACATTGCAACAAAATATTCCGCGAGAATCCGCGTCTAGTCCACGTGAGTCCGCGCAACGAGTGCCTCACTTGTTGACTATGACTGCTACGCCAATTCCAAGAACTTTAGCTATCGCTTTTTTTGGTAGCTTAGATCTATCAATTCTCGACGAAATGCCAAAAAACAGAAAACCCATTATAACCAAAATTATTACACCTAGTGAAAGAAATAAGATTTATGAATTTATAAAAAGCGAAATCAAAAAAAAGCGACAAATTTTTGTCATTTTGCCACTTATTGAAGAATCCCTTTCTGAATCTATGGTTGATGTCAAAGCGGTCAAAGCCGAGCATGAAAGATTATCGCGCGAAATATTTCCTGAATTTAAGCTGGGGCTTCTCCACGGAAAGTTAAAAGCTAAAGAAAAAGAAACTGTTATGAAAGATTTCTCTGACAAAAAAATTGATATTTTAGTTTCCACTTCCGTAGTGGAAGTCGGCATCGACATTCCCAATGCCACTGTAATGCTCATTGAAAATTCGGAGCGCTTTGGGTTAACTCAACTGCATCAATTTCGCGGACGCGTCGGCCGTGGAACAGAACAATCCTATTGTTTTCTTTTCACTGCAGAAAATTCCGTACCCACCTCCGTACCTACACTCGTACCTACGCGTTTGAAAATATTAGAAAAAACCAATGACGGTTTTGAAATTTCCGAAGCTGATTTAAAATTGCGTGGTCCGGGACAATTTTTTGGGACATTGCAATCAGGTTTACCCGACATTGCCATGGAACATTTGAGTAATGTCAAACTCATCAAATTCGCCCGCGCGGAAGCCCAGGAAATTCTTAAGCTCGATCCAAAATTAAAAGGGCATCCGCTATTAGCTGATGCCCTGAAAAAGTTTTCGGAGAAAATACATTTAGAATAAAATAAGTTTTAGATAAAAATACCTAAGGCTTAATAAATTCAAAAAAGTTTCATTTCCGAGCAGATGTTAGACCAATACTACTGTAGCATTCAAAATCATAGCGACCGCCGACATCAACACCACCATCTTCCGAATCGCCGAAGTGGACATGGTGGCCATTCGAGTATATAGAAGAAGTCCTGGCATAAATACTAGGAAACAGCCAATCATTGCGGACTTCCTTATAAGTAGTTTCACCCCATACTGCTTCAGCGATATTAGGAACATATTCCATTTCGGCAAGAAATTTTTGCTGTTCTTTCCATGTTTTACCACCCACAGAATTTCGTATGACACCCTTACGAAGCATCAACCATTCTGCCATTACTTTGTCGTTCCGCGAAAAATTTTCCTTCTGTTCCTCATACCATCCGCCCGACTTTGCAAAAAAAAGCTGGGTGTTAATTTCGCGAACTTCCAGAAGCGACATTGGGATGAACGGTCCTGCTATCAATATAAAGCCATTTTTACAAAGCCACTGAAGTATTTCCTCAGAAGGAAATGTTTCGGTAAAATGTTTAAGTAATTTACTGCTGTAGGTAAGTTTTCTGGATTCAGAAACTTCTTCGGGCTGGATAAAATCCGCACCAAGAATTGTACGCGCAAGAGCAATTTGTGAATTTTTCATTGTACACCTCCTAAATTTTCTTTTATGATTTATGATAAAATAATAAGCATTTTAAAGGACAATAAAGAAAAGTAGCATTTTTTGAGATACTTGTCAAATATTTTTATAATCTTGTCAAAATTAAATAGAAATGTCATACCTTTGCGTTTAGTTA
>MFSE01000011.1 GCA_001784805.1 Candidatus Moranbacteria bacterium RIFOXYA12_FULL_35_19
CACCAACCCGAACTAATTACACTTTTTCCGAATGGAACACTCAATCAGATGGCAACGGCACAGAATTTACCGATGCCACACCAGTTATTACTAATATCACTGTTTTTGCTATTTGGAATTTAAGTGAACACACCCTCACTTATTCCGCCAACGCTAATGGAACAATCTCTGGCACCACTCCACAAACAATTACTCACGGCGGAAATGGAACAGAAGTGACGGCTGTGCCAGATGCTAATTATCATTTCACCACTTGGTCGGATAGTGTACTCACCGCCAGTCGAACGGATACTAATGTGACAGAAGATATTTCTGTGAGCGCGAGTTTTGCCATTGATACTACCAATGAAAATGAAGAAGATTCTTCTGATACTGATGAGTTAGATTTAAGTAATATAAAATATACCGCCACCGATACCACCATTACTATTAGCTGGAAAACTAATAATAACGCTGACTCCAAAGTTAAATATGGAAAATCAAGGGATGATCTAGATAGCAAAAAAAGTGATAATGAAAAAGAAAAAAAGCATAAAATAATTTTGAAAAATCTTACTCCTGAAACTAAATATTTCTTCAAAATATATTCAGAGGATAGAAACGACAGCGAAGATTCTAGTAAAATATATTCTGTTATAACTAACAAAACTCAAAGAATCAATTCTTCATTTGCAAACAGCGATAACGAATCAATGTCTAATGAGAATGAAAATGAGAATCAAAATTCAGAAAATTCAAATCAAGAACAGAAAGACAAAAAAATTCTTGTTGAGGTAAAATTTAGAATTATCGATAGTCAAGATAATCCGATTTCTGGAATCCCGGTGACTATTCATTCTGAACCACAAAGTGCAATTACTGACAAAGACGGAATTGTGGTTTTTCGAAATATTGAAATTGGAGCACATACATTGACTTTCAAATATCAAAATCAAGATTTTCAAAAAAACATAGAAATAACTGAATCAAAAACTGAAAACAGTATTATTGAAATAAGAGCTGTCAATGAAAAAAATATCAAAAAATTTTCCCCGAACTGGAAGTTGATAATTTTTGGAATCTTAAGTTTGATAAGCATCGCATTGCTTTGGTTTGGCTGGAGAAAAAAATTGTGGCAAAGTTTAAAATAGTATATAATAGAAGTAGATATAAATAAAAAACTGGAAGGAGGTGGACACTTATGAATGGAGTACAAACTTGGGGAGAAGCCATCACAACATCTCTGATTGGACTTGGAGAAAGGTTGATTAATTTTCTTCCAGCTCTAATTGGCGCTCTGCTAGTGCTTTTAGCCGGTTGGATAATTGCTATATCAATTGGAAAATTAGCGGAAAAATTTATGAAAGCTCTTAGAGTTGACAAAGCGGCGGAAAAAATTGGTTTAAGCGAAAGAATTTATGGAAACGAAATTCATCTTTCTATCTCTGTTTTTTTCGGCAATCTTGTCAAATGGTTTTTGGTGCTAGTTTTTCTAATGGCAGCAGCGGATATTTTGAAGCTTGATCAGGTGACTAATTTTCTAAATAGCATCCTGCTTTACATTCCAAATGTGATAGTGGCCGTAGTTATCTTGGGAGCAGTAATGCTTTTGGGAAATTTTGTTTACGGTATTGTCAAAGGAAGCACACGGGCGGCAGGAATAATGTCGGCTACGCTTTTGGCAACAATTTCCAAATGGGCGATAGTAATTTTTGGAATTTTTGCGGCTTTCATCCAGTTGGGAATAGCCCCATCTCTCGTGAGCACAATTTTTATCGGAATAGTGGCGATGTTGGCCTTGGCCGGAGGTTTAGCTTTTGGTCTTGGCGGACGCGATGAGGCAGCTGCAATTTTGAGAAAATTGCGAGAAGAAATTACAGAAAATCATAAGTAAGTCCAATTTAATTCAAGCATATTCTTGAGAGACAATCTCGATTTTTTCGGGATTGTTTTTTTTGACTTAAGATAAATAGCAAGAACTTTTTGCTATTGTCTTTGGATAACTAGATATCTAATTTGAAATTATTCCTGCATTATGCTAGGTTTAGTAGGAAATAAGGTGATATTTTTTTTGGGAGGAATTCACAAGCTTGGATGAGTATGTGCAGAGATTCATCCAAAAAAATGTTCCAGAATTATTCCACGAAAATTAGTTTTTTGGCGGGGAGTCGCAACGCTCGGCTCTCTGAATGATTTTTTTAAAAAATAACTATTATTACAGGAGGTGCTACATGACATGTCGTGTTCGTAATTGTTCAATAACTGATGCTTTATCAAGCGCCATTGAAAAAAAAGATCAGGAGCAAATTAGCCATCTTGCAAGCTTAATCAAGGGCGGTGAGGGGGTGTATGCGGATGATTTTTATTCTCAAATCGGGAGACATCCCAACGCGGAAATAATCAGGAAATCCGTCCCAGAGCTTTTTTAAAAAAAGTTACTTGATTATTTTTTAATCAGTTTTATTTTTTTGGGGCGGTTATCACAGTGATGATATTCCGCCCTTTATTTTTACTAATTTTCTTGATATAATAATTTAACTGAATAATTAATAAGAGATCCTGAAACCTGCCTGCCGGCGAGGCACGGCAAGTTCAGGATGACAACAAAAGAATATGAAAAAATACATTTCAAGTGTTGTGAAAGTTGGACCATATAAATTGGGCGGAAATAATCCGGTGCGAGTGCAGTCAATGTGCAATACTGATACGCGAGATGTGAAGGCAACAGTCAAACAAATTTTGGCTTTGGAAAAAGTGGGTTGTGAAATTGTGCGTGTAGCAGTGCTTGATATGGAAGCGGCTAGGGCAATTTCTAAGATAAAAAAACAAATTCATATTCCATTAGTAGCGGATATTCATTTTGATTATAAATTAGCACTGGAAGCAGTGGCGCAAGGAATTGATAAAATCAGAATTAATCCTGGGAATATTGGTTCAGAAGAAAAAGTGAAAGCGGTCGTTATGGCGTGCAAGAAGAAAAAAATTCCAATTCGAATTGGAATAAACGGCGGATCATTGGAAAAAGAAATTCTTAAGAAATATAAAAACAAAGTAACTGCCGAAGGGATGGTGGAATCAGCCATGAGGCATATTAAAATTTTAGAACGCTATAATTTTAAGGATATTTTAATTTCGCTCAAGGCTTCAGATATCAAAAGAACAGTGGAAGCTTATCGCTTGCTTTCCAAAAAAGTCAATTATCCATTACATATTGGAGTGACAGAAGCGGGAACGATTTTTCGCGGGACAATTATGTCATCAATTGGTTTGGGAATTCTGCTTTATGACGGAATCGGCGCCACGCTTCGAGTATCTCTGACAGCTGATCCAGTAGAAGAAATTGGTGTGGCTTGGGAAATTTTGAAATCTTTAGAAAAACGAAAAAAAGGTGTGACAGTTACTAGTTGTCCAACTTGCGGAAGAACACAAATTGATTTGATAAATTTAGCCAAAAAAGTGGAAGAGGCGGTGAAAAATATGAACAAGGATATTCATATTGCGGTGATGGGTTGTGTAGTTAATGGCCCTGGGGAAGCGCGTGAAGCAGATATTGGAGTGGCGGGTGGAAAAGGAATGGGCGCTATTTTTGTCAAAGGCAAAGTGATAAAATCAGTCAAGGAAGATCAAATTCTCTCAGCTCTTTTGGAAGAAATTGAGAAGATAAAATAAGAAAAATTATCAATTGACGAAAAATTTGAGCATGGTAAGATAAAGGTATAGGATAAGTTAAAAATAAACAATGGATAAAAAAAGTAAAATATTTTTCATAGTTTTTTTCCTCTTGCTAGCTGGATCAGTGGCAATGACTTATTGGCGAATAGTGATTAGGAAAGATTATATTATTGAATCTCAAGCGGATTGCGATCCGGAGACGGAAGCTTGTTTTGTTTGGGAGTGTGACCCAGAATCAATAGTGGAAGGTGAGGCTTGCACAGGGGATCCAGAAAGCGATATTTGGTATTATAAAATCAGGCAAAGAAATGCGGGAAAAATTCCATTGTGTGATCCCCAGACGGATGAAACTTGTGACCCGATGACTTGTGAAGAAAATGAAAAGGAATGCGGAGAAATATTATGTGATGAAGAAACTAAAATAGAACAGGAAGTGGAATGTAATGATCCGGAGCAATACTTATTAGAAAATCCAATTGAAGAGGAGGAAGAAGAAACTGGAGAAGAGGCGGATGCTTCCAATGAAGAAGGGGAAGAAGTTTCAGCTGATGAAGAAGCAGATATTTCTAATGACGAGATAAATACGCTCGTCGATGAAGAAGAAATTACAGATTAAAAATATGCAACAAAAACAAGAAAGAACAATGCAGGCAAAATGCTGTTGTCTCGAAAAAATATGTTCGAGAAATTTTTGTTGTTAGCGAAATAACTTTCAAATATAAACTAAACAATATTTCTCGAGATACTCGAGATTTTTTAATTTTAAAAATAATTTAATTCTATGATGTACAAAAATATTTTAGAGCAAATTGGCAATACGCCGATGGTAAGAATAAATAATTTCGGCTTAAATAAAAAAATTGAAATTTTTGCTAAGTTAGAAGGGGCTAACCCCGGCGGAAGCATCAAAGACAGAATCGCGCTGAAGATGATTCGTGAAGCGGTAAAAAATGGAGAGCTGACAAAAAAGAAAACTATTATTGAACCGACTTCCGGCAATACCGGCATTGGTTTGGCGATGATTGGAACAGTTCTGGGTTATTCTGTGGAAATTGTGATGAGCTCGGCAGTTTCGGTTGAAAGGCAAAAAATGATCAAAGCTTATGGAGCGAAAATAATTTTAACTGATCCAAAAAAAGGAACGGACGGAGCAATTTTGAAAGCGCGCGAGATGGTCAAAAAAAATCCCCAGAAATATTTTATGCCGGATCAATTTTCCAACAAGAATAATAAGCTGGCGCACTACGGGGCGACTGCCAAAGAAATTTGGCAAGATATGAATGGAAAGATAGATTATTTTGTTTCTTCGATTGGAACCTCGGGAACAATTATGGGGGTGGGAGAATATCTCAAAAAAATGAATCCCAAAATAAAAATAGTTTGCGCCTATCCGCACAAAGGCCACTATATTCAAGGACTCAAAAATATGGAGGAGGCGATTGTGCCAAAATTGTATGATGAGAAAAAGATTGATGAATTCGTGACAGTGGAAAGCGAAAAAGCTTTTGCGATGGCTCGGCAGTTAGCTAGGCGCGAAGGAATTTTTGCGGGAATGTCGAGCGGAGCAGTGATGTTGGCAACTCTTGAAATTGCTAAAAAAATAAAAAACGGTCGAATTGTTATGATTTTTCCCGATCGAGGGGAAAAATATCTAAGTACGAAGTTATTTGGTTAATTTTTTGCGAGCCTATAATGTTTTGTATTTTTCACAAAAAAGTAATATAATAAAGTAAAACATTACAATTGAGGAATTTTTTTAGAGTAAGTAAAGTCAAATGAGATGAAAATAAATTCTAGCGCTATATTTTTAAAAATAATTATTTTTATTGTTTTGACGGTGATCTTTTTTGAAATTGGGATAGATGAAAATATTAGCAAAGCTTTTACCGACGAAGCAGTTTTTTTAGAAAATACAATTGAAAATGAAGCTACTGGCGAAGCGCAAATAAGTTTTATCGTCGAAGAAGATATTTCGCTATTAGGGGTTATAAATATAGCTCCAGCAACTGAATTTAGTTTAGATGATATAGCGGATATTCGAGATAATATTACTAGTTTCACAATCGATGGCAATAATGCAACCATTGGGTATGATCCGATTGGTGGTTATTATGCCAGAGTTTTCGAAGGAATAATTGAGATTGCTGTTGAGGGCGATGTAGCTATTGGTAGCAATATAGAAATTACTTTTGATAGCAATATCATTGATACTAACCCAGCTAATTCCGGTACCTATATTTTTGAAATTAGGACATTTGGGATAGATCCCGGTGGGATGGGCTATGTATTATTAGAGGAGGAATCGGTGAATGTAGAAATAACAGAAGAAATTGTTTTTTATACCCTCACTTATTCGGCCAGTGCCAACGGAACAATCGACGGCGATACTCCGCAATCAGTGGCTCATGGCGAAAACGGAACAGAAGTAACAGCGATTCCAAATGCTAATTATCATTTTATAGAGTGGTCAGATAGTGTGCTTACAACCAGCCGAACGGATACTAACATTACTGCTGATTTGTCTGTTATGGCTAGTTTTGCGATTGATACTCACGCCGTCACATTCCAAGATTATGACACCACTGAATTGAAAGTAGAAGAAGTTAATCATGGTGGATCTGCCACTTCACCCACTGATCCAGAAAGAACCGGCTATGCTTTTGTCGGTTGGGATGTTACCTATGATAATATTACCACTGATTTAACAGTAACAGCGGAATATACAATCAACAATTACACAGCTACTTATTCCGCCGGTGCTAACGGAACAATTGAGGGCGATACTCTACAAGCAATTGAATATGGCGAAGATGGCACAGAAGTTACGGCTTTTTCTGATGAAGGTTATCACTTTGTTGATTGGTCCGATGACGTCTTGACTGCTGTTCGAACTGACACAAATGTCACTGACGATATTTCTGTGACAGCTAACTTTGCCATTGATGATTTAAATATTCCAGGAAAACCGGAAAAAGAAAGCCAATCAGATGATCAAATTGAAATTTCTTGGAGCGAAAATTCCAATTCGACCATAACACAATATTATGCCAAAAATGTTACCACTGATGAGGGTTCCGGTTGGATTATAGAAAATAGCTGGACATCAGAAGATTTGAGATGCGGGCAAGAATATGTTTTTAAGGTTAAAGCGAGAAATGATATAGCGGAAACAGATTATTCGCAAGAGGCTGAAATTAGAACGGACATTTGTTCGAAAGATTTGATAGAAATAGGATCTATTGAAGGGTTGTGTAATTCTTTGAGATTGAAAATAAACATAGAAGATGAATATGAAAATGAAGAAATAGATTTGGAAATAAAAATTGAAAATGTCCAAACTAGTAAACAAGATAAGGTGGAATTTAATAATAAGGAAATTAACAAAGATGGCGAGATAGTTTTGAATATTGGTTCACTTGATGATTATTTTGAATATAAAATCGAAGCCAGATTTAAAGGAGAAGGCGATTATGATTATTCCGAATGGTCGGATGAAAAAACGGGAAAAACTTCTAACTGTGCTATTGGTGATGATATAGAAGCTTCTGTTGATTTTCTTCATAATTTGGTGGATGATTTCCAAAAATCAGACCTTTTTCAAGAAATAAATGATTTTCAGGAAAAAAATAATTCCAATACAGACTCTCAATTAAAAAATAATTTTACAGAAATTAAAAATAAAAAAGAAAAGGATGTTTTTAAAGAATTTAAAAATAAATCAATGGAAAGAATCGCGAAGGCTAAAATAGTAGTGGAAGAAAATAAGAAAAAAATGGCTGTTGTTTCAACGCTTGGCTTATCTGCTTCCGCTCTAACTATCTCTTCTCAATTACCAAACTTCAATTATATATGGGCGCTATTTCGAAGTATTTGGTCATTTATTTCCGGGTTTTTTGTTAAACGCAAAAAGGATTGGGGGGTGGTTTTTGATGATAATTCAGGAAAACCAATTTTTTTGGCGACTGTTTCTATCTATAATAGTGAAGATAGAAAGATTGATTCTAGGATTACTGATAAAGAAGGCGCTTATAATTTTCTGGTTTCTCCCGGAGAGTATTATTTAAAAATTGAAAAAGAAGGTTATAAATTTAAATCATCTGTCTTAGGTAGCAATATTTTTTATTCTAATCAATATGACGGAGAAAAAATCCGAGTGGAAAAATACGATATTGTGAAAGAAGATGTGCCAATGAAACTAGATAAGGAAAATTATGAAAAAATCCAAAAAATATTTAAAATTAAAAAAATATTGATGTATGTCTTTTTGTTTAGCGGTGTAATTTTCAGTTTTGGAATCTTAATTTTAAATCAAAACTTGTTGAATTACGGAATCTGCGGAGTTTATTTGGCGAGTATGGCTATTGGTTATGTTATAAGTAGAGGTGATGGATGGGCAACGATAATTAATGAAAAGGGAAAGCCGGAAGTTTTTGCAACAATAAAAATTACCGATAGAATAAATGGTGAGCTGAAAGTACGAACCATAACTGATGAGAAAGGAAGATATTTTTTAATTCTTAATGCTGGCGATTATAATATGGAAGTTACGACTGTTTCTGGAAAAAAATATAAAAATGATTTTTCAATAAAAAACGACAGGGAGGTTTTTAGAAAAGAAATAAGAATACTCTAGAAAGTTCAAATTCCCTATTATTTTTAAGAATAAAGGGGCGATTTACAAGATAATCTTTCAAAGTCCATAAGCGCTTGACAGATTTTTTTAGTTTGCTATTATGATAGGGCGTAAAAAGTTCCAAAATAATCCTTCAAAAATTATTCAAAAAAGAGAATAATTTCTTAAGGAGCACTTGATGATAAAACTAGCTATAAATTTAAATAAAAAAAGCGGGTGAAACTTTTGTTTTTGAATTTGTTTTAATCCCGCCAAGAGCGGTTTTTTTTATTACTTACGAATTACGAATTAGTACGAATGTACGAAATACGAAATATGAATAAAAATAAAATAATGCCGAAATAATTTTATGTAAAGACTTTATATAAAATTATTTCCGCATTAAAGGAACTTTGACAATTAAATAGCTTCATTGAATAATTCTGCTTTTGGCAGTTTCGGCAGTTTGCCGTATTTAGTGAAGCAAGGTCTTAATCGTAAATTTAGTTTTAAGCTGATGGCGGAAACGAAATTGAATTTATCGATTAGTCACTCAACATTTTTTAAGCAAGAAATGTTGAGTATGTAGGTAAAAATGCAATAAGTAAAAGTTTAAATAAGTTAGCAATATTTATTTAGTAATTGCTAACTGCTAACAAAAAATTAAGAGCGGTAATACATAATGCATATGGTGAATGCCTTGACTCATACTAGCGATGAAGGGCGTAGCAGTCTGCGATAAGCTTCGGGGAGGTGACGAGCAACCTTTGATCCGGAGATTTCCGAATGGGATAACCCAACCCATTCTTCACTTCGTTCAGAATGTAATTTACAATTTTCAATTTACAATTTTCAAATAAATTTTAATTTCTAATTTTTAAATTTAGAAATTAAAACATTTAAAATTGTTTAAAAATTAAAAATTTTAAATTAAAAATTTGCAAGTTTATTTTAATAGCAAAATTTCTGGATAAAGTGAAGAATGGGTTAATATCATCTGAATTCATAGGATGATATGGCGTACCCGGCGAATTGAAACATCTTATTAGCCGGAGGAAAAGACATCAATTGAGATTCCCCAAGTAGTGGCGAGCGAACGGGGAAAAGCCTAAACCGTATCCTTCGGGATGCGGTGTTGCGAGATAGTTGTACTCGTTTAATCGGGGTAATTTATATTTTATTAGCAAAACGTCTCTGGAAAGAGCGGCCACAGAAAGTGAAAGCCTTGTATGTGAAAATGAAATATATTTTATGAAATTATTCTCAAGTAAGGCGGGACCGGTGAAATCCCGTCTGAATCCGGGGCCACTATAGCTCCAAGGCTAAATATAGTATGAGATCGATAGCGAACAAGTACCGTGAGGGAAAGGTGAAAAGTATCCCGATGAGGGAGATGAAATAGTATCTGAAACCATATGCTAACGAAGAGTCAGAGCCCCGCCTCGGCGGGGTGATGGCGTGCTTTTTGTAGAACGATCCAGCGAGTTAGTTCTATGTCGTTGACTAAGCAACTTTATGTTGCGGAGTCGTAGTGAAAGCGAGCCTTAACGGGCGAACTTAATGGCATGGACTAGACCCGAAGCCAGGCGAGCTATTTATGAGCAGGGTGAATCCCGAGTAAAATCGGGAGGAGGCCCGAACCCACCAGCCGTGCAACACTGGGGGATGACTTGTGAATAGAGGAGAAATTCCAATCGAGCTTGGCGATAGCTGGTTCTTCCCGAAATAGCTTGAGGGCTAGCGTTTGAAAACTATGCTTTGGAGGTAGAGCTACTGAATGAGAATTCGTGGTTCGCCATAGGATTCTCAACCAAACTCCGAATTCCGAAGTAATTATTCAAGCAGTCAGTACTCCGGGGCTAAGCTCGGAGCACAAAAGGGAAAAAGCCCATGATCGCAATCTAAGGTCCCAAAATCTATGTTAAGTGGTAAAGGAAGTAAAGTTTCTTATACATCTAGGAGGTTGGCTCAGAAGCAGCCATCCTTTAAAGAGTGCGTAACAGCTCACTAGTCTAGAGACTTTGCGCCGAAAATTCAACGGGGCTCAAACATAGTACCGAAGATGCGGGAATTCTCTACGAATTACGAATTTGTACGAATGTACGAATGTGCGAAATGCGAGTAAAAAATTATTCGTAATTCGTATATTCGTACCGTAGTTATTCGTAATTCGTAGGGAATTCGGTAGGGAAGCGTTCCATATGCGCTGAAGGTCGAGCGTGAGCGAGGCTGGAGTGTATGGAAGTGAGAATGCTGGAACGAGTAACCGCAATTGGGGTGAGAACCCCCGACACCGAAAGTCTAAGGTTTCCTGGGCAATGTCAATCATCTCAGGGTTAGTCGGGCCTAAGGCGAGGCCGAAAGGCGTAGTCGATGGACACACGGTTAATATTCCGTGACTTTAATATTATTCGATGGAGTGACGTATCCTAGTAGTTTTTGCCGATTATTGGATTTTGGTAGAAATATTGAAATGGCTAAACAGGCAAATCCGTTTAGCAATACATTAAGATATTTCTGGAATCCCGATGCAAATCGGGAGAACAAAAATGAGCAGGGTATCGAGAAAAGCTTCTAAGATTAATAATATTAGAACCGTACTAAAACCGACACAGGTAGACTGGGCGAGTAGCCTAAGGTGAACGAGTGAACCTTCGTTAAGGAACTCTGCAAAATAGCGTCCGTAACTTAGGGATATGGACTGCCCGATGCAAATCGGGCCGCAGCTAAAGATATCAAGCGACTGTTTACCAAAAACACAGGTCTCTGCAAACCCGTAAGGGGAAGTATAGGGGCTGACGCCTGACCAGTGCTGGAACGTTAACGGGAGCGGTGCAAGCCAATCCCCGAAGCGCCAGTGAACGTCAGCGATAACTATAATCGTTCTAAGGTAGCGAAATTCCTTGACAGGTAATGACGACAGATATTTGCCTGTATGTTGTAGCGATATGACATTAGAAATCTGACTAATAACGGTGAAACCTAAATCCTAAAGAACTATGGATATGGTAATACCGTGGGAACTTGCTATAATTATTTTATAGTAAGACCTGTAACGACTGAAGCGAAAGCTGAGACTCGCGCAATATTTATTCGCGGGTAATACGTCAGCTCTTGTCGAACAAAAAAACATATGGATTTTGCTTCTTATGTTTCCGGCTTTATTGATGGTGAAGGATGCTTTTCAGTATCATTCAACTTTCGAGAAAAGCTCAAAACTAAAATTGAGGTTCGTCCGAGTTTTTCAATCGGACAAAATATGCGCAGTTTGGAAATTTTGAAAATGATTCAAAAATTTTTCGATTGTGGCAGTATTCGTTTTTGCAAAAACGATCAATGCTATAAATATGAAACAAGAAACATTGGTGATTTGCGGAAAAAAATCATTCCTCATTTTAGAAAATTTCCTTTGATGACTAACAAGAAAGCAGATTTTGAAATTTTTTCGAAAATTTGTGAAAAAATAGCTCAAATGAAACATCTCAATCCCGTTGGTCTTAAAGAGGTTATTGATTTAGCTTATAAGATGAATGGGTATGGAAAAAGGAAATATAAAAAAGCAGAACTCCTAAGTGTTTTGGCAAGATGAAGATATAGTCTGAATTTTCGCGAAAGCGATCAAACGAATTGAAATTCTGTCCCGCATTAAAGGCGTAACGACTTGGTAACTGTCTTAACGAAGAGCTCGGTGAAATTGCAATGGCGGTAAAGATGCCGTCGACCTGCAGCAAGACGAAAAGACCCCGTGGAGCTTTACTACAACTTGGTATTGAATTTGAGATCGTGCTGCCTAGAATAGGTGGGAGGCTGTGAAATTTCGACTCTGGTCGAGATGGAGCCAAAAGTGTAATACCACTCTGTATAATTTTAAATTCTAACCCTGGGCTGTTATGAGTTACTTTGACTTATAATTTGTGCCGTAAAATATGATAATGAAAATTATTAGGATTAGATATGAAGTTGTAATTATCGTATTTGCGGTTCACAAAAAATTATAAAGTCTTGGTTATTCATACCAGTCCGGGGACAGTGCCTGGTGGGTAGTTTGACTGGGGCGGTCGCCTCCTAAATGGCAACGGAGGCGTTTACAAAGGTTGGCTAGGTCCGGATGGAAATCGGACTCGTCGTGCAAACGCATAAGCCAGCTTTACTGCAAGACTCATTAGTCGATCAGTTACGAAAGTAGAAGTTAGTGAACCGACTGTCGCATATAGATGCGCAGAAGATCATCAGATAAAAGTTACCCCGGGGATAACAGGCTGATCCCTCCCAAGAGTCCATATCGACGGAGGGGTTTGGCACCTCGATGTCGGCTCATCGCATCCTGGGGCTGGAGAAGGTCCCAAGGGTTTGGCT